>JAKJGK010000202.1 GCA_022704435.1 Synergistota bacterium | reverse complement strand
GGCCCGAGTCGCGCGCAAGGTGACCGACAAACGAGTGCTCCGCCTGACACGGTCGTACCTCGAAGCGGGCGTAATGATAGGCGGCATGTTCGAGAGGACGAAGGAAGGAACGCCCCAGGGCGGTCCCTTGAGTCCTCTTCTGGCCAACATCATGCTCGACGACCTGGACAAGGAACTGGAGAAGAGGGGGCACCGATTCGTCCGCTACGCCGACGACTGCAACATCTACGTCAAGAGCAGGCGGGCGGGCGAGAGGGTCATGGGGAGCATCCGCAGATACGTGGAGGGCAGGCTCAAGCTCAAAGTCAACGAGGAGAAGAGCGCCGTCGACCACCCATGGAGACGCAAGTTTCTGGGATTCTCATTCACGAACCACGAGAACCCGCTCATCAGGGTTGCGCCAAGGAGCATAGAAAGGTTCAAGGACAAAGTCCGGGAGCTGACCAGCCGCAGGAGAAGCATGAGCCTCACGGAGCGTATTCATGAACTCAACCAGTATCTCCGGGGATGGATGGGCTACTTCAGGCTCGCCGAAACCCCCAACGTCTTCAAGAAACTGGACAGATGGATACGCGGGCGGCTCCGCATGTGCCTCCTCAAGCAATGGAAGAGGGGCAGGACACGGGTCCGCGAGCTTATGGCTCTTGGAATCCTGCGGGAGGAGGCCGCCAAGATAGGCGGATCCCGGAAAGGCTACTGGCGATTAACGCAGGCGCCCCAAGTCAAGATAGCGCTCGGCCTCGACTACTTCAAGTCCCGCGGCCTGTTCAGCCTGAGTTCTGTTCCGTCCACAGGTTAAACTTCATGAACCGCCGTATACCGAACGGTACGTACGGTGGTGTGGGGGGACGGGGGCTAGCCGCCCCCTCCTACCCGATCGGGGACGTTCTCGGATCAGCGGCGGTTCGACGCAGGGTCCCTCCTCGCTTCGCTCGTTCGGGACGACAAATAACGAGCCCGTTCGGTCGCCTGCACCCTTCGTCGCTTCGCTCCTCAGGGTAAGCGATCGACTCGAACAGGAAGAACGTCCGTTCGGTCGCCTGCTTACCTCCTCGCTTTGCTCGTTCGGGACGACAGAGCGATCCACCACCCTCCAACCTTTTTCCATCATTATTCAGTGTATAATAAAGACACGGCGGCAACTGCGTACGTCGGCAGGCTTTATCGTCCGGACGCTGCCAGACGCGCTTACAAGGAGCTGGTCCGTACTCATGTCGAACAACTTCGCGCCCGGCGCAAGGGTCGAGATCAGGGACGCCGAGTGGGTCGTCCGGAAGGCCGAGACGACTTCCATCGGCAGCGCCCTTCACGTCACGGGACTCTCCGACCCGGTCAAGGATCGCGACGCGGTCTTTCTCTCCGACCTCGAGGACGTCAGGATCCTCCGGCCGGAGGAGACCGCCCTCGTGCCCGACGTCTCGCCCAACTTCCGTTCGTCCATCCTTTTCCTGGAGAGTCTGCTTCGTCGCACGCCTCCCACCGACGAGCGAATCCACATAGGCCACAGAGCCGCCATGGACCTCACGGACTACCAGCTTCTTCCCGCAGCCCGCGCCCTGTCCCAGACGAGGACGCGAATCCTGCTCGCGGACAGCGTCGGCCTCGGCAAGACCCTCGAGGCCGGCATACTTGCCTCGGAGCTCATCCGCCGGGGAATGGGGCGGCGCATCCTCGTCGTCGCGGTCAAGAGCATGATGACGCAGTTCCAGAAGGAGTTCTGGAGCCGCTTCACCATCCCCCTCGTCCGCCTCGACTCCGCAGGCATCCAGCGCGTCTACTCGCGCCTTCCCGCAGGTATGAACCCCTTTCATTACTACGACAGGACCATCATCTCCATGGACACCCTGAAGCAGGACGCCCAGTACCGCACATTCCTGGAGAAGGCCTGGTGGGACATAATCATCATCGACGAGGCCCACAACGTCGCCGTGAGGGGAGGCGCCCTCTCCCAGAGGGCCAGGCTCGCCCGCCTTCTCGCCTCCAGGTCGGACACCCTGATCCTCCTGTCCGCCACCCCCCACGACGGAAGGGCCGGAAGCTTCGCCTCCCTCATGAACATGCTCGACCCCACCGCCATAGCCGACCCGGAGAAGTACACCAGGGAGGACATCAAGGGCCTCTTCGTCAGGCGCTTCAAGAAGGACGTCCAGGCACGGGCGGCGGGCGCCTTCAAGCAGAGGAGGATCATCACCCTGCACTGCCGGGCCACCCCTAGCGAGGAGGAGGCCTACTCCCGCCTCGCCGACCTCGACCTGAGCCCCTCGGCGGGGCGAAGCACGGGCGAGCTGCTGTTCCGGGTCGTCCTGGAGAAGGCGCTGTTCTCAAGCCCCGCCGCCTGCCTGCAGACCCTGCGGGCGCGCCTCGACAAGCAGCGCAAGGACGGCCTGCCAGAGGACGACCCGGACGCGACCGCGCTCCGCGAGCTGGAGGAAAAAGTCGCCGCCATAGCCCCCGAGGACCTCGGAAGGTACCGAGCGCTGGTCGAGGCCCTCCGCTCCCACCCCGACCTGGCCTGGGACGGCACGGACGCGACGGACAGGCTCGTCGTATTCTCCGAGCGGATCGAGACCCTTAAATGGCTGCGCAAAAACCTCGTATCTGACCTCGGCCTGCCCGAAAACGCCGTCGAGCTGCTTCACGGCGGCATGCCCGACATCGACCAGCAGCGCCTGGTGGAGGAGTTCGGCAAGGAGGCCGCCCCCCTGCGCCTTCTGCTGGCCAGCGACGTCGCCTCCGAGGGGATA
>JAKJGK010000201.1 GCA_022704435.1 Synergistota bacterium | reverse complement strand
ATATCGCCGCGGGCGTGATCAAAGCCCGCCATTATCGCCATGTGCTGGCCGAAGTTGCCGTTGAAGTCGATCACGCGCACCCTTCCGGGGTTGGCCTCGCGGCACGCCAGCAGAAGCCTCAGCGACGAGTCCCTGCTGCCGTCGTTGACGAAGATGATCTCGTACGGGCGCTCCATGGCGTCCATTGCCGCCAGCAGCCTCGGGCACAGGTGGGGGAGGGACTCCTCCTCGTTGTAGACCGGCACCACCACTGATATTACGCACTTTTCGGACATATATTCCTCCTGAATTTCGCCCCGCCCGGCCTCAGCGCCTGTTGACGAACACAAGCCGGTCCCGCGTCTCGGCGAAGGGGTCGGGCAGCGCCAGCCCCATGCGCTCCTCCGCCCGCTCCCTGCGGTCGGCGTCCATCACCAGAATGACGCGCCGCTCCCCGCTCCACAGCCCGGCCAGCCCCGCGCCGTCCAAGAACCACGACGGGTCGCTCTCCTGCGCCGCCCCGAACTCCAGCTCCCCAAGCCAGTCCACCAGCACCACCCTCTGCTTCAGGTAAAAGGGCAGCCCCTGGTCGTAGTCGGCGAACTGGGCCACCACGTCACCCGGCCTCCTGATCGCGTCTACGCGGGCCGCCAGGTCCCGGGCGCTCAGCAGCCTGTCGTACAGCAGGAAAGCCCTGCCGAACGAGAACATGGTCAGCAGCGACATCAGGCACATCGCGGCGGCCAGCGCGCCGAACCTCCTGCGAAGGAAGAGCCGCCACCCCAGGTAGACCGTCATCACCAGCACGGCCGCCACCGGCAGGGTGTAGGGCAGCAGCAGCCCGGCCGGCTCCCTGTCGTTGAGGAAGGGGTAGAGGACCAGGGCCGCAATGAAGGGGACCAGCAGGATGGAGTTCCACAGCAGGAAGCGCCCCGTCCGCTTAATGTCCTCCTTCTCCACGCAGCGGGCCAGGTAGCCGCCCATGAGGATCGCGACCGGCGGGAGCGCCGGGACGATGTACGGGACCAGCTTGGAGCTCGATAGCGAGAAGAAGACGAAGATCACCCCGAACCACAGCAGGAGGAAGAGCTCGTCCCTCTTCTCGCGCCCCGCGTTCCGCAGGGGGCGGGGGAGGGCCGAGGCCAGGGCCCCCGGCAGCAGGCCGGTCCACGGGATCAGGCCGACCAGCAGGATGGGAATGAAGAACCAGTGCGGCTCGTACCTGCCGTGCATCCTGGTGGCGTAGCGCAGGAAGTGCTCCTGCACGAAGAAGAAGTGGAAGAAGTCGGGGTTCCTGCGACAGACCTCGAAGAACCACGGGACGGTCAGCGCGAGAAAGAGGGCGATCCCGCGCCAGTCCAGCGCGCGCCGGATCGGGGACGCGTCGCGGACGAGCAGGGCGTAGGCGCCCAGGACGGCGGCTGGCAGGACGACCCCGACCAGCCCCTTCGACAGCACCGCAAGCGCCATCCCGGCGTGAAAGACCAGCACCGGCGCGAGGCGTCCGCGCTCCCCGTCGCGCACCGCGAACCACAGCCCGATGAAGGACAGGGACATGAAGAACGACAGGGTCATGTCGATGATGTTGATGCGCCCGACTGCGAAGTAGAGCAGGCCGGCCCCGAGCACGGCGGATGAGTAGAGGGCCCCGCGCGGCCCGTGGAGCCGTCGCGCCGCGACCCAGACCGCTGCCGCGCCCGACAGGGCCAGGGTCGCAGGCCAGAAGCGCCCCGCGAACTCGCTCTCGCCGAGGATCTTCATCGACGCCGCGGTCAGCCAGTAGTGCAGGACGGGCTTCTCGAAGTACTTCACGTAGTTCAGGCGGGGCGTCACGAAGTCCCCGCTCTCCATCATCTCGCGGGGGATCTCCGAATACCTGCCCTCGTCCGGCTCCAGCAGCCCGTGGGCGCCCAGGCCGTAAAAGTAGACGAACAGCAGCCCCAGAGCGAGCAGCGCGCTCTTCCATGGGGAAAGACGAGAGTTGTTCATTCAATCGACCTCACTGTCGGATAGTCCAGCACAGCAATTCTACATGAATTCGGAGCGTTTGTGGCAGCCCGCGGGCGAGAAAACGGCCTCCCCCCGGCGAAGGGGAGGAGGCCTATGCGTCAGCCGCTTTTCAAAGGGCCGCCGTGCGCCCGCGACTTCTCAGGGGCGCAGGCCGTCGTACCAGAAGTTCTTCTCCGGCAGGGGCGCGGCCTTGCCCTTGCGAAGCTCGCCGTTCTCGCCGTACTTGTCGTACACCCTCTTCTTCCATGCGCTGTCGGTCAGCCTGCGGCCGTGCGGGGCGAAGAACTCCCTGTGGTCGAAGGCCATGCCGATCAGCACCCTGGGGGTCTTCTCGTTGCCAACCAGCGCCAGCATGATCGAGGGCTCCGCGACTGCCTGGTAGAGAATGACAGGCGAGCCTATCGCGTCCGGGCTTAGGTTGCCGGTCTGGATGTCGACCACGAGCGCCGAACGGTAGACGTCGATCGGAGGCACCCCGCCGTAGCCGTCCGCCGCCGCGGCCATGTAGTCCAGGGGGAAAAGCCGTATGAACTCGTACTCCTCCTCCGTGAGGGGTTGCCCTGGAGCTGCTTGGCCGCCAGCTTGCCGCAGCGGCTCACTGTGTCGCGGAACGTGGTCAGAGCGCCGAACTCCTCAAGGTCGCTCGGGAACAGGTCGTTCTCCTCGAACCCATCCGCTATGTAGTCCACCACCCTCAGCAGCTCGCCCCAGAAGGGCAGGTTGGGCTCGACAAGGCCCATCGGAAGAGGCTTGGGAGGCTCCTCCTCCCACCCGT
>JAKJGK010000200.1 GCA_022704435.1 Synergistota bacterium | reverse complement strand
GGGGCGGGGCCGTCCCGGGTGAACGACGACTACGGGGACGTCTTCGGCGTTTACTATGCGCTGACCGGCGATGGATACACCTTCCGGGAGCTTGAGGACCACGCCGACTTCCTCAGGCGCGAGCTGTTGCTGGTCGATGGAGTCGCCAACGTCGAGATAGCAGGCGTCCAGGCGGAGACGATCTACGTGGAGATCGACCGCTCCCGCCTGTCGCAGCTCGGCATCAGCTCTCAGGAGATCTTCAACCTGCTGCAGGCGCAGAACGCCGTCGCGGGTGCCGGCTCCGCCGAGGTGGGGTCAGAGCGCATTCGGATCTCCCCGTCAGGCTACTTCTCGTCGGTGGACTCCCTCTCCTCCCTGCTGCTGCGGGCTGGCGACGGACGTTCGATACGACTCGGAGACCTGGCGACCATCACGCGAGGCTACGTGGATCCGCCCTCCTCGGCCATGCGATACAACGGCAAGCCCGCGCTCGGGCTCGGCATATCCAACGTGGACGGGGGCAACGTGATAAGAATAGGGGAGGCCGTCCACAAGCGACTGCAGGAGCTTGCCGTCCAGACCCCGGTGGGCATGGAGCTTGGAATGATCTACTACCAGCCTGACACCGTCGCGGATTCGATACGCGACTTCGTGGTCAATCTGCTCGAAGCCCTGGCCATAGTGATAGGGATATTGCTGATCTTCATGGGGCTGAGGAGCGGCATACTGATAGGGGTCGTCCTGCTGCTCACCATACTGGCAACCTTCATAGCGATGAGAATCATGGAGATAGATCTTCACAGCATCTCCCTCGGCGCTCTCATAATCGCTCTGGGCATGCTGGTGGACAACGCCATAGTAGTCGCGGACGGGATCCTGGTGGGGATGCAGAGGGGGCGGGACGGCGCGTCCTCGGCGATCGACGTGGTCAAGCAGACCCAGGTCCCCCTGCTCGGGGCCACGATCATCGCGGCGATCGCCTTCGCCCCGATCGGGCTCTCTCCGGACAGCACCGGCGAGTTCTGCAAGAGCCTGTTCCAGGTTGTGAGCATATCCCTGCTGCTCAGCTGGATTCTGGCGGTGACCGTCACCCCGCTGCTCGGGATCGCCGTGCTGAGGGGCAACACCGCCGAGGCCGCGGTCGACCCCTACGATACGCCCATGTACAGGGCCTACAGGGGCTTCCTCTCCTTCTGCCTCGCCCGGCGCAAGCTGGTGCTGATGATGGTCGCCGGCATGATGATCCTGTCGTTCGCGGGCTTCGGCTACGTCGACAAGTCCTTCTTCCCCTCCTCCTCGTCGCCGATGTTCACCGTGGACTTCTGGACCCAGCGGGGGACGAGCGTCGAGGGCACCCTGGCCGACGGCGTGGCGATGGAGAAGCACCTGCTCGCACAGGCGGAGACGGAGTCGGTGGCCACCTATGCCGGGGAGGGCGCGCTTCGCTTCATACTCACGTACACCCCAGGCGATCCGGCCTCAAACTACGGCCACCTGATAGTCACCGCCAGGGATGGCGACGGTGCCGATATGCTGAAAAGAAAACTCGACTCCTTCGTCCGTGAAAACCTGCCGCACCTGGAGCCGCGCATCCGGTCATTCGCCAAGGGCACCGGCGGAGGGGCCAAGGTGCAGGTTCGCTTCCTGGGGAAGGACCCGTCGCAGTTAAGGCGCCTCGCCGAAAGGGTGAAGGGTATCTACGCGTCCGACCCGGATGCGGTGAACATACGCGACGATTGGGGCAACCGCACCAAGGTCATCCGCCCGGAGCTCAATGACTCGGTGCAACTGCTGGGACTGAGCAGGCGCGACGTGGCGAACGCGATAAAAATGGCCTTCACAGGCGTGGCCGCCGGGCTCTACCGCGAGGGGGAGAAGCTGCTGCCGATAGTGGCCCGCCTGCCGGAATCCGAGCGCCTGAGCGTCGAGTCTCTGGAGGGGACCCAGGTGTGGAGCGCGTTGAACCGCAGGTATATCCCCCTCTCCCAGTTCGTCTCGCGCATCGCGACGGTGGCGGAGGACTCGTTCATCTACCGGATAAACCGCAAGAAGGCCCTGACGGTCGAGTGCGACAGCGGGTCCGACAAGCCCGGCGCTCTGTTCGACAGGATCCGCCACCTGGTGGAGGGGATCCCTCTGCCCCAGGGGATCGAGATGGAGTGGGGCGGCGAGTACGAGAGCTCGCAAGAGGCGCAGGCCGGACTCATGGGCATGATCCCGATCGGCTTCCTGGCGATAGTGGTCATACTGGTAATGCTCTTCAACGGATTCCGCCAGCCCCTGGTCATACTCCTGTGCCTGCCGCTGTCCGTCATGGGGCTGACCCTCGGCCTGCTCGTCATGGACAGGCCATTCGACTTCCTGTCGATGCTGGGCTTCCTGAGCCTGGCCGGGATGCTGATAAAGAACGCCATAGTTCTGATTGACCAGATAGACCTCGAGATGAGCGAGGGAAAGGCGCCCCTGGAGGCGGTCATCGACTCGGGGGTCAGCCGCACCAGGCCGGTGATGATGGCCTCGCTGACCACTGTCCTGGGGATGGTGCCGCTCTACTTCGACGTGCTCTTCTCGGCGATGGCCGTCACCATCATGTTCGGGCTGACCGTGGCGACCGTGCTGATCCTTGTCGTAGTGCCCGTGCTGTACGGGGAGGTGCTCAAGGCGTAGACATGTTGAAGGCCGGGCACCCTCTCAAAGATCGCCCGGCCTTCTCATGAAGCGTCAGCATATCCGCGGCAGCAGCTCTCCGAAGGGCATGTCCACCAGGCGCTCACCGCCTATGGCGG
>JAKJGK010000199.1 GCA_022704435.1 Synergistota bacterium | reverse complement strand
GTATACGTCGAGGCGTCGCTGCGCTCGGGCGAACACGCTGCCATTTGCCGCATCGAGGGGACCCACACGAACATTGTAAAGGTGACGCTGGACGGCGCGGTCGTATTCTCCGCCGAACCCTCCGCGTCCGGCCAGGCCGGCGGCGGCATCCCCGACGAGGTCGCCTCGATGGGCTTCTCCGAGCTGGTATCGCTGGTTGACACGATGGACGAGGACGACGTGGACTACGTGCTCCAGGGGGTGGAGATGAACATGGCCATCGCGGAGTACGGGTTCGACGGCAGTCACGACACGGGGCTGAACATAGGCAAGACGATCCGCAAGATCTCGGGCGCGTGCTACGAGTCGGAGGACCTCAGCCTCAAGATAAAGTCCTTCGCCGCGGCCGCGTCCGACGCGCGGATGTCCGGCGCGCCTATGCCCGTGATGAGCAGCGCGGGCAGCGGCAACCACGGTGTGACGGCCATCCTGCCGGTGGCGATCTTCGCCGCGCACCACGGGGCGAGCAGGGAGGAGACCGCCAAGGCGGTGGCGTTCAGCCACCTTGCGACCAGCTACGTCAAGAGCCGCACGGGGAGGCTCACCCCCACCTGCGGATGCTCCGTAGCGGCGGGCGCGGGCGCGGCGGCGGCCATGGTCTACCTGAAGACGAAGGATGTCGCCAAGGCGGCCCAGGCCATGCTGATCATCCTCGGCAACCTCGTCGGCATGGTCTGCGACGGCGCCAAGGACACGTGCGCGCTGAAGGTGGGCACCGGGGCTCTCGAGGCGTACCACGCGGCCCTGTTGGTCTTCGACGGACACTATCCGGAGCCGCAGGGGCTGGTGGACGAGACGATCGAGAAGACCGTGAGCAACATGGTGCAGGTGTCGGTCAACGGCATGCAGAACCTCGACAGGGCGATCATCGACGTCATAGCGGGCAGGTTCGCCTGACCCGTCCGGGAGGGGGGGAGAGCGGCCGGGCCCTCAGGCGCTCTCCATCGCGGAGGCGTGCCTCAGGACGGAGCTCACGAAGTCGTCCACCCTGTCGCAGGACGGGAGGGTGCGCTCGATCCACGCGAGCACCCCTTCCTCCCTCAGCATCCTGAAGGACGGAGGGTAGTTGAGGTCCAGGACCCAGGAGAGCTGCACCAGCAGGAAGTCGAACAGGGATCGCACATTGCGGTACGAGCCCCTGCCGTCGGTCGCGACCTCCTCGACCAGTTCGTCGGAGTAGCCGCCCCTCGGGGCTATTCCGGGCAGCAGGTCGTTGATGCGCCCGGCCTCGACGTGAGACCGCACCAGGCTGAACACGTCGAGCTTGTCGCTGTCCCTTACGAGCCTGGCCAGCGGGAGCGCCCTTCTCGGGACGTCCAGCGGCAGATCCTTCTTGTTGTGCAGGCGGACCGACAGCAGGATGTCCTCCCACTCCGGGCACTGGTCGGACAGGTTCGCGGGGAAGAGCTCGCGCAGGGTGGCCTCCCCTAGTTCGCCGTGGTCCGCGGAGACTCCGTCGTAGTAGGTCCCCCACCTTGCGTACTGCGGGAAGCGCCCGGTGTCGTGCAGCAGGGCGGCAGCCAGGGCGACGTCCAGCCTGTCGCCGGTCCAGCCGAGTCCCTCCGCGATCTTCGCGGCGTTGTCCCGCACTCTCAGGGAGTGCGTGCGCTTGACCTCCATCAGGGGCGACAGGGCTCCGTTGCGCCCCCTGAAGGAATCAACATAGCCGCCCAGCCACTCGGCGGCGGCGTCGTGAAGCATCATGAGTGGTACTCCTCCTTCCTTGATCTTGTAGATTGTACTCTCTTCAGGCCGTGTAGCGGCGCAGAAAGATATGAAAAAATCAAAATCCGGTTTATACTATCCTTGGCTGGATATCATCATGAAAACGAGGTGTTGCGCATGCACAGAACCAGGTCTGGCACCATCCCAGGGTGGGCGGCGCTGGCGGTCCTGCTGATCCTTGTCGTTTCGGCCGCAAGGGCCGAGGGGTGGCGGGGTGAGCTGCTGTGGAGCTACGAGGCCATGGGGTCGGTCTCCGGCTCGCCCGCATCCGCGGGCAACCTGATCCTGATCGGCGACAGCGAGGGCAAGCTGCACGCCGTCGACAGGGGCACCGGGCGCGAAGCGTGGACCTTCAACACCCGCGCTACGATAAACGGCGCACCGGCGATCCTGGGCGGGAAGGCGTTCGTGGGGGGCGCGGACGGGACCCTGTTCGCCATCGACCTGGCCACCGGGGGGGTCAAGTGGAGCTACAGCCCGGCGGAGCAGTACACGCCGGGGGCGATATGGGCGTCGCCCGCCGCGGGCGACGGAAAGGTATTCTTCAACAGCGCGGACGGCAAGACCTACGCCCTTGACGCGGAGACCGGCTCGCAGCTGTGGGTGTTCGACACGGGCAGGGAGCTCCGCTCCTCCCCTGTGTACAGCGACGGACTGGTGTTCGTGGGGACCTACGAGGGGCTGTTCATCGCCCTCGACGCCAGGACCGGCAGGAAGACCTGGGGGGGCGGCGCGGGAGGCCCGGTGGGGACCGCCAGGGTCTCCGACGGAGTGGTCTACTTCGGCGCCTGGGACGGCCTGGTGCAGGCGGTGCGCCTCAAGAGCGTGATCCCGCTGTGGAAGTACGAGGCGGGTGAGTCCGTGACCACGACGCCGACGGTCGCGGGCGGCAGGGTCTTCTTCGGCACGGTCAACGGCAAGCTCGTCGCGGTGGATGCTGCTTCGGGAAGACTCGCCTGGGAGTTCCCCGTCCCCGGCGGCATACACTCCGACCCTGCGGTCCAC
>JAKJGK010000198.1 GCA_022704435.1 Synergistota bacterium | reverse complement strand
GACCCGGCCGTGTACGAGCTCGCGGGGCCTCCCGGCAAGGTCGTCGAGGACACGGGGCTCAAGGGTCTGACCATCGGCGGCGCCCAGGTGTCGCATCATCACGCCAATTTCATGGTCAACAGGGGCGGTGCCACTGCCCGCGACGTTCTGTCGCTGATAGGTGAGGTGAGAAGGCGAGTCCACGCCAGGATCGGGGCGTGGCTAGCCTGCGAGGTGCGCTACGTGGCGCCGTCCGGTGCCGTAGCGCCCGCGTCCGAGGCGTGCAGCGAGCCCTAGCCCGCCTTGGAACCAGCCCCCCCGACGAATTTTCCGATCACCTGCTTCCTTCGCGCCGTCAGGGCCGCCAAGCTGTACCGCGAGGGGTAGCGATCGGCTCAGGCGGGGGCCGCCTCCGCGGTCAGGCTGTCTCTCATCTCCCGCCGGAAGAAGAATAGCGTAACGAAGAAGGAGAGGGAGTCCGCAAGGGGGAAGGCCAGCCACACTCCGTCGGTGGACCTCAGAAGCGCGGGCAGCAGCAGCACGAAGGGTATGAGCAGCAGCACCTGGCGCGACAGGGAGAGGATGAATGCCGGGCGCGCCTTGCCGAGCGCCTGGAACATCGCCGAGCCGACCATCTGGAAGCCGATGAAGAAGAAAGCGCCGGTGATTATCCGCATCGCGCGCGTCCCCTCGAGTATCAGGGTGCGGTCCGTTGTGAAGATGGCGAAAATCCGCGCGGGGAAGATCTGCGTCGTCAGAAAGGCGCAGAACGCAAGGAGCGTCGCGCTGACCAGCGCAAGGCTGACGGCGGTGCGGGCCTGCCTGATCCTGCCCGCCCCGTAGTTGTACCCCAGTATCGGCTGGAAGCCCTGCGCTATCCCCATCATCGGCATGAAGAAGAAGGACAGCCCCCGGTGAATGACGCCGTAAACGGCGACGTGCAGGTCCCCGCCCCAGCGGATCAGCGCCGCGTTTATCAGCACCATGGACAGGCTCCCCGCCGCCATGCGGGTGAACTCCGACAGCCCTATCGCGGTTATCTCGCGCAGAAGCGACGGCCTCGGGATCAGGAAGCGGGCCTTGATCCTCAGGCCGCCTCGGCCGCTGCTGAAGTAGCCGAAGATCCAGACGAACATGGTGAACTGGGATATCACCGTGGCCGCCGCGGCCCCCCAGACGCCCCAACCGAAGACGAAGATGAACACCGGATCCAGGATGATGTTCAGGATGGCCGAGATGAGCAGCGACGTCATGGCTATGCGGGCCCTCCCCTCGGCGCGCGCCATGTGGTTGCCCGCCATGCCGAACATCTGGAAGGGCATGCCGAACAGTATCACGGACAGGTAGTCCCTGGCGTGCGGAAGGATGGCCTCGCTCGCGCCGAACAGGGAGAGCAGCTCGTCGATGAAGACCATAGGCACGACGAGCATTATCAAGCCCACCGTCAGCGAGAATGTCGACGTGGCCCCCAGAGCGCGCTCCGCCCTGTCGACGTCGCCGGCCCCCAGGCTCCTCGAGATTACCGACGAGCCCCCTATGCCCGCCATTATGGACATAGCCCCGCCCAGGAACTGTATCGGGAAGCAGATCATCACCGCCGCCAACCCCGCCGGTCCCACCCCGTGGCCGATGAAGACCGAGTCGGCTATGTTGTAGGACGCCATCACCAACATCCCGATTATGGACGGGAAGGAGAGTCGGAACAGCAGTCTCCCCACCCTGTCCGAATCGAGAACGTGTCTGTCAGTATTCACAAATTTCCTCCAATTCTCCGGTTAAATCTGGTTCTTCGCCCTGCCGATGGCACGGATCTCGAGGATGCCCGACTCCGCGAAAAGGACCACCGTCCGCCCCCAGGTGCCGCCGGTGTCCTCCGCTACAATCGGGATTCCGAGGCCGACCAGGGCCTTCCTGCAGGCCTCGACGTTGCGGGAGCCTATCTTGAGGATCGACTCGCCGCTTCCGCCGACACTGAACATCTGTGCGCCTCCGGCCATCTTGGCGACCAGGCGCCTGCGGTCCGCGCCGAAGCGGACCATCTGGTCCACCAGGTCAGGGACCCCCGAATCGGCGAACTTGGATTTGTTGAAGTCCCCGCCCTTAGCCAGCTCGGTCGACGGCAGCATCACGTGGACCATGCCGCCGATTTTCTTTCTCTCGTCGTAGAGGGTCACGCCCACGCACGAGCCCAGACCGAGAGTCGTGACGCTGTCAGGGTTCACGACCACGCCGGACTCGGCTATCCCCACTCTAACCGTCCGCATCTGTCGGGACTCCAAGCGCCGTGAATATCTTGATGAACGACTCGGGGTCGGGCAGGAGGAACAGGCGGCTGGCGCCCTCCTCGGTTATCGCGCTGCCGTCGAGGGAGAGCGCGCCGTCCATCACTATGGCGGTGTCGCCACTGCGACCGATCTCCGACAGGCTGAAGGCCAGGATCGCCCCAGCCATGTCCATCGCGAGCGAGGGCACCGAGGGTTGAAGCTCGAAGCCCAGGAAGTCGGACAGAGCGGTGATGTAGGCTCCTATGACGATGTTCCCCACCTCGTGCAGGACCGAGAGCCCCATCTCGGAGAAGCCCTCCTCCTCGACGACGCCGGTCATGTGCCTTACCAGCGCCCGGGCGTCCGGGAGGTTCATCGTGAACAGGATGTTCCCCGATATTCCACCTTCGATCCGAACGAACACCGTGAGGATCATCCTCTCGGCACCCCCCACGTATTCCACTATCTCGTTGAACGGCATGGGGGCGACGCGCGAGACGCTCATGTCGACGGACTTGCCCAGCAGGGACGACAGGGAGGTGG
>JAKJGK010000197.1 GCA_022704435.1 Synergistota bacterium | reverse complement strand
GATTCCTGCGCCCTGTACTCGGAGGCCAGCCTCGCGGCCCTGTCCTCCGGAGGCATTGAATCGAAGCCCGGTATGATGTCCCCGGGGGAGTGAGACGCCATGTCCGGATGGAGCAGATAGTGAGCGGTCTTGAAGTCCAGCGCCCTGCCGGGTGGAATAGCGTCCGCGCCGAAGCAGGCGGCGGCGGTCTTGTAGTCGGGAGTCAGAATGTCCATCGACCGGGCGCGGAGGCGAGCGGGCAGGTCGTGGATGGCCTCGCCCTCCAGCCTCTCGAACGCCCCGTCCGAATCGAGGAGGAGAGCCTCCGACGCCTTCAAGTGCATCGGGTACCTGCCCCCGATCGACGGGACTAGGACGGCCATGCTCCTTTCAGCCGTCGCGGCGGCCTGCAGTCGGGGCTGTTCAGTCAGCCTCTCGACGGAGCCTGGCTCGCCCGCGGGCGGCAGCTTCAGCCTCGAGGCGATGCTCTTGAGGCCAAGGTCGCGACAGATCCTCGACAGTCTCTCCTCGTCCGCGGAGCGAATAGCGTATACGCCGAGGTCCTCCTCGGTGTCGCAGAGGAGGCGAGTCAGCTCGCGGCTGTTGAACGCCTGATCGCGGTTCTCGGCCAACCTCTCCTTCAATGCGCCCCTGAGCGAGTCGATGTTCTCGTAGATGCCCTCGAGCGTGCCGTACTCCGCGAGCAGCTTTCGCGCCGTCTTCTCCCCGACCCCCGGCACGCCGGGAACGTTGTCCACGGCGTCGCCAAGCAGGGCCAGGTAGTCCGGCATGGAGGAGGGCGAAAAGCCGTACTCCTCAGCGAAGGAGGCCCCGTCCAAAGTGCTGAAACTGCTTATGCCCTTGCCGGGCCTCAGCACCGTGATATCCCTGTCGAGGACCTGCAGGATGTCCTTGTCCGACGACAGCACCAGCGCCTCCAGCCCATGCGCGGCGGCGGCGCAGGCCGAGGAGGCGAGCACGTCGTCGGCCTCGACCCCCTCCCTGCGCACCACCGGAACCCCCATCGCGTCCAGCAACTCCAGTATGTGGGGGAGCTGCGCCTTGAACTCCGGGGGCGTCGGTCTTCTTCCGGCCTTGTACTCGGCGTAGGCCTCGTGCCTGAAAGTCGGCCCCGGCGCGTCGAACACGACGCCGCACAGGTCCGGCCTCCATTCATCCCTTATCTTCAGAAACATGTTGAAAAAGCCCACAATGGCGTTGGTGGGGGTGCCGTCCGGCGCGCTAAGCTCCCGGATGGCGTAGAACGCCCTGAAGGCGAGCCCGTGTCCGTCCACGAGCAGGATCTTCTTCCTTGTCAGTTGGCTCACACCCCTCGACACGAGTCCCGTACGCGTGCTTGCGCCGCGCGGACGGGGACGACCTCGATATTTTCGTTTCCACGGCCGACAGGGTTATAATAACCCATCGAACGGCTTCGCGCACCGACGAAGCGCGAAAAGACGAAGCATCGGGGAGGAACGGAAATGGTGGATACAGTGCGGGTTCGCTTTGCTCCGAGCCCGACAGGGGCGCTTCATATCGGGGGCGGCCACACGGCGCTGTTCAACTGGCTGTGGGCGCGTCACACGGGCGGAAAGTTCATACTCCGCATAGAGGACACGGACAGAGAGCGCTCCACGCAGGAGTACGAGGAGACAATCATGTCGGGCATGAGATGGCTCGGGCTGGACTGGGACGAGGGACCGGACACGGGCGGCCCTTACGCTCCGTACAGACAGTCGGAGCGCCTTTCCCTGTACCGCGAGACGGCCGACAGGCTTCTTCGAGAAGGGAAGGCCTACCGCGAGGGGGAGGCTGTCATATTCAAAGTACCCCAAGGCGTCTCGCTGGCCTTCGACGACGTGGTATACGGACAGATCCAGATGCTTAGCGACACCCTCAAGGACATCGTGATGATCAAGAGCGACGGCATGCCGACCTACAACTACGCGGCCGTCGTGGACGACCACGCGATGGAGATATCCCACGTAATCAGGGGGGAGGACCACATCTCCAACACTCCCAAGCAGCTCGCTCTGTACGACGCCCTTGGCTGGGAGCGTCCGGTGTTCGCCCACCTGCCGATGATCCTGGGCAAGGACAAAAAGAAGCTCTCCAAGAGGCACGGTGCCACGAGCGTGTACGAATACCGGGACATGGGCTACATGCCGGACTCCGTGTTCAATTTCCTGGCTCTGCTCGGATGGTCGCCGGGCGACGACCTTGAGATCTTCTCCCGCGAGGAGGCGGCGCAGATGTTCGACCTGTCGAGGGTGATCAAAAAGCCCTCGGTGTTCGACATGGACAAGCTGAACCACATAAACCAGGAGCACCTCAAGAAGCTCCCCCCCTGCGAGCGACTGGCCCTTGTCGAGCCGTTCTGGAGGGAGATGGGGCTCCCGATCGACTCCCACCCGCGGGAGTACCTGGAGGCATCCCTGACCCTGCTGGCCGGAAGGGGTCAGACCGCGCGGGAGGCCGCGGCCTACTCCGACTACTTCCTGGACTTCGGGCCGGTCAAGGAGAGGTACGAGAGCATCGAGGCGGACGGCGCCCAGCTTGAAGTCCTCAGGAGGTTCAACTCGGAGCTTCTCGCCCTACCCGAGTGGAATGCGGAGGCCATGGAGACCTTCTCCCGAGAGTGGAGCGCGGCGAACGGGGTGAAGATGAAAGACCTGGCCATGCCCCTTCGCCTGTGCCTGACCGGGATGAAGGTCAGCCCGGGGGTTTTCGAGGTGGCGGAGCACCTCGGCGTCCGGGAAGTCCGAAGACGCCTTGAGCACTACGGGGTACTGCAGGCATGAGCACAACGGCGGGCCCGAT
>JAKJGK010000196.1 GCA_022704435.1 Synergistota bacterium | reverse complement strand
TGAGCAAGGTCATCGGGGTCGTCGGGTTCGGAGTGGCCGCGATGCTCTTCGTCACACTGAGCCTCCGCGCGAGGGCCACGGGCGACATCGTGATGGACCGCGGGCAGTGGGTCTTCGCGTTTATCCTGGCGGTCTCCTTTCTAGGGGCCTCGGTCCGGGTGTGGCTTCCGATCGTCTACGACGCGATCGACCTGATCGGGAGGGCCCGCAGGCGGCCCGCCTGGCTGGAAAGGGAGGGGGTGTGGCAGTGGCTCAAGCCGCTGCTGTACGGGGCGGCGTTCTTCGCTATCGCCTCCGCGACCGCCTACTTCCTCGGGATACTGCCGGCCCCGCCCGCCGAGTATCTCAACCCGGACGCAGGCAGGAAGTTCCTCCAGTTCTTCATGATATCGATAACCCTGATAGTGGTGGCGGTCCCGGAGGGGCTCGCCATGAGCGTCACCCTGTCGCTGGCCTACAGTATGAGGAAGATGACCGCCTCGAACAACCTGGTGCGGAAGCTGCACGCCTGCGAGACGATCGGAGCGGCGACGGTCATCTGCACCGACAAGACCGGCACTCTTACCCAGAACAGGATGAGGGTGCACGAGCTGGGCGTTCCCGCCTACTCCGCGTCGACCGAGCTGCTCTACGAGGCGATGGCGGCGAACTCAACCGCGAACCTGTCTAAGTCGTCGGGGGAGACGACCGTCCTTGGAAACCCGACGGAGGGTGCGCTGCTGATGTGGCTGAACGAGCGGGGGGAGGACTACAGGACGCTGCGAGCCTCGTTCGAGGTTCGCGACCAGCTCCCCTTCTCGACGGAGCGCAAGTTCATGGCGACCCTCGGGCGCGGCCGCGGGGGCGGATTGACCCTGCACGCGAAGGGCGCCCCGGAGATCATCATCGAGAGGTGCGCGTCAATCCTGCTTCACGAGGGGAGCGAGCCTCTGGCCGACGAGCATAAGGAGGAGATCCTGGACTCCGTCCGCTCCTTCCAGGCCAGGGGGATGCGGGTCATAGGGCTGGCGTCCAGGAGGCTGCCCGACGAGGCAGAGGGCGGGGCGGAGGCTCTGGCCGAGGAGCTCACCTGGCTCGGCTTCGTCGCTATATCCGACCCGGTTCGCGACGACGTGCCTGACGCCATTCGGGCGTGCGCCGGGGCCGGCATAGGCGTCAAGATCGTCACAGGCGACAACCGGGAGACCGCGCGCGAGATCGGGCGGCAGATCGGCCTCGTCGGGGAGGGGGATGAAGCCGAGTTCTCCCTGCTCACCGGGGACGAGTTCGAGGGTCTGCTCGACAGACCGGGGGCCAGGGAGAGGATGCTGAAGGAGCTGAAGGTGCTCTCCCGCGCGCGCCCGCACCACAAGCTGAAGCTGGTCAAGGCGCTGCAGGAGAGGGGAGAGGTGGTCGCGGTCACAGGCGACGGCACGAACGACGCCCCTGCGCTGAACCACGCGAACGTAGGGCTGTCGATGGGTAAGAGGGGGACCGCGGTGGCGAAGGAGGCCAGCGATATCGTGCTGCTGGACGACTCCTTCACGAGCATCGTCAACGCCATAATGTGGGGGCGCGGGCTGTACCAGAACATCCAGCGCTTCCTGCTCTTCCAGCTCACGGTGAACGTGTCCGCCATGGCGATAGTGCTCCTCGGACCGGTGATCGGGATCGAGCTGCCTCTGACGGTCGTACAGATGCTCTGGGTCAACCTGATCATGGACACCTTCGCGGCGCTGGCCCTGGCCACGGAGCCGCCTCATCCCGAGGTCATGAGCAGCAGGCCGCGGGATCCGAAGGCCTTCATCGTGACTCCGGAGATGGCGAGGGGGATATTCGGCTACGGCGCGCTGTTCGTGGCCGCGATGGCCTCCATGCTGCTGTTCATCCGTGGCGGCG
Source organism: Synergistota bacterium (assembly GCA_022704435.1). Lineage (GTDB taxonomy): Bacteria > Synergistota > Synergistia > Synergistales > Aminobacteriaceae > JAAYLU01. The sequence continues at coordinate 924 of JAKJGK010000196.1, read as the reverse complement.
GCGTGTCGCCCCGCGAGCTCACGGTCTTCTTCTGCGCGTTCGTCATGCTGCAGGTGTGGAACCTGTTCAACGCGCGCAGGCTCGGGCTGAACAGCTCCGCGTTCAGCGGCCTGGCGGAGAATCGCTGGTTCACGGGCATCGTGATCCTGATACTGGTCGGGCAGATCCTGATGGTCCAGTTCGGCGGCAGCGTCCTCAGGACCGTGCCGCTGTCGGCGTTCGAATGGGCTCTGATAGTGATAGGCACGTCGCCGGTGATCCTTATAGGGGAGGCGCGACGCTACCTGGCGAGGCGCAGGCTTCGCTCCAGGACGGCATAGACAGGAGAAGGGGCGGCCACTGGCGGGCCGCCCCTTCGATTATTTCGCCGCCCGCGAGGACTGCCTGTCTCTATTCGTTGTAGGTGAATATGTTGTCCCAGAGCTCGTCCAGCCTCTTCAGGGCTTCGTCGAGCGGGAGGACGGTCAGCCGCTCCCCGTCCCTGGTCAGCAGCCTCTTGTCCTGCAGCTTTCGCAGGGCGTCATCCACCTCGAAGTCCAGCTCCAGGCCGAACCTGTCGCGCAGCCACTGCTCGATGCGGTCGTCAAGCTCCTCCTCCGTGAAGCACGTCCCGTCCGGGTTTCGCTCCGTCAGCAGGAACCAGTAGGCCAGCAGTGCCTCCTTGCACTCCTCCTCCTCGGCCTCGTGGACCAGGAAGTCGAACACCCCGGCGTTGTTGTCGAGGTTGTGGAAGTACAGGGTCTTCATCAGCCTGGCCTGGTGCCGGTCCTTGGTTATCCTGTACTTGGAGAAGACCTTGAACGATATGGTGCCGACTATGACGAACGCCATCAGTATCGGGAAGAGCTGGTCCTTGAGGTGGGCCCAGTCTATCGCCCTGCCGGCCACCACCGCTGTTACGAGGGTGCCGAGGACGAGCAGGGC
>JAKJGK010000195.1 GCA_022704435.1 Synergistota bacterium | reverse complement strand
TTCTCCTTAACGCGAGCGCAGGCGGTCCAGTATCTCCTGCGCGATCTCCTCGAGCGACTTTTGCGTGACGTCAAAGACCGTCGCTTCCAGCGAGCGCATGTACTGTCCAGCGGCCTCCAGCTCCCTCGCCACGCGGTCGACATCCGCGTAGGCTGAGGCGCCTTCGTTGAGTCCGAGGAGGCGAAGTCTCTCCCTTCGAATCGTGGACAGTCTCTCGCAGGACATGTGCAGTCCGGTTATTTTTGACGGCGGGATGGATCTTAATACCTCTGGCGGGGTTACTTCGGGCACCAGAGTGACGTTCCCGGTCCTGAACCCCCGGTTCGCCATGTACATTGAAAGGGGAGTCTTACCGGTGCGCGAGACGCCGAGGATCACAAGGTCGGCCTTCGACAGGAGATCCGGGTCCCGTCCGTCGTCGCACTGCATTGTGAATTGAATCGCCTCGATCTTGCGGAAAAACTCGTCCTCAAGGCCCGCCGCTGTCCTCTCCTCCCGGAGGGGCCGGCAGTCGGCACCTGTCTCGAAATAGTCCTGCAGCTGGCCAAGCAGGTCCACGAAGGGCACGCCGAATGCGGCGCACCTGGCCGACAGGAACGCCCTTGTTTTCTTTTCGACCAGGGCGCATACGAGAACGGACCGCGAGCAGGAGGCCTCCTTGACGATGTTCTCCGCCTCCCTCTCGTCAATGGGCTCGTAGAACCGGCGCACTGCGGCGAACTCCACCCCGAACCTACCGGCGGCGGCCAGCGCGAGCAGCTCCACGGTCTTTCCCATTGAATCCGACACCAGGAAAAGGTTCAATGTCTCCATAGTCATCCTCACCGTCCGCACCGCTCGACCTGTCTGCTCGCGCGCGTCAAGCGCCCTTCAGCACCCCGATATTTCCTACCTTGAGGAAAAGGGAGTTGCATAGTTTCAACAGGCGCATCCTGTTGTTTTTTATACTCTCGTCGGGGTCCATCACGAGGACATCGTCGAAGAACTGCGCCACGAACGGTGACAGCTCCGACAGGAGTCCCGCGAGTTTCTTCCAGTCCTGTGCGGACAGGGCCTCCCCGACCAGGGGGTCGAGCCTGGTGATCTCGGTGTGAAGCCTGTTCTCGGCATCCTTGGTCAGCAGGCTGACGTCAACTGGCTCGCCCTGCTCCCCGCCCTTGGAGAGTATGTTCCTGACCCTTACAGCGGAGGTGACCAGGTCGGTGAACCACTTCTCCTCCTGCAGCGCTGAGAAGACCTCGAGGAAGCGAAGCGCCTGCAGGGGACGTCCTCCCGCTACCGACAGGGCCAGCGTGGTCAGCTCGTGCCCGTACCCCTTCTCGCGGAGCTGGACATGCGTGCGCTGCTGGATGAATTCGGCGATGCGAGCGCGAGTCTCTTCCTCCACGGAGAGCTGGTCGCAGCTCCGAGCGACGAGGCGCCCCAGGTCGACGTCCATGCGCATCCCCCAGAGTATCTCGTTAATGCAGCGGGAGGCGCGTCGAAGGGCGTAGGGGTCCTGAGAGCCGCTGGGCTCGAGCCCTACCTTGAAGCAGCTGGTGATGACGTGCACGCGCTCCGCGAGGCCGAGCAGCGCGCCGACCGAATCGCCGGGGAGCTCGGCGCCCGCCGCCCTTGGCAGGTACTGCTCGTAAATGGCGTTGGCAACGCGCTCGGGCTCTCCGTTCCTGAGGGCATACTCCCTGCCCATGACGCCCTGGAGCTCGGGGAACTCGTAAACCATCCCGGTCACGAGGTCGGCCTTGGCGAGGAGGGCGGCCCTGTCGAGGAGATGATGGATGTCGTCGAACCCCATCTCGTCGCACAGCCACAGGGCCAGGTCCCTGGTGGCCATTACCTTGTCGTGCAGGGTGCCGAGCTTCTCCTGGTAGACGATGGACTTGAGGCGCTCGACGTTGGCTGCGAGGGGCTTTTTCAGGTCCTCGGACCAGAAGAAGGCGGCGTCCTCCAGGCGGGCCCGCAGAACTCGCTCGTTGCCCTCGCGCACCACGTCCATGTTGGACGCCAGGTTGTTGCTGACTCCGACGAAGAAGGGAAGCAGCTTGCCGGTCTTGCTGCGCACGGAGAAGTACTTCTGGTTCTTCTTCATGGAGGTCACCAGGACCTCCTCGGGGATCTCGAGGTACTTCTTGCTGAAACTGCCGAAGAAGGGCACGGGGTACTCCACGAGGTAGAGGTTCTCCGCGACGATCTCGGGGTCCAGCTCGGTCGCCCCGTCCATCTGATGCTCGAGGGCGCTTATTCCGGCGATCATCTTCTGGCGGCGCTTCTCCTGGTCGAGAATTACGTGGTTGTCGTACAGGAGGTCCATGAAGTCTACGGCGCCCCCGATCGTTATCTGCCTCGCGCCCATGAAGCGGTGCCCTCGGGTTACGGCGCCGCTTTCGATCCCCGCGTACTGGAACGGGATCACCTGTCTGTCGGCCATGGCCACTATCCAGCGAACGGGGCGCGCGAAGCGCACGTTGGTGGGGTTCCAATACATGCTCTTTGGGAACACGAGTTTTTTTATTATGGCGGGAAGAAGCTCCGGGAGTATCTCCATGACCGGCCTGCCTGGCTCCGATACCTCGGCGCAGGCGTACTTCACCCCGTCCGATTCGACGGCCACCAGGCTTTCGACGCCGACTCCCCTGCTCTTCGCGAACCCGAAGGCGGCCCTGGTCGGGTTGCCGTTCATGTCGAAGGCCGACGCCCACGCCGGACCTTTGAAGGTGTGGACGAGGTCGCTCTGGCGGTCGCCGACGTCCCTGAAAAGGAGCGCGATGCGCCGCGGGGTGGCGAATGCGGATACGTTCTTACAGGATAT
>JAKJGK010000194.1 GCA_022704435.1 Synergistota bacterium | reverse complement strand
GCAGCCCGGCGGCCATCAGGAGCTGGTTGATCACCCCGCTCTCTCGAAGCAGGATTATCCAGCCGTACACCCTGATGAGCTCGCTGACCCAGAAGGGGACGAGCACGAGCAGCATCAGAAAGCCACCGGCCTGGACCCTGGCCACCTTGGTTATGTAGAAGGCTACCGGCAGGGCCAGCGCCATCGCGATGAAGGTCACCAGGGTGGAGTAGAGCGCGGTCCTGACAAAGGTCAGCCAGTAGATGGGCTCGTTGAAGAAGGCGGAGTAGTTGGAAAGAGTGAACCCTCCGTCGCGGGACGAAGTGAAGGACAGGCGCAGCAGCTCCAGGTGGGGGAGGACGATCAGGAGCCCCAGCCAGAGAGCCACGGGCAGGAAGAAGAACAGGAATCCGGCTCTGCTACTCTTCATCGTACAGCTTCCATTCGCTCCTGCGGAAGCAGAGGGAGGCGGACGGGTCCCATCCGACGCGGATCTCGTCGCGCGCGCGGATGTGGTCGTACTGCCTGGTCTGCGGCAGGGCCACGGTCAGCTCGTCCTCCGTCCCGCTGGGAGAGACGAGCAGCCTGCTGTTGCCTCCGTCGAACAGGATGGCCTTCACGGTCACCGGCAGGATGTTGAAGCCGCTGTCCTCCGGCGGGTTTATTACCATCGACTCGGGGCGGATGAACAGGTCGTGCGGCTCCCCCTCGGAGAACCCGGCGGCGGGCGCTGTCGTCCTCAGGCCGCTCCACCGGGCGTAGGAGGCCATCGGCGTCGCCCCGCCGGAAAGCGTGACGGGCAGCTTGTTGTTGGCCCCGACGAACTGGGCGACGAACGACGAGCGCGGGGAGTGGTAGAGCTCCTGCGGCGACCCGATCTGCTCGAAGACTCCGTTGTTCATCACGGCGACCCTGTCGCTCATCACCATGGCCTCCGACTGGTCGTGGGTGATGTAGACGAAGGTGGTGCCGACCTTGGACTGCAGGGCCTTCAGCTCCACCTTCATGTGCTCGCGCAGCTTCGCGTCCAGCGCGCCGAGCGGCTCGTCCAGCAGCAGCACGGCCGGCTCCAGCACCAGACAGCGGGCGATGGCTATCCTCTGCTTCTGTCCGCCGGAGAGCTGGCCTATCTCTTTCTTCCCGGACTCGGGCAGGCCGACCCGCTCGAGCATGTCCCTGACCTTGGCCTCCACCGCCGGGCCCTTCTCGCCCCGGCGGCGCAGGCCGAAAGCCACGTTCTCGAACACGTTCATCATCGGGAAGAGCGCCAGGTTCTGGAACACCAGGTTCACGGGCCGCCTGTTGGGCGCGACTCCGTCCATGTCCTGCCCGTTCAGCAGGATTCTGCCGCTGTCCTGCCTGTAGAACCCCGCTATCATCCTGAGCAGGGTGGTCTTGCCGCACCCGGACGGGCCGAGTATCGAGAAGAACTTGCCGTCCTCCACGTCGAACGAGACGTCGTTCACCGCGGTAAAGCTGCCGAAGCGCTTGACCAGGTTCTGTACCGATAGTGCGTTGCGCATAAGGGCGGTCACCTCTGGATGTGAGGCGGGCGGCGGTCCCCGGAGGAGCCCGCCGCCCGCTTTCGGAATGATGGACGGCCGGTCTGGCTTACCTTGCCGCCTTTATCTTGTCGAGGGTCTTGCCCTCCATCTCCTCGATGCCCGCGGGGACCGTCGGGTACCAGTTTATCTTCGCCAGCACCTCGGGGGGAAGGCCGCGCTCGAAGTTGGCCTTGATCTCCGGGTCGAGGAACTTCACCGCGTCCTTGGAGGCGGTGCCGTAGGTCTCGCGGTTGGTGAAGAAGGCCGCGTTCTCGGGGCGAAGCATGAAGTTGATGTACTTGTAGGCCGCCTCGACGTTCTCGGAGCGTGCCGGTATCGCGAAGGTGTCCACCCACGCAAGCGCGCCGCTCTCGGGGGCGAGGTAGTCGATGTCCGGGTTCTCGGCGTGCAGCTTCCAGCCCGCCTGCTCCCACGCCGACGCCGCCCACACCTCGCCGGAGCGAAGGAGCTGAAGCAGCTGGTCGCCGTTGTCCCAGTAGGTCTTGACCGCGGGCTTGCCGGCGATCAGGACCTTCTCCATCTCGTCGAGGAACTTCTGGTACTCCTCGGGCTTATCGTACAGGGAGAAGGGGTCGTAGCCGAGCGAGAAGCCCATGCCGATCAGGGTCGGCCTCTTCATCCTGTAGGAGACTCTGCCCTCGTACTTCGGGTCGAGCAGGTCCTTGAAGTCCTTGATGTCGGGGGCGAGCTTCCTGTTTAGCACGAGCCCCTCCGTGCCGTAGATGTGCGGCACGGCGTAGGACTGTCCGTCGACGAGGGTGTTCTTCTTGACGGCCTCGAGCAGGGAGGGGTCTATCTGGTCGGTGTCCAGCTTGGAGTAGTCTATCGGCTGGTAGATCTTGTACTGCTCGACCACGGAGGAGATGCGGTCCTGCGAGGGCTGGGCCAGGTCGAACCCGCCGCCGCGGGTGGCGCGAAGCTTGCTGATCATCTCTTCGTTGTTGCTCAGGGTGATCTCCACCTCGATGCCGGTCTCGGCGGTGAACTTGTCGACCAGCTCCTGGGGAGCGTAGCCGGCCCAGGTGATCACCCGCAGCACGGAGGCCGCCTCCGACGCGCCCGCGAGCACGGGCAGGGTCAGGGCTAGAACGCACAGCACTGTCAGAAACCTCTTCATACAAATCCCTCCTGTTGTTTTTGATTCGTCCGGCCGGGGCGAGCCGCGCCCGCCACGGCCGGACCAATACGATTCTAGTAGCAGCAGGGTATTAAGTCAACATGAACCCGCGAAACAACGGGGCCCTGGAGCCGGGCGTCCCGACCCTCGAACC
>JAKJGK010000193.1 GCA_022704435.1 Synergistota bacterium | reverse complement strand
TACAGCCCCCGGGCTATGGCGGGCCCTGCGAACAGCCCCGCCAGGCCTCCGGCGGCGATGGTCCCGGCGGGTACGAGCACGATGTCCACCCCCGTCCTGCCCGAGATCAGTCGCGAGAACTCGGCCCCCGCCAGGGAGGCGACCAGGGCTCCCACCGGTTCCCCAACCACGGCGGTGGCCGCTCCCCCGTCGAAGGCGAACGTTCCGGCCCCTATTGCCCCGGTTATCACCGACGAGAACAACCCCAGCGGGGGGGCCCCTACCGACCATGCCACCCCGGCCCCTATCGCCGGGCCCATCAGCAGCTGGGCGGACCTTCCCATGACCACCAGGAGATGCACCGAGAGAGCATCACCCGCCTGCCTCAGGATCAGGCCGATTATCAGCGATGAGAAGAGCCCGAGCGCCATGCCGTTGGATACCCTGACCAGGTAGCCGCGAAGATTCGCCGTCCTTTTGTCCATAGAGCGCACCATCCTTGTCTTATGTCTTGACACAGGACAATTCTACGCCCTTAATCCTCCTCGATCAAGTAGCCCCCCTCCCTCAAGCCCTCTATCACGGAGGCCCACGTCCTCTCGTCGGGGATCTCGAGCGTGTGTTGATGCACGCCTCCCGTGAGCTTCGACAGAGGCTCGCACTCGTTCTCGGCCATGCTCTCCATGAAGCGGGACACGTCCTCCTGGGTGAAGAGCATCAGGTTGCCTGTGATCTCGCCGTAGAGGGGGTGCTCGACGACGACGTTGATCACCTTCGCGCCGCGCTCGACCATGATGCGCAGCTCGTCCTCCATCTCCGACGGATCTTTGTGCCGGGTCATGACCGTCCTAGTGGGGTTTGCGCGCGCTCCTCCAGTCAGCAGCAGGTAACCCTGGGGGGTGGCGACGATATGAGCCCCCTCCGCCCGCAGGACGGCGATGTCCTGCACGATTATCTGCCTGCTGACCGAGTAGAGAGACGCCAGCTCCGCCCCCTTCAGCGGAGCGGTCGACGCCGCGAGCCTCTCCCTTATGCTGCCCCTTCTTTCAACGCTGTTCAAGGCCATACACCCTCTTTCCTCGCGACCCGGAGGTCCGGGGCGCGCACGTCGCGGCGCCGACTACTCCTCGCGCCTGCCCCTGTCCCCTCTTAGCCAGTCTATCCAGTACAGGTCTGTCCTCCTGCTGTGCAGGTTTCGCACGCTCCCCTGCAGGCGCAGCTCCTTCAGAAGCTCCATGTCGAGGTCGGCGATGAGAGCCATCTCCGTGTTCGGCGTAGCCTCGGCGGCGACAGCGTCGTGAGGGAAGGCGAAGTCGGACGGGGTGAAGATCGCCGACTGGGCGTACTGTATGTCCATGTTCTCCACCTTCGGGATGTTGCCGACGCTCCCGGCTATGGCCACGTAGCACTCGTTCTCTATCGCGCGGGCCTGGGCGCACCGGCGGACTCGCAGGTAGGCGTTCTTCGTGTCGGTCCAGAAGGGCACCAGCAGCAGGTCCATCCCCTTTATGGCCAGGTATCGGGCCAGCTCAGGGAACTCCACGTCGTAGCAGATCAGGATGCCCACGTTTCCGATGTCGGTCTGGAAGACCTTCAGATCGTGCCCTCCGTGCAACCCCCAGTACCGATACTCGTCGGGGGTGATGTGAAGCTTGTACTGCTGATCCCAGGTGCCGTCCCGCCGGCACAGGTAGGTGACGTTGTACAGACGGTTGTTGCGAAGCTCCGGCACGCTTCCGGACACGATGTTTATGTTGTAGGCCACCGCCATGCCCACCAGGCTCCTGCGCAGGTCGGCGGTGTAGCCCGCCAGCGAGCGCATGGCCTCGGCCGGGTCCTCCTGGTCGAACTGCGCCAGCAGCGGCGCGTTGAACAGCTCGGGGAAGAGCATCAGGTCCGTGTTGTACCCGGCCTGGGTGTCGACGAAGAACTCCACCTGCTGCAGGAAGTCGTCGAAGGACTCGAAGCTCCTCATCTGCCACTGCACGACCCCGAGGCGCATGTAGGTCTTGACCTTTGAGATCAGCCTCTGCTTCTCCTCGTAGTAGATGTTGTTCCACTCGAGGATGACCCCGTAACCCTTGGAGCTGAAGTCCTCGGGCCAGTAGTTCTCTACTATCTTCCTGTAGTGGAAGTCGTTGCTCATCTGGAAGGTCAGCACCGGGTCCAGCACCTCGCGGTTGTACACCATTCTGATGTACTGCTGCGGCGTCTTCCTGTCGGCCCACTCGGCGTAGCCGGGGATGCGCCCGCCGATGATGATCCCCTTGAGGTTAAGGGTCTCGCACAGCTCCTTGCGGGCGTCGTAGAGCCTGCGGCCGAGTCTCATCTCCCTGTAGTCGGGCGACACGAAGATGTCGAACCCGTACAGGAAGTCTCCCGACGGGTCGTGGTTCTTCAGGTCGCCGTCCCCGATCACGTCCCCGTACGTGTGCCTGTCGCCGTAGCGGGAGTAGTCGATGATCAGCGAAAGGGCGCCCGCAACCACCCTGCCCTTGTCCTCTATGCAGAGCTGCCCCTCGGGGAAGCGGGCAATCATGGAGGCGAACTGCTCCCTCGACCATGCGCCCCCCATGTCCGGGTATATCCTGTTCATGATGCGCCTTAGATCGTCGTAGTCATCCAGAGTGAACTGGCGCAGCTCGAGTTCGTGCCGGTAGCGTTTCTTTGCCATGCAAGGATCATCCTCCCGAGGCGGTGGTGTCGGCCCATTATACGTTGACCTGCGCGTTTTATGCTAGAATTGGGTCAAAAGCCCAAATCCGCACCTTGAAAATACGAAAAACCCCTCTGGACTGTTCCGGGAACAGTGTTAAGGTAGTGTTGTTCAAGACACAAACCTTCACCAGAGAGGTGCGATTATTATGCCCCGGAACGCGAG
>JAKJGK010000062.1 GCA_022704435.1 Synergistota bacterium | reverse complement strand
CTCCGGGCTGCTGCTGGCCAACGGCATCATGGACGAAGCCCAGCTGCACGACCCCGAGCTCGGGATAGCCGCGGGCAGCCTGCTGCTGTCGCGCTACCTGAGGGCCGAGGGCGATGTGAAGACCGCCCTCGGCCGGTACTTCGGCGGGTCTCCGACCGTCTACTGGAAGAGGGTGTCGCGGAACCTCGAGTGGCTGCACAGGGCCGACATCGTGCCGCGCCTCGCGCCCTAGGCTCAACCCCTGGCCGCGATCATCCAGATCCCGGCCAGTATCGCCGCCATCCCGGCCAGCCTCCACGCGTTCACCTGCTCGTGGAAGAGCAGGGTCGAGACAGCCAGTATCAGCAGGAAGACCATCCCCGACATCAGTGGGTAGGCCGTGGAGAGGTCCGTCCTGGTCAGAGCGGCGCTCAGGAAGACGAACGACACGCCGAAGCACCCCACCCCCGCGACCGCCCAGGGGTTCAGCACTATGCCGGCGACAGCCCGCAGCGCGCCGCCGTCCAGAAGGTCGTGCCTGTTCCCGAAAGCGTGCTTCATGAAGGTGTTCGCCAGGGCGTTGAATAACGCCGATCCGGTGAGAAGAAGCATTGAAAGCCTGTCCACGCCTGTCATCTCCCCCTGTCGTGCGGCGCGGCGCTTCGCGGTGCCGCCGCCGGTCCGCCCGTGACAGTATAAGCCCTGGCCTCCGGGGCGACAACCGCGCGAACTCCACTATTTTTTCCCCGGAATATGATATGTTTCTATATCTGCGGGCCGTGTATAATAGGCTTGCAGAGAAGGGGCCTGTGCGAATCGGAAGGGGTGAGAGCCGTGAACCCGAAGATCGCCCCCACGCGGGGCAACGCCGTGAAGATCGCGTCCTCCCTGAAGCTGGCCGAGAAGGGGCGCGGCCTGCTGGAGCAGAAGAGGACCATCCTGCTGATGGAGCTGACCGGGCGCATACGCGAGGCCAGAGAGCTCCAGGCGAGCCTGGAGAGGGTCTTCTCCGACGCGTACTTCAGCCTGCAGGCCGCGGGTCTCTCGATGGGGATAGACCACGTGGAGGAGCTGGCCTACGCCGCGCCCGAGTGCGACGACTTCAAGATACGCCTACGCTCGGTGATGGGGGTGGAGATCCCGATGGTCGACCCGGTGGACAAGCCGCCGACCCCGAGCTACTCCTTCCTCGGCACCTCAGGAGTGCTGGACGCCGCCTACAGCCGCGCGCGCGAGGTGCTTGCCCTGATCGCCAGGCTGGCGGAGGTGGAGACGTCGGTCTACAGGCTGGCCACCCAGATACGCCGCACCCTCAGGCGGGTCAACGCCCTGGAGAAGGTGGTCGTCCCCTCCCAGCGGGCGGCCCTGGCGTGGATAGCCGGCGTGCTGGAGGAGAACGACAGGGAGGACTTCATACGTATGAAGATAGCGCGGGAGAGCCCGTCTGAAGGGGGGGCAGGGCAATGAACCTCAGTACTGTTCTCGGCGAGCTGCTGGCGGCGTCGGACGACGCGACGGCAAGCGTCGAGGCGGCGCGCAGGAAGGCGTCCGAGATGCTGCGCGAGTCGCGCGAGAGACTGGCCGCGGACCGCGAGGTCAGGCTGACCGCGGCGCGGGCGCAGGCCAAGGCGATAGTCGAGTCGGCGCGCCAGTCGGCGGAGCTTGAGGCGGCGCACATCACGGACATGGGCGTCCGCGGCAGGCAGAAGATGAAGGAGCGGTTCGAGCAGGCGGCGCCGGAGATCGTCCGCACGATGGCGATCGAGGTCGCCGCGCGATTCGGGCCGCAGGCGCGCTGATGCTGCTCTCGGCGGGAGAGAGGGCCGCGTCGACGGCCAAGGCCCGCGTCCTTCGCGGAAGGATGCTCGCCCCGGAGGACTTCGACCGTCTGCTCGAGTGCGAGACGGTCGGAGCGATCGCGACATACCTGTCCAGGACAGAGGCCTACGGCGGCTACTTCGCCGAGGGCGCAAGGCCGGAGACGATGCGCCGGTGGGAGCTCGAGGAGCTGATCGCGGTCGCGCCGGTGGTGGAGGAGATCCCCTTCTGCCACTACCTGGGCTCGGTCCGCGCCTCGATCCTGCGGGCGTGGGGCGGTCGTTTCGACGTGGAGATCGTGAAGCGGATGCTGCGGATCATCACCACCGGCGTGGGCGACAGGGACGCCGTGCGCAGGTGGGTCGGCTCCGCGCCCGTGACGACCGTCGACGGCGACAAGCTGATCGCTTCCCGCACCCTTCGGGACATCCTGGAGGCGATCCGGGGGAGGCCACTCGAGAGAGCAATCGGGGAGCCGCTGAGGCGCGCCCTGTCGTCCGGCTCGCAGAAGGTGACCGAGGAGACGCTGTTCCACATCAAGACCGCGATGGACTCGTTCTTCGTCACCCACATATACTCCGAGGCCGGGAGACTGCCGGTGAACGAGAGGCGGCACGTCCGGGCCCTGTTCGGGGTCAGGGCCGACCTGATCAACCTCTACTGGATATACCGGGGCAGGAAGTTCTTCGGCATGTCCCCCGAGGAGGCCCTGGCCATGACCCTGCCGGTTCGCCACAGGCTGAACTTCGAGCTTCTGGGCTCGTTCGCCTTCGCCCCGGACGTGAAGGCCATGACCGCCCTGATGAGGGAGAGCCGCTACGGCCCCGCGTTCGAGGACGAGGAGCAGGCCTCGACGAGCTCCGACGCGGAGAGGACCTCGCTGGTGGAGATGGCGCTCGAGCACAACCTGTACCGCTTCCTGTGGGCGGCGGCGGTGAGGATCTTCGCCTCGGGCTCGTCCGGGGTGCACGTGCCCCTGGCCTACCTGACGCTCAGGGAGCTGGAGGTGAAGGACCTGTTCACCATAATAGAGGGAGTTAGGTATCACTTCGACACCAGGAGGCTGCGCGGCTTCCTGATTCATCCGGATGCGAGCGTCTCGGGAAGGGAGGGGAGGACCCGGTGGCTGTCGTAGAGATGATGGGGGTCTCGATGGTGGGCCCGAGGGAGGAGGTCGAGCCGGTGGCCGCGGAGCTGCTGTCCCTTGGCAACTTCGAGCCCATGCCTCTTCACTACGCGTTGGAGAAGAAGGGGGGCGTCCTCATAGGCTCCGGCCAGGGGGGCGCGCGCATAGCGTCCTTCAGGGGCAACCCCTACGACGAACTGCTGGACAGCCTCAACGCCGTCTTCAGGATGATACCGGGCGAGGATGCGCCCATTCCCGAGGCCGGCGAGGGCGCGCCGGTGATCCTGAAGAGGGAGGAGGGGTGCGACAGATCGCTGCCGTCCCTCTCCTACGAGGAGGCGTCCGAGCAGGTCAAGTCCCTGCAGAGGATGCTGGCCCAGTGGAACGAGCGGTCGGAGAGCATCGAGGAGAGGACGGAGAAGCTGACCGCCGCCGGGATCTTCCTCGACGAGCTGACCGCCGCCGGGCGCGGCGTGGAGCAGGCGCTCAAGCCCCGCTTCCTGTCGATAACGCTCGGGCGTCTGCCTGCCGACGGGTTCAAGCGCCTGGAGGAGATGGAGGACGTCACCCCCCTGCTGGCCTTCCCGGTGGTGGCGGAGAAGGGCTACGTGCTGGCGGTGATATTCTGCTCGCGCGACTACCACCCGGAGGCTCAGAAGCTGTTCCGCTCGCTTCACATGACCGAGTACGAGCTCGGCGAGGTGTTCGAGGGCGCCGGCGAGGCCCTGCGCGAGCGCCTGCGCGAGAGGCTCGACTCCCTGTCGCGGGAGGCGCGCGCGCTCAAGGAGGCCCCGCGCAACTACCTGGAGAGGCACAGATCCGACCTCGAGAGGCTGTACTGCTCGGTCTTCACGATGCAGAGGGTCTACTCCCTGTGCCGCGACCGCGGCGAGATCGGGGGGATATTCGTGCTTTCCGGCGTGATCCCCGTCCCCACCCTGCCCAAGGTGGAGGATGTCCTGGACCGCCTGGCGCCCAACACCCTGCTCCTGACCGAGACCGACGCGGAGCTCGAGAGCCGCGGCAGGCGGCTGCCCACCCTGCTGAAGAACAACTTCCTGGTGCGCACCTTCCAGGAGATCGTGGCGCTGTACAGCCTGCCCTCCTACGGCGAGACCGACCCGTCCCCGCTGGTGGCGCTGAGCTTCTGCCTGTTCTTCGGCTTCATGTTCGGGGACGTCGGCCACGGGCTGCTGCTCTCCGCCGGCGCATGGCTGCTGGCCAAAAAAGGCGTGCTGAAGCCCGCGTTCGCGTCCGTGATACGAATAGCGGGGGTCTCCGCCACCCTGTTCGGCTTCCTGTACGGCAGCGTGTTCGGCTCCGAGGAGCTGCTGCCGTCGCTTTGGACCTCCCCCATGCACGGGATAGACAACCTGATCCGCACCTCGCTGTTCACCGGCGTCGCCTTCATGAGCCTCGGGGTGCTGATAAACATCCTAGCCCTGTGGCGGAAGGGGCGGACAGGCAAGATGCTGTTCGACGGCGAGGGGGTGGCGGGGCTGCTGTTCTACTGGACCGCGGCCGCTGCCGGGCTCTTCGCCTTCACGTCGGGAAAGGTCCCGGCGATTCTGTACGTACTGCTGGCGGCGCTGTTCCTGGCCATACTGTTCGGCGGGGTGCTGGACAGGCTGATCTTCGGCCCGCAGGAGGAGGCGGAGGGGGCCGTGGTCCACACGTTCTCGGTCTTCCACTCGCTGCTGTCGTTCCTCAGCAACACCGCCTCCTTCGTCAGGCTCGCGGCGTTCGCGCTGAACCACGCGGGGCTGTCGGCGGCGGTGTTCATGCTGAGCGACATGGTCCACTCCCTGCCCGGCGGGGCGCTCTTCCGCGCCGCCGTGCTGCTGGCGGGCAACGCGGTTATAGTGGGCCTGGAGGGGCTGATAGTCTTCATCCAGACCCTGCGCCTCGAGTATTACGAGTTCTTCAGCAAGTTCTACCAGGGGGGCGGAGCGCCCTTCCGCCCGGTTACCTGGAGGGGCGAGTGACCTTTTTTTCTATACGGGGAGGTTGTTCTGAATGTACGGAGTGATTCTTTTGGCGGCGGGGGCCCTGGCTGCCTGCGCGGCGGGCAAACGCATCGGGGGCGGGACGGTCGGAAGGCCGAGGGTCGTGCTCGCCGGTTGCGTGCTCGGACTGATCCTGCTGCTGGCTGCGTCCGCGGCCCTGACCCTGGCGACGGCGGCATCCGCTGCGGAGGGAGCTGCGGCCGCCGCGGACGGGGCATCCTCAGGACTTGGATTCCTCGGGGCGAGCCTGGCCACGGGCCTGGCCTGCCTTGGCGCCGGCATAGCCGTGGCCGTGGTGGGAGCGGCGGCCCTGGGAGTCGTGGGAGAGAAGCCGTCGATGCTCGGCACGACGCTCATCTACCTCGGGCTGGCCGAGGGGATAGCCATCTACGGGGTCATAGTCTCCCTGCTGATACTGGGCAAGCTGTAGGCGAGGGATGAAGGGCTTCCTGGTCAGCGACAACCACGATTCGGTGGTTCTGCTGCGGCTCGCCGGAATCCCCGGCGTCATAGTCCACGGCGCTGACGAGATCGCCGCCGCGGTGGACGACGTGCTCGCGAAGCGACACGACGTGGGGGTGCTGGTGATGACCGAGAGGGCCGCCGCCCAGACGCCCGCCCTGGTGAAGTCCCTTCGCGAGCGGGAGGAACCCCCGCTGCTGGTGATCATCCCGGACAGGCACGGCGCGCTGCGGGAGGCTGATTTCCTTACGCGGTACATCCGCGAGGCGATTGGAGTGAAGATAAATTGACCGATATTTCGGCATCATCCCGGAAGGACTACGAGCTTCGCAACCCCGAGAAGCTTGCGTCGCTCAAGAGCCTGCTGCTCAAGCAGGGCGACGCGGAGTGCGACGCCATACTGGAGGCCGCCCGGCGCGAGTCCTCGTCGATGGCCGAGGAGCGCAACGCCGAGGTCGAACGGATGGTGGAGCAGATCCACACCGAGGCGGTCAGGCGCGCGGAGGAGATAGCCAAGAGGCAGATCGCCGGGGCCGAGGCCTCGCGCGCCAAGGACAGGCTCCGGCTGCAGAACAGCCTGCTCGACGAGGCCGTAATGATGCTGCAGAACGAACTCGCCGCGCTGCGGACCCGCCCGGACTACGTCGACATACTGGCCGGGCTGGCGGCCCACGCCGCGGCGGACATCCCCGAGGGAGGGGCCGTGATGATCTCCCTCGCGGGCGAGGACGTCCACCTGGGCGGAGAGGTGACCAGGCGCGCATCGGCCATCATGCGCGGGCTGAAGTTCGAGTTCTCCCCCGCCCCGGCCTCGATCACGGGCGGAGTGCATCTGGAGGCCCCGGACGGCTCCTGGCGCTCGTCCGCCGACTGGCACGACGTGGCGATGGAGCTCAGGGAGTCCCTCGCCGAACGCCTGCTGGCGGTACTGTGAGGCGGACGACATGAGGGCCGCGGGGAGGATAGTATCTGTAAACGGGCCGGTGTTGCGAGCGTCGGGGATGAGGGAGTTCTCGATGAGGGAGATGGTGCACGCCGGCAAGCTCTCCCTGCTGGGGGAGATAATACGCCTCGACGGGGACGAGGCCGTGATCCAGGTCTTCGAGGAGACCGCCGGCCTTCGGACGGGCGAGCCCGTCGTCGGTGCCGGTGCTCCTCTGTCGATGTCGCTCGGGCCGGGGCTGCTCGGCTCGATCTTCGACGGCATAGGCAGGCCGCTCAGGAAGCTGCTGGAGAAGGAGGGGTCGTTTGTGTCGAGGGGGGTCAACATCCCGCAGCTCGACCCGGACGCCTCGTGGGACGTCACCCCGCTCGGCAAGGTCGGGGACGTGGTGACGGGCGGGACCCCGATTGCCACGGTGCGCGAGACATCGCTGGTCGAGCATCGCATACTGACCCCGCCGGGAGTGGAGGGAGAGATTCTCTCCATCCTGCCGGCGGGATTCCACCGCGGTTCGGAGACCGTGGCGCGCCTGCGCGATGGCAGGGGGCGCGAGAGGGTCGTTCCGATGATCTCGAGCTGGCCCGTGCGCACCGCCCGCCCGGTGGCCGAGCGCCTGCTGCCAGACGAACCGCTGCTTACAGGGCAGAGGGTCATCGACGGCCTGTTCCCCCTGTCCAAGGGGGGCGTGTCCGCGATCCCCGGAGGCTTCGGCACCGGCAAGACCGTGACCCAGCACCAGCTGGCCAAGTGGAGCGACGCCCACATCGTGGTCTACATCGGCTGCGGCGAGAGGGGCAACGAGATGACCCAGGTGCTCGAGGAGTTCCCCGTCCTGGAGGACCCACGCTCCGGCAAGCCCCTGATGGAGCGCACCGTGCTGATAGCGAACACCTCAAACATGCCGGTGGCGGCGCGCGAGGCGTCGATCTACACCGGGATAACCATAGCGGAGTACTACCGCGACATGGGTTACGACGTGGCCCTGATGGCCGACTCCACATCGAGGTGGGCCGAGGCCCTGCGCGAGATCTCCGGCCGCCTGGGGGAGATCCCGGCCGAGGAGGGCTTCCCCGCCTACCTGCCGACGCGGATAGCCGAGTTCTACGAGCGCGCGGGCAAGGTCACCACCCTGGGCGGGACCAGGGGCAGCATCTCGATCATAGGGGCCGTGTCGCCCCCCGGCGGGGACTTCACCGAGCCGGTGACCAGGCACACCAAGCGCTTCATCAGGTGCTTCTGGGCACTCGACCAGCAGCTCGCCCGCTCGCGCCACTTCCCCGCGATAAGCTGGACCGACTCCTACAGCGAGTACGGAGACGAGGTGAAAACCTGGTACGAGGCCAACGTGGACGCCGCCTGGACCTCGCTGCGCGACAGGGCGCGGGCGCTGCTGGCGGAGGACGACTCGATCCAGCAGATAATCAGGCTGGTGGGCGAGGACGTGCTGCCGGACGACCAGAAGCTGACCGCCCTGACCGCCTCCCTGCTGAAGAACGGCTACCTGCAGCAGGGGGCCTTCGGCCCCGACTCCTACTGCCCCCCGCGCAAGGGGATAGCGATACTGGACATAATGATCGGCTTCCACGAGAGGGCAAAGGGCATGATCGCGCGCGGCTGCCCCCTCTCCCCCCTCAGGAAGATGGACGAGCTGGTCGAGCTGGCCCACCTGCGCGAGCTGCCGTGGGACAAGCCCGAGGCGTTCGACGACCTCAAGAGGCGGCTGGTGAAACGCATGATGGAGATTGACCGCGAGCGCCTTGCGACTCGCGCGACCGGGAGCGTGAGGCTCTGATGAGCACCGAGTACGTTGGAGTGAACAGCATTTCCGGGCCGTTCCTGATGCTCGGGGGGATTCCCCACGCAGGGTACGACGAGATAGTGGAGGTCCGCTCGCAGGACGGGACCTCCCGAACAGGTCGCGTGGTCCTGGTGAGCGAGAAGGCCACGCTTGTGCAGGTGTTCGCCGGGACGGAGGGGCTTTCGCCCGCGGGCACGTCGGTGCGATTCACCGGGCGCGAGCTGGAGATAGCCCTGTCCCCCGCCATGCTGGGCAGGACCTTCTCCGGGCTGGGGGAGCCGCTTGACGACTGCGGCCCGGTGCTGGGCGGGGTGCGGCGGCCGGTCGGCGGGGCCGCGATAAACCCGATGGGCAGGGAGTACCCGAGGGACTTCATCTCAACCGGAGTCTCATCGATCGACGTGCTGCTCACCCTGATACGCGGGCAGAAGCTGCCGATCTTCTCCGGCAACGGCCTCCCCCACAACGCGCTGGCCGTGCAGATAGCCACCCAGTCCAAGCTTGCGGGGGCGGAGAACTTCGCGGTTGTGTTCGCGGGCATAGGGATAAAGCACGACGATGCCGCGTACTTCCGCGACAGGCTGACCGCGGGCGGGCACGGCGGCAACCTCGTGCTCTTCCTGAACCTCGCCGACGACCCGCCGGTGGAGCGCATCGCCACCCCTCGCCTGGCCCTCACCACGGCCGAGTACCTGGCCTTCGACCTCGGCATGCACGTGCTGGTGATCATGACCGACATGACCAGCTACTGCGAGGCCCTGCGAGAGCTCTCGGTCGCGAAGGGGGAGGTCCCGAGCAGGAAGGGGTACCCCTCCTACCTGTACAGCGACCTCGCGTCCCTGTACGAGAGGGCCGGGGTGCTGCGCAACGGGCGGGGCAGCGTCACCCAGATACCGATACTGACCATGCCGAACGACGACATCACCCACCCGATCCCCGACCTGACCGGGTTCATCACGGAGGGGCAGATAGTGCTGTCCCGCGACCTCGAGGCCAGGCGGATATACCCGCCGGTGGAGATACTGCCGAGCCTGTCGCGCCTCATGAAGGACGGCATCGGCAAGGGGTATACCAGGGACGACCACCCGAACCTGGCCGGGCAGCTGTTCGCCTCCTACAGCCGGGTGCACGAGGTGCGCGCGCTGGCGAGCGTGGTCGGGGCGGACGAGCTCGGCAAGGCCGACCAGGCCTCGCTGGCCTTCGGAGATGCGTTCGAGCGCGGATTTCTCAGCCAGGGGGCCGCGGAGAACCGGGAGATAGGCCAGTCGCTGGACATGGGGTGGGAGCTGCTGTCGAAGCTGCCGGTTCAGGAGCTGTCGCACCTGTCCATGGAGGACCTCGAGAGGTTCATCAAGAAGGGGAGCGGCGCGGACGATGCCGGGGCCCAGGCCAGGCCATAGCGGTCGCGCACCGCTCGCGGCCTGCCTTTTGTAAAAGTATATCAACCCCTTGCCGCACCCTGTATTTGGTATAATACTTGCGGAATTTGAACCTGGAGAAGAGGGGATAGCTTGAGAATCCGGAGGATAGTGATGACGGCGGCGGCGCTCGCCCTGCTGGTTGCCGCCGGCGCCGCCCTTCAAGACAGACGGTTCGAGGTCCCGGTCACCCTGTTCTACGACGAGCAGGACCTGTCCGGGGCGGTCGTGTCCAGGCTGGCACTGCAGTCCGTGGTGCTGGCCATGGAGTATTTCAACTCCCTCCCCTCGGGTCACATGTTCGTTCCTTCGCGCGAGTCCGACCTCAACGTCTACGACGCCATCGACCGGGCCGTCGAAAGAGGCTCCGCGGCGGTGGTAGGCGGGATCAACGCCCCCTTCTCCTCGCTCCTGGCGGATGCCGCGAGGCGGCGGGGGATCCCGTTCATATCGCTGGCCTCCGGGCCGCTGCTCCAGCGCGCGGACGACCTGGTCTTCCGTCCTCGCCCGGACAACGGCGCCAGGGTGCTCGGAAGGGCAGCGAAAGAGGCCGGGGTGACCTCCTACTCGGTCATAGCCACCGGCTTCTACGCCAACCACACCCAGAGCTTCGCTCACGGCTTCGGATCGGCGTTCGGGGCGTCCCCCGTCGGCACGACGCTGCTGGCCGGCGACCTCAAAAAGCACATGGACGAGTTCGACAAGATCTCCCTCAGGGCCGACGCCGCGCTCCTGATACTGCCCGACTGGCTTGCCGCCGTGACGGTGCGGGAGCTGCGCCTCAGGCGTCCCGACATGCCGATCTACGCGTCGGACTGGGCCGTGTCGCACAGGACTCCGCTACTCGCCGGGGAGCTGGGCGAAGAGATGCTGACCGCCTCCTGCACGGCGCCGGAGTGGGACGACCCGGACCTTGGCTTCCCCGCCTTCGTCCGGCGGACCTACACGGCCCACATCCCCAGGATGATACTGGCCATGGGGTACGACACCGTGGCCATGCTCGACGAGGCCGTGCGCCGCGCCGGGTCGGCCGACCCGAAGGCCGTGGCCGCGGCCCTGAAGGAACTCGACTCGGTGACCACCGTCGGGGGCCCCGTCCCGGTTGACGAGAACGGCGACATGAGGGCGAAGCCCCGTCTGTTCTCCATGAAGTCCGGCAGGTGGGAGCGAATCGAGGCCGGCCCCGAAGAGGGCGCGGAGGGCGGACGATGACCAGGCGGACCTCCTTCTCCCTCGGGGCGCTCTTCTCGCTCGTGATAGTCTCGTTCCTGACCATCTTCCTGGTGCAGAGCGGGATCGGGATCTACCTGAGGCTGCGCTCGGAGCTCGCCGGAATCCAGCAGAAGGGCGAGTACTTCATGCAGACAGCGGACCTGCTGCTGAAGAAACAGATCGAGAGGCGCGAACACGGCCTGAAGGCCATAGTCGGCGGCGTTTCCGAGGCCTGCGACGACGAGAGGGACGTGCTGCTGGCCGCGATAATCGACGGCAACAGGATAACCCACGTGCTCAAGGGGTGGCTGCCGGTCGGCATGGTCCTGCCCGACCAGCTCCTTACCGACGACTGGGCCGTCGGGGACCTGGTGGACGTGTACGGGCGCAACCTGTTCACCTGCGTGCGCAGAGTCATGGGGCTGAAGGTCTTCGCCGCCATCCGCCTGGATCTGAACGAGCTCGACGCCTACGGGGATCACAGCCTGCTGCCGGTGATCTCAGACGGCCTCGGCAAGATACTGTGGATGGGGACCTCGCCGGTCTCCCCGGAGCTCTCGTCGCACCTGTCGGCGCGGGGATTCATCTACCAGAAGCGGGCCGGCGAAGAGGGGTGGCTGAACGTCCTCTCGCACCAGGGCACCAGGGTCATGCTCCGCCAGGAGCCCTTGAGATACGGCCTCACCTTCACCGCAGTCTACCCCCTATACCCGCTGCTCCTCTCGGCCGCCTCCTCGCTGGGCGTCGCCGGCGTCATGTTCGTCACCGCCCTGGCTATCATACTGCTTCTGTGGCTGGTGTGGCAGAAGGGCGTCCTCGGGAGCATCTCCCAGATCGCGGGGCTGGCGGACGAGATGAGCTCCCGCCTGTCCCAGATCGACGCCAGGGACCCCCTGCGCGGGGCGGAGGTGCTGTTCTCCGTCACGAGGCACTTCACCGAGCTGAAGACCACCTTCGTCAAGGAGACCAACCACCTGATCCGCGACCTGCGCGGGCTGTTCGAGGTGATGCTGCGCCAGCAGGAGGAGCTCACGGCCTTCAACCAAGAGACGGAGGCGATGAACCAGGAGCTTGAGCAGGTGAACAACAGGCTCCGCAACCGCGAGGGGCTGTGGGAGCGCACACTGGACTTCTCGCGCGCGTTCGCCCGCAGCCAGGACGTCAACACCGCCATCTCCTCCACCCTCGACACGATCATGGGGGACCTCAACGCCTTCGGCATACTGATCTCCTCGGTCGAGGCGGACAGGTTCCGCCTGGTCGCGTGGAGCGGCTACGCCGAGGGGCTCACCCAGTTCACCATCGAGAAGACCGGCATAGCCGCCACGGATGCGATATCCTCCCGCTCCCCGATCTGGATAGAGGACGTGAGGGCCCACCCCACGGCCTACCCGGTGCACCCGATGGTCAGGAGCGAGCTGCTCATCCCCCTGTTCCAGGCGGGCGAGGAGGAGGGAGTGCTTGAGATAGCCTTCGACAGGCCGATGAGGAAGGACCCCTTCCTGATCGAGACCCTGATCCCCGTGGCCTCCTTCCTGGGCGGGCTGGTGCACGGCGAGAAGATGCGCCGCGAGGTGAAGGCCTCCTACGCCTACCTGGCCGAGAAGCTCCAGTTCGTGACCGGCCTGTACCACGACGAGACCGAGGCTCACATCGCGCGCATAGGCAAGTACTGCTCCCTGCTCGCAAAGGAGATCGGCAGGGACAACATGGAGCAGGAGGACATCGAGCTGTTTGCCAGGCTTCACGATATCGGCAAGCTAAGGATCCCGTACGGCATCCTGATCAAGCCCGGCCCCCTCACGCCCGGGGAGTTCGAGCAGATCAAGCTGCATCCGCGGTGGGGCGCGGAGATACTCGGGGACGCGGGCTGGCTGAGGATGGCCAGGAACATCTGCATGACCCACCACGAGAAGTGGGACGGCAGCGGCTACCCTCTGGGCCTGCGCGGAGAGGAGATCCCGTGGGAGGGGAGGGTGGCGACCATCGCGGACATCTACGACGCCCTGCGGTCCTCCCGCTCGTACAAGCCCTCCCTGTCGCACCGGGAGGCGATGCACATCATGCTGGTCGGGGACGGCAGGGTGCAGCCCGAGCACTTCGACCCGTTCGTGCTGACCACCTTCGAGCGCATCTCGGACCAGTTCGCGGAGATCTTCGCCGCAAACAGCGACGAGAGGGACACGTTGGACTACGTCCCGCCCCCCATGTAGCCGGACATGCGCCGCGCCTCGTCGCTGATATTGCCGGCCGCGTGCCTTGCGGTTCACATCGCGGCGCGGGAGCTGGCACTGGCCTGCCTTCCGCCCCCGGGGCAGGCGGCGACGGGAGGCGCGCCGGCCCTCGCCCTCCACTTCAACCGCGGGGTGGCCTTCTCCCTGTTCAAGTCGCACCCCGCGGCGGCGTACCTGCTGGCCCTGGCCGGGGTCCTGCTGCTCGCCGCGCTGTACTGCAAAGCTCCGCCCCCGAGGCGGTCC
>JAKJGK010000192.1 GCA_022704435.1 Synergistota bacterium | reverse complement strand
TGGTCGTCGGATTGGGCGTCCGCCCGCTGGTCTTCCTAGGGCCGTTGAGGCAGTTGGCCTTCCTTGGCTTCCCGTTGTCGCTGCTGCTGGGGTTCGAGGGGATAATGAGGTTCAGGGGCTTCGGATGGGAGAGGGAGAGAAGGCGTTTCCTCCCGGCGCTCTTCCTGTTGCTCGTCGCCCTTATGGTCATCGCGGGGGATCACGCCAGATTCAGGTCGCTCCTGATCGACGGATTCATGTCGATAACGCTGTTCCTGTCGGCCTTCTGCATGCTGAGGGGGTCCGAGGGGCTGGAGCTGCTGGTGAACGGGGTGGCGGCGCTGGGGTGCGTTGTCATGGGTTCGTCCCTGGCCTTTCGCTGGACACTGGCCTTCGAGGGGCTGATCGGGGCGCAGGTGTCGGAGGTTTCGCGCCTGGTCTACCTCGCCGCTGTGCTGTGGAACCTTATGACCTGGAGCTTCGGGATGAGCATGGCGGTGATGCTGAGGGCCAGGCAGTACATAGAGAGGCTGGCGGACTTCGACGGGCTGACCGGCCTGCCGAACCGCAGGACGTTCGACCGGAGCCTTGACGAACTCCTGCCGCACCGGGGGGCGGGCAACCGCTCCTTCGCGGTGGTGTTCGTCGACCTGAACGGGCTGAAGAGCATCAACGACAGCCACGGACACCCGGCTGGCGACGCCGCCCTGATCCTGGTGGCGAGGGCGCTGGAGCGCGCGCTCGAGGGCGGGCAGATGGCGTCGCGCTTCGGCGGGGACGAGTTCGTCCTGCTGGACCGCAACGCCGTGAACTGGAGCGACGTGGAGGCCTTCGAGAAGAGGATCCGCCGAAGGGTCGAGAGGGAGCACAAACTCGAGGACGGGACGAGGATCTTCCCGAGGATCAGCATAGGGAGCGCCCTGTACCCGCAGGACGGGGAGCGGGCGAGCGACCTGTTCCACGTGGCGGATCAGCGCATGTACAGGGAGAAACAGATGTACCGCGCGCCCACGGAGCTGTACTGATCGGCCGCGACGCCCTACTGATCGGCGTCGCCCGCGTCGCCCATCGCGCCCGCGAACACCCGCCTGCAGAAGTCCATGAAGGCCCCGTAGGGCCGCCCCGCCAGCGTGAACAGCACCGTTATAGAGGCCGTCGAGACGGCTATCTGGCGCCACGACGCGTCCGCCATCAGCAGCACCACCACGTAGAGCGGCACCTGGAACGCCACGAAGGCCAGCGTGTCCCCCATCACGACCCTCCACCTGTTGCTCCTGTCGATGCGGAGAAGCCGAAACAGCCAGTCCCTGAACCAGCCGTACGGCCTCCCCGTCAACAGGTTCACCGGCACCGCCGCGATCCGTGCGCTGACGGACTGGGCGAGGGTCATCCCCGCGAGGAAGAGCTCTATCCCCATGCACAGGGCAGTGGAAAAGGCGATCATGGCAAATATGTCGGCAATATAGAGGCTCGCCCTTCGTCCGGCCATGGGAATCACTCCCTCGTTATATTTTATTCTTCAAGCGCGAAAGCATGTCCTCCGTCATCCTGTCGAGGTCGTACTTCGGGGCGAAGCCCCACTCCTCGCGCGCCGCGGAGCAGTCCAGCGAGTCGGGCCACGACTCGGCGATCGACTGCCTCAGCGGGTCCACGTCGTAATCCATCGCGAAGCCCGGCATGACCTTGCGGATGGAGGCCGCGATCTGCTCCGGCTCGAAGCTCATCGCCGACACGTTGAAGGCGTTGCGGTGCACGAGCCTGGCCGGGTCCGCCTCCATGAGCTGAACGACGGCGTCGAGCGCGTCGGGCATGTACATCATGTCCATGCAGGTGCCTGGCGCTATGAAGCTGGTGTAGCTCCCCTTCTTAACGGCGTCGTAGTAGATGTGCACAGCGTAGTCGGTGGTGCCGCCGCCCGGCAGGGCCTCGTAGCTGATCAGGCCGGGGAAGCGCAGTCCGCGCGTATCCAGCCCGAACCTCTTGTGGTAGTAGTCGCACAGCAGCTCCAGGCTGACCTTGGCCACCCCGTAGATGGTCGTCGGCCGCTGGATCGTATCCTGCGGGGTGTTCCTCGCGGGGGTGGACGGGCCGAACGCGGCTATGGAGCTCGGCAGGAAGAAGGCCGCGCCGTGAGCCCTGGCCGCCTCGAGCGCGGCGCAGGTGCCGTTGACGTTGATGTCCCACGACGAGACGGGGTCCGACTCCCCCTTGGCGGACAGTATGCCGGCCAGGTGGATCACCGTGTCCGCCCTGAACGATCCCAGTATACCAGAGAAGGCCGCCCCGTCGCGAACGTCCAGCAGCTGAAAGGGGCCGCCCTCGCCGACCGGCCCCGGGACCAGCCTGCGGGCGGTGGCCAGCACGTTCTCCGCGCCGTAGAGCTTGCGCAGGTGGACGACCAGCTCCACGCCGATCTGACCGTTGGCGCCGGTCACCATTATCCGCTTCACGACACCACCCCCATCGCCCTGCCGACCAGGGTGAACTTCTCCACCGCGAATGCCAGGTCGTCCTCCGAGTGAGCGGCCGAGACCATGGCCCGGATGCGGGCGGTCCCTCGCGGCACTGTCGGGAAGACTATCGCCGTGGCGAACACCCCGGCCTCGAACAGCTTCGAGCTGAACTCCTTCGCGGCGGCGGCCTCCCCTATGATCACGGGCGTGATCGGCGTCTCGCTGTGGGCCGTGTCGAACCCCGCGGCCTTCAGCTCGCGCTTCAGCAGGTCGCCGTTGGCCCAGAGCTTCCTTACGAGATCCTCGCTCTGCTGGAGTATCTCCACCGAGGCCAGGTTGGCCGCCACGTCCGGAATCGTCAGCGCGCTGCTGAACAGGTTGGTGCGCGCCTTCTGCCTGATGTAGTCGATCAGAAGGGCGCTCCCCGCGGCCATGC
>JAKJGK010000061.1 GCA_022704435.1 Synergistota bacterium | reverse complement strand
CATCTTCCATAGTGCCGACAGTGCTCATACTCTTTACCTCCATCATCGATTTTCCCGCCCTCCTCGGGGGCGCACCGCCGCCCTCAGCCACCTCCACTCCTGGAATCGCAGCATGGCGGTCATGGCCGCGTAGGTGCATGCGGCGAAGAGCATGACTCCCCCCATCCAGGCCGCGCGCGCGGCGCCGGGGAAGGCGTCCGAGTACGGAAAGGCGCGCCGCCACGTCGCTACGACCGCCGCCATCGCCAGCAGGGATAGCAGCATCCTCCCCGACCAGGAGGGGGAGAATATCCCGAACGGCAGTCCGATCCGCGAGGAGAGTATCCTCACCCCGGCCCAGCCAGAGAGCGTGAAGGCCAGCGAGGTGGCCAGGGCCAGTCCGCCGTAGGAGAGGGGCCTCATCAACGCCAGCGAGAAGACTACGGTACCGGCCACGCTGACCAGCGTCACGACCATAGCCTCCCTGGGCATGCTCCTCGCGTAGAGCCCGCGCATCGCGACGGTGGACAGGGCCATACCCGGCAGCCCGAGCGAGTACATGGCCAGGGACAGGGCGGTCCCCCTCCAGGCCCACTCCCCGAACGCGCCCCTCACGAACAGCAGGTGCACCAGCTCATCGGAGACCATGACCAGCCCGAGGGTGGCCGGGAAGACGACGAACAGGGTGAAGCGCAGGGCGTCGCGCATTATCTCGCGGAACTCCGACGAGTCGTCCAGCGGGCACCTGGACAGCTGCGGCAGCACGGCCTGCGAGACGGCTATCACGAAGATGCCGAGGGGCAGCTGTATCACCCTGTTCGCGTAGTTCAGCACGGATATCGCCCCCTCCTCGAGGAAGGAGGCCAGCATCCTGCTTATCACGGGGTTAACCTGGTTGAGCGACAGCCCAGCGGCGTAGGGCAGAAACAGGGCGAGCATGCTCCTGAGGTCCGGGTCCGCCAGGTCGGGGCGGGCGGGAAGCAGGGTCACCCCCATCCGCGCCGACCAGGCCCACTGGAGCGCGAACTGGCACGCACCGCCCGCCAGCACCGCGATCACCAGCCCCCACACCCCGTACAGGCGAGGGGTGAATACGACCAGGGCGATGTACACCAGGTTGCTCAGGGCCGGGGCGAGCGCCGGCACGAGGAAGGATCCCATGCTGTTCAGCACCCCCATGGCCAGCGCGGCGAGGGATATGAAGAACAGGAAGGGGAACATCCACCTGGTCATCGACGAGGCGAGGGCGGCTTTGACAGGATCGAAGCCGGGGGCCATAATCTTCACCAGCAGCGGCGACAGGGCAACGCCGATCAGCACCGAGAGGAGGGTGACCGAGAGCAGCACGGCGAAGGCCTGCCTGGCCAGTCGCGCCGCGCTCTCCCTGCCCTTCGAGGCGAGAGTGCGCGAGAAGACCGGCACGAACGAGGCGGATAGCGCCCCCTCGGCGAGCAGCTGGCGCGCCAGGTTGGCCAGGGTGAACGATACGTTGAAGGCGTCCAGCGCGCCGGACGCCCCGAACCAGGCGGCGGTGACCACCTCCCGGATCAGGCCCAGCACCCTGCTGGCAAGCGTGCCCGCCATCATCGCCAGCGCGTGGCGCACCATGGTATGAGTGGACTTGGCCAATGGACGGCCCCCCTTGCGTAGATCCTCCCCCCGAAAGGAGAGTATGGGCTGATGCGAAAGACAGTGGTATGGTGCGTAGGGAACCCGATCCTCCAGGACGACGGTGCCGGGCCCGAGCTCTACCGGCAGCTGTCCGGGACCCCGGTCGCGGGGCTGGTCGCTGTGGACTGCGGCGTCACGCCGGAGAACCACGTCGCCCCTCTTGCGAAGCTTATCCGCGAGGACGCGGGCGAATCCCCGCTTCTGATCGTGGTCGACGCGGCGGACATGGGCCTGCCGGGCGGCTCGATCAGGAGGATCTCGCCCGGGGACCTCGCCGACGTTCCACTAGGCGCTCACGGAATCCCTCTGGATCTGGTCCTCTCGCCGCTGCTTCCGGATATGGAGCTCGTCATTATCGGCATCCAGCCCGCCAGGCGCGGACTCGGGGACTCTCTGTCACCCGAGGTCGCGGACGCCGTATCGCGCCTGGCCTCGGTCATCAGGGAGGGACGGTGGGACGAGATCGAGCCCTGCCGGCCCTACCAGGAGAACTGCTCCCCCAGGTAGTACTTCCTGGCCACCTCGCTCTCGGCGACCTCCTCCGGTGAGCCCTCCACCACTATCTTCCCCTGGTGGATCAGGTAGGCCCTGTCGGTTATCGCCAGGGTGTCGCGGACGTTGTGGTCGGTCAGCAGGATCCCGTACCCCTTGCTCCTGAGGCCGAGGATGATCTGCTGTATGTCGTAGACGGCTATCGGGTCTATCCCGCTGAAGGGCTCGTCCAGCAGGAGGAAGTCCGGCAGGATGGCCAGGCTGCGGGCGATCTCCACCCTGCGCCTCTCCCCGCCGCTCAGCGAGTAGCCGCGGACCCCGGCGATCCGCTGCAGGCCGAAGTCCTCTATCAGGCGGTCCGCAACGGCCGACGGCTTTTCGCCCGGCGGCGGGTTCTCCTGCAGCACCAGCTCGATGTTCTCGCGCACCGTCAGGCTGCGAAAGACGGACGCCTCCTGCGGCAGGTAGCCCACCCCGAGGCGCGCCCTCCGGTATACCGGCAGATCCGTCAGCTCGCGGGAGTCGACCGTCACCACGCCCGAGTCCGGCCTGACGAGCCCGACGATCATGTAGAACGTGGTGGTCTTTCCCGCGCCGTTCGACCCGAGCAGCCCCACGACCTCCCCCATGCCCACGTCGAGGTCGGCGGAGGAGACCACGGTCCTGCCGCCGTAGGACTTGCTCAGGCCTCGGGCGGACAGGGTTCCGCTCATTTCTTGCCCGGCCCCTCGCCTATCTTGAACACGAGCTGCGGCTTCCCCGTGGCCTCTATCCGGTTCTGTTTCGTGAAGTAGACCAGCGAGTCGGACGCGAGCGAACGCCCGTCCTGCACCGCGGTGACCTTGCCGTTCACGACGATGGTCCCCCGGGCCTTCGAGTAGACCGCCCTGTCCCCGCGAATCTCGGTGACCGCGCCCCTGCCGGGCGAGGAGACCAGCCGAAAGGCGCCCTTCCCGGTGAACTCGGTTATCTCCCCTTCCTTCAGCTTTCCCTCGGCCGACGAGCAGGAGAACGAGTACCCGCCCACCGAATCGGAGTATCGCGCGAGCTTCGCCACAGCGAAGGCGTCGCCGCGCGTGCTCAGCTCCTCCGCCTCCACGAGCCTGCCGCCCCATGCGCCGGTCACGGTGCCCTTGAGAGTGAAGCCGGTTGGCTCCTGCAGATAGGCGACGAGGACCTGGGCCCTGACGTCCACCTTCTCCCCGTCCCACTCCCCGAGGATGCGGACGTCGCCTATGAGGTCGATCCGCCCCTCGTTCATGTTTCCCTCCGCCTTCCTGGCTGTGGCGGTCAGACCCTCCCTGGTTATGGTCACGTTGTCCGAGGCCGTGAAGTACCCGCTCGCGGAGTCGTACTGCATCGAGTCCGCCGTCATCTTAACCTCCCGGGCCAGCGCCGGGCCGAGCAACAACAACACCGCCGAAAGAGCGGCGACAATACGCGACAGTCTCATAAGACTACCTCCATCGGGCTCGGGCTCTGCATCGCGGGCCTCATGACGTCACGCCCAGGGATCAGCGCAGGAACGCGCCGGAGAGGGCGGAGATCGCCTCCTCCAGGTCGCCCGAGGCCACTATGCAGGCAATCACGGTCGAGGCGGCCGCTATCATGTCGATGTTGATCCTGCCCCCCGCCAGCACCGAGAACATCTGCGAGGGGATCGCGGGGCAGCCCGCCAGGTTCTCACCGGTGAGAGCCACTTTGGCCACCTCGGTGTCGAAGGTCACCCCCTGCGCCCCCATGTCCGCCGCGTAGGCCCTGCATATGGCCATTGCCTCCCCCAGAGTGCTGCGCTTGACTATGAACGCTATGTCGTTCATCTGCCCGCGCATGACGCTCTGAACTATCATCTCCGCTCCGACCCCGGCCGAGGCAAGGTCCGAGAAGAGGCGCGCGGCCACGCCCGGCACGTCCGGAACCCCGAGCACCGCGATCTTGGCCACGTCGCGGTCGGATACCACCTGGTCGACCACGCAGCGCCCGGCGCTGTCCACCCCCAACGTCATGGAGAAATCACTCCCCCTCCTCCGCAAAGGACGGAATATCTGCGAGCAGCCGACGTTCCTGCTCACGGTGACGCCCGCGTCGTCCGACGCGAGCACGAAGAAGCGCGACCTGACGCCGAAGCGCGAGAAGACCGAGCACATAAGCTCGGCGACCCTGTGAGCCTCGGATCGCGCGAACGCGAGCATGCTCGGCCCCGAGCCGCTGATGGCCACCCCCGCGCACTGCGGGATGCGGCGCACCTCCTCCAGTATGGCCTCGCCGCCGGGGAAGAGTCTGGCACGGAAGGGCTGGTGGAGCCTGTCGTCCATCGCCCAGCCAAGGTTGCCCCAGTCGCCGGTGGCCCAGGAGGCGGCGAGCAGCGCCGAGCGACTGACGTTGTAGACCGCGTCCTTCATCGACACCTGGCTCGGCAGGGCGCGCCGAGCCTCCTCGGTGCTCAGCTCCACGGCCGGGACGGCCACCACCGCCAGCATGTCCGACGGCATAGGGGGCAGGCGGACGAACTTCAGGTCCGACCCGTCCCAGCAGCTGACCACCATGCCGCCGAGGCAGCAGGGGACAACGTTGTCCGGATGCCCCTCCATCGAGACCATCAGGGGCAGGAGCTCCTCCTTCGGCAGCGGCCTCTCCCGCAGCTCGTTCGCTATGGCGACGCCGCCCACCACGGCTGTCGAGGAGCTGCCCAGCCCCCTCTTGAACGGAATCGCGTTCATTGTGCGAAGCCTCAGCCCCGGCGGCACGAGCCC
The DNA here is from genome assembly GCA_022704435.1 of Synergistota bacterium. Classification (GTDB taxonomy): domain Bacteria; phylum Synergistota; class Synergistia; order Synergistales; family Aminobacteriaceae; genus JAAYLU01. Next base: position 8,361 of record JAKJGK010000061.1, on the reverse strand, counting down.
CCACTCCCCGCAGGCCCGCTCGTAGCTCTCTATCACGGCGTTGCGACAGTCCTGGGCTGCCGAGCTGCTGCCCTCCCCTATCACGTCGACCTCGTACCGCCCCTCGGGAAGCACCTCGAGCACGTCGAAGAAGTTGTAGAGGGTCAGCGCAAGCCCCACGGTGTCGAAGCCCGACCCGAGGTTCGCGCTGGACGCCGGGACCTTCACTCTGATCAGAGTCACAGGCCGAGCGCCTCCGACAGGGCCTCGAACGTGCCGTCGATCTCCTCCGGGGGGCGGACGCGCGACCGGGCGGAGTCCGGGTCCTTGAGCCCGTTCCCGGTGAGTACCATGACGACCGTCAGCCCCTTGGGCAGTTCGCCCTCCCTCTTGAGCCTGAGCAGGGCGGCCAGAGGCGCGCAGGACGCCGGCTCGGCGAACAGCCCGTCCGAGGAGGCCAGCTCTCTCTGGGCGTCCATTATCTCATCGTCCGACACAGACATGAAGCGCCCGTCCGTCATCTCCACGGCCCTGCGCGCCGTCCGGGCGCTGACGGGCCTGCCGATGCGGATGGCGGTGGCCACGGTCTGAGGGTCGTCCACCTCCGCGCCCCTCACGAGCGGCGCCGCTCCGTCGGCCTGCACCCCTATGAACCGGGGCAGCGACTTCAACAGCCCCAGCTCGCTGTAGAACTCGAACCCGGCGCAGTAGGCGCTGATATTACCCGCGTTCCCCACGGGCAGCACCAGCCAGTCGGGAGCCCTTCCAAGCTCGTCGCATATCTCCCAGGCTGCGCTCCTCTGGCCCAGCAGACGGTAGGGGTTTACCGAGTTGACTATCGCGTACCCGGCTCGGGCCGCCCCCTCGCGGGCCATCTCGAGCGCCCTGTCGAAGTTGCCCCTCACCGCCAGCACCCTGGCGCCGTAGATCATGGCCTGCGCGAGCTTGCCGAGGGCCACCGCGCCGGCGGGGAGAAGCACGAAGCATGGCATCCCGGCCGCGGCGGCGTAGGCCGCCGCCGACGCGGACGTGTTGCCGGTGGAGGCGCATATCACCGCCCTGGCCCCCTCCTCGAGCGCCTTGGCGACTGCCAGCACCATCCCGCGGTCCTTGAAGGAGCCGGTGGGGTTCAATCCCTCGTACTTCGCGAACAGGTTCACCGACAGCTCCCGGCCGAGGTTGCACACCGGCACGAGAGGAGTGTCCCCCTCGCACAGCGACAGGGCGGGTGTATCGGCGGTCAGCGGAAGGTACTTGCCGTACGCCCGCAGAATACCCTTTTTCACGATCATTCCTCCTTCCCTGCCCGGACACGCAAAAAGCCGCACCCTCCATGCCTGGAGACTGTGCGGACTCGTCGCGTTCGACACCGATCACCGCGCGCCCCGGCGCGAACAGAGGTACTCTTCCCTTGGTCGTCTTTCTGTACTATCATCCAGCAGGTATGTCATCTTATACCTTCGGCCGGAGGAAGTGTCAATAGATCCACGCCCGGAGGCCAACACAAAGGAGAGGTGCGCAGCATGAGACCATTCGAGATCGAGGGGATAGAGCCCTTCACCGGCAGGCCCGGCTTCATCGGCAAGTTCGTCCACTCGGAGCGGGCGACCCTGGCCCACTGGGAGATAGCGGCAGGAACCGAGCTGGTCGAGCACTCCCACCCGCACGAGCAGATCACCCTGCTGCTGTCCGGAAAGCTGGAGCTGCAGGCGGGAGACGACAGAGTCACCCTGTCGCCGGGGCAGGGAGTCGTCTTCCCGGGCGGGGAGACCCACAGGGGGTTCGCCCATGAGGACTGCGTGGCGCTGGACATCTTCTGCCCGGTCAGGGAGGACTTCAAGGGGTAGTCGTACTTGAGGCGCGGGGAGCGCCCTCGCGTCGTCACGGACGCTCCCCGGCCTCCAGCGGCCTGTCGCGGCGCCTGTCGAACGCCCCGTTGCGCCTGAGCTCCCTGTCCCAGACCAGCCTGTTGACTATCATCGGCGCAAGGAGCCTGGCGGGCCACGGCAGTCGTCGCGGGCCTGCCAGCTTCGCTAGGATCGCTGCGTCCAGGACGACCCGCTCGGCGTAGAGTCTGCCCAGCTCCCAAAGGCGCATGTACGTCCTGCCGGGCTTCCTGCTGTTCGCGTGCCTGGCCGCCTCCCCGCCCCCCACGCGGATCACCCCGTCGCAGGGGGATCCCATGCGCGCCGCGAGCCTCTCCAGGTAGTCCTTCATAACCCTAGTGTGAGTCTCCTCCGGAAAGCCGGAGTGCACCAGGAACAGCATCCTGGTCGACTCGCAGCTCCCCCGAAGCCTCCAGATCTCCTCGATGAACGCCTTGGCCGCGGCCGGCATGGCGTCCGCGTACAGAGGGAAGGCTATCATGGCGACCGACGGCGTGCCGAACGCCTCCACCGCCGCGTCGAAGACCGCCGGGTCCGCCGCCGGGTACTCGCGGGCTTCGCCGCCCCCGGCCATGAAGCCCTCGACGAAAGGCCTCGCAAGGGCCCTGGTGTTGCTCCTTTCTCCCCTTGGCGAGCAGTTAAAGATGTTCAACAGCATGTCGGACCTCCTGCGGATCGTCGCTGAGCGGGCGGGCGAACAGCAGTCGCGAGTGGGCGTTCCTTGCGAAGCGCTCCAGCGCTCGTGAGACTATCGCGACATCCTCCTGTTCCGTCCCCTCCTCGGGGTCGAACAGCAGGGCCATCGCCGGCATCCGCCTGCCGTAGCGGAGCGGGTGGCGACACTCCCCAGCCGAGAATTCGATGTAGGGCAGGACCAGCGGTATCACTCTGTCGATCGTAGTCTTTAGAAGGGCCGTGTAGAACCCCGCGACCAGCGGGGAGGCGAACACGACCGCGTCGGAGCGCAGGAGGGATCGTAGTATCGCCGGGTGGTCGTCGTCGAATATGCACAGGCCGGGGGTCCTCAGCCAGCAGGAGAAGCAGCCTATGCAGCGGTGCACGACCCTCTCCCTCAGCACTACGGTCTCCACCTCGTGCCCCGCGCCGACCAGCGCGCGCGCCACCCCTCCCACCATGAATGAGAACGGAACTCTCTCCACGTCGGGGTTGCCGTCCAGTATCGTCACGTTCATTCCAAGACCCACCTCGCGCACTCTGATGGAGCCATTATACCCCTCCGACGCCCGTTCGGTATATAATCGGGGCAACTATCCATGAAAGGAGCACCGGAATGGAACAGCTTCCGCGGTCAAAGGGGTGCTTCGTCTGCGGCGAACCTTCCGACAACCCCAGGAGCCTCGGCCTCGACATCTTCTGGAACGAGGAGGAGCGCAGGACGGAGATACCGATAGAGCCGGACTCGACCTGGTGCGGCTACGAGGGCGTGGTCCACGGCGGGATAATCGCGTCGGTGTTCGACGACGCCATGGCCTGGGCGGTGCGACGGGAGCACGGGACCTGGGCCGTCACCGGGGAGATGTCCCTGCGCTACCTGCGCCCGGTCCAGGCCGGCAGGAGGTACGTGGTCGAGGGCAGGGTGGAGAGGTCGTCCGGGCGGCGCGTCACCACCGCCGCGTCGATGAGGGACGACAGGGGCAGGAGGGTGGCGGAGGGCTCGGCCCTGTTCGTCCTGCTGCCCGGGAAGAAGATCGGGGAGGAGGAAGAATGATGGGGCCTGACGTGTACGCGAGGTCGCTTGAGCTTCACAGGGCACGCAGGGGGAAGATCTCCGTGGAAGGGAGGGTGCCGGTGAACTCGATGGCCGACCTGGCCCTGGCCTACACCCCCGGCGTGGCGGAGCCGTGCCGCGAGATCAAGCGCGACCGCAGCGCGGCCTACGAGGTCACCTCGAAGGGCAACATGGTCGCGGTGATAACCGACGGCTCCGCCGTCCTCGGCCTTGGGGACATAGGGCCGGACGCGGCGCTGCCGGTGATGGAGGGGAAGGCGGTCCTGTTCAAGCGCTTCGCCGGGATCGACGCCTTCCCTATCTGCATAGCCTCCCGCGATACGGACGAGATCGTCCGCACCGCGTCGCTCATCACGTCGTCGTTCGGCGGGATCAACCTCGAGGACATATCCTCCCCCCGCTGCTTCGAGGTCGAGAGGAGGCTGCAGGAGGTCTGCGACATCCCCGTCTTCCACGACGACCAGCACGGGACGGCCGTGATAGTCCTGGCGGGCATGCTGAACTCGCTCAAGGTCGTCGAAAAGGGGATCGAGGACGTCAAGATCGTCATGTCCGGCGCGGGCGCGGCGGGGATCGCGATATGCAGGTTCCTCATGTCGGCGGGCGCGCGGAACGTGATCCTCTGCGACAGGAGCGGCGCGCTGCACGCCGGGCGAGCCGAGGGGATGAACAGCGCCAAGGAGGAGATAGCCGCGACCTCGAACCCCGCCGGGGAGAGGGGGGAGTTGCGCGACGTGCTGAGAGGGGCGGACGTATTCCTCGGGCTCTCCGGGCCCGGCGTCGTCGACGGGGCGGCCGTCAGGTCGATGGCCGCAGGGGCGATCGTCTTCGCGATGGCCAACCCGACCCCGGAGATATTCCCGGAGGAGGCCCTAGCCGCGGGCGCGGCGGTCGTGGCCACGGGGCGCAGCGACTTCCCGAACCAGATGAACAACTGCCTGGGCTTCCCCGGCATCTTTCGCGGGGCGCTGGACGTCAGGGCGTCGGCGATAAACGAGGAGATGAAGCTCGCCGCCTCCCGCGCTCTGGCCTCCCTGGTGCCGGACGAGGAACTTCGACCCGACAGGGTGATAACGGAGGTCATGGACGACAGGGTGGTACCGGCGATGGCCGCGGCGGTCGCGGAGGCTGCCCGCAGGACGGGGGTCGCGCGAGCCTGACCGGGCGTAAAACTCACGGAGGTACGAAGATGAACAATACAGTCGAGAAGCTGGCCCGGGCTATGGCCGAGTCGCGGAACACCGCGGTCTTCACGGGCGCGGGCATGAGCACGGAGTCCGGCCTGCCCGACTTCCGCTCCTCCGACGGACTGTGGAAGAAGCACCGGCCGGAGGAGCTGGCCTCGGTGGACGCGCTCAACCGAAACTTCGGCGAGTTCGCGTCGTTCTACAGGCAGCGCATAGCTTCGCTCGGGGAGGTGCAGCCGAACAGGGGGCACCGGCTGCTGGCCGACTGGGAGAGGCGCGGCCTGGTGAGGGGGATAATCACCCAGAACGTGGACGGCCTGCACCAGGCCGCGGGGTCGAGGGTGGTGCACGAGCTGCACGGCACGTTGCGCGAGGTGCGCTGCCAAAGCTGCGGGCACGTCCGGCCCGCGGGCACCTTCGCCGACGAGGCGGAGTGCGACAGGTGCGGCGGCAGGATGCGGCCGGCCGTGGTGCTTTTCGGCGAAATGCTGCCGGAGGACGCCCTGGCCGCGAGCTCCGAGCTGGCCTCGTCGTGCGGCGTCTTCCTGGTGCTGGGCTCGTCCCTGACGGTCTCCCCGGCCAATCTGCTGCCGGAGAGGGCCAAGAGAAACGGCGCGAGACTCTTCATAGTCAACAACACCCCGACCCACGTCGACCGCCTGGCTGACGGGGTGATCGCCGCCTCCATCGGCGAGACGCTGGAGGCGGTGGACAGGGCGCTCGAAGCCCTCGGCGACGACGCTCGAACGAGAGGAGGCATGGCGAATGAGTGACGTCTTCGACATCATGGAGGCGACGGTAGCCGGGATTCACGGGGCGATGAGGCGCTGCGAGCTGACCTGCGCGGAGCTGGTCGAGGAGTACGTTCGAAGGATCGAGGCCTACGACAGGACCGGACCGGCTCTTAAATCCGTGATACTGGTCAACCCGGAGGCACCGCGGGAGGCCGCCGGTCACGACAGGACGATGGCCGGGGGAGGCCCGACCGGCACACTCCACGGGATCCCCGTGCTGCTGAAGGACAACGTCGAGACGGCGGGGATGACCACCACCAGCGGCTCCCTGTCGCTAAGAAACTACGTCCCGGACTCCGACGCCTTCATAGTAAAACGCCTCAAGGCGGCCGGGGCCCTAATACTGGCGAAGGCGAACCTGCACGAGTTCGCGATATGGGGGGAGAGCGTCAGCTCGGTGCTTGGCCAGTCTCTGAACCCCTACGACCTGTCCAGGACCCCTGGAGGCTCGAGCGGCGGCACCGGCGCGGGCGTCGCGGCCAACTTCGCCGCGGTCGGCATAGGCACCGACACGATCAACTCGATCCGCTCCCCGTCGTCGGCCTGCTCGTGCGTCGGCATTCGCCCGACCCTGGGGCTGGTCAGCCGGTCGGGGATCTCCCCCTACTCGCTGGACCAGGACACGGCCGGGCCGATATGCAGGACCGTCGCGGACGCCGCGATAGTCCTAGACGCAATAGCGGGATTCGACCCGGACGACCCCGCGACCGCCTGGTCGGTCGGCAACATGCCGGCCTCGTACGCCTCCTGCCTGCGCACGGACGGGCTCGAGGGGAAGCGCATAGGCGTCCTTCGATCCCTGTTCGGCGACGGTCCCGAGCACGAGGAGGTAAACCTCGCGATGAAGTGCTGCCTGGACGAGATGAAGGAGGCCGGGGCGGAGGTGATTGACGTCGACCAGCCGTTCGACGCGAACCATGTCGTGTCGGAGGTCAGCGTCCACCTTCACACCCTCCGGGACGACCTGGAGGGCTACCTCGACGGGCTGGGCGCGAAGACCGCTTACCGCACCCTGGAGGAGCTTGCCGACTCCGGCGAGGTCCACCCCGGAATAGTGGACAACCTCAGGAGGGCCGCCTCCCTGGGCAGGGACGGCGACGAGTACCGCAGGCGGACCATCCGCCGACTCGTGCTGAGGACCCGGATCGTCAAACTGATGGCGGACCTCCTGCTGGACGCGCTGGTCTACCCGCACCAGAAGCGCCTCGTCGTCCCGGTGGGCGAGCCTCAGACGGAGCGCAACGGGGCCCTGGCGTCCGCGGCCGGCTTCCCTGCCATAACCCTGCCGGGCGGCTTCTCGAGGCCGACCGGGGACGCCCCCGTCGGAGTGCCGATAGGCATCGAGTTCATGGGGCGGCCGTGGAGCGAGGGGAACCTGATCTCCATCGCGTACGCCTTCGAGCAGAGGACCCTGTTCCGCAGGACGCCCCCGTTCGTCCCGCCCCTGCCTCGCCGGGGGCCGTTTGAGCTATAATCGTGGTCACCGCCCCCAAAGGGCGCGGAATATCATGCAAGGAGGGTGCATCATGAGGACAAGGCGCTTTATTACGGTCGCGCTGCTGGCGCTGACGCTGGCGCTGTCGTTCGCGGCGGCGGCGGCCGCGGTGGACGGCAGGCTGACCCTGGTCTCGCTGAACGACGTCCACGGTCGAATCTACCCGGAGAAGGAAGCGGGCGGGCTGGCCAAGGCCTTCACGGTCGCGGAGGGGATAAGGGCGAATGACCCGGGCAACTTCTTCTTCGTGCACGCGGGCGACATCAACGAGGGGCCGATGTTCTTCTACTTCCACGGCAAGCCCGAGATGACGGGCTTCAACGCCATGGGCCTGAGCGTCGGCACGATAGGCAACCACGAATTCGACCTCGGAAAGGACGTGTTCTTCGAGGCGCTGGGCTACGCGGAGTTCCCGGTGGTCGTCTCGAACCTGCGCTTGAAGGACGGGACCCCTGCCCCGCTGCCCGAGTACTTCGTCAAGACCGCCGAGAACGGCATGAAGGTCGCCTTCTTCGGCCTGGTGACCCCGGCGCTGGCCTTCGTCACCAAGGGGAGCGAGGATTTCCGCCCCGGCCAGGACCTTCCCGCGGAGGCCGAAAGGATGCTGAACATCCTAAAGAACGAGAAGCCGGACGCCGTCATCCTGCTGAGCCACTGCGGGCTTGACGCGGACCGGGAGATCGCCTCAAAGGTCGCCGGAATCCACGCGATAATCGGCGGGCACAGCCACACCCTCATGGAGGAGGGGGAGTTCGTCGAGGGCCCCGGCGGCTGGAAGACCCTGATAGGCCAGGCGGGATCCTACGCTCGGCACCTCGGGGTGATGGAGCTGGCGGTCAAGGATGGCGCGGTCTCGCCGGAATCCTCATGGCGCGTGCAGGAGCTTGACGCCTCCGTCGCCGAGGACGAGCACATCGCTGCGCTGATCGAGCCGTTCCGCAAGGAGCTGGAGGAGAGGTTCTCCGAGCCGATCGCCGACCAGCCTGTAGACATGGACGCGCGCAAGGGCGCGATCCGCTGCCAGGAGACCAACCTGGGCAACCTGGTGGCAGACGCCTTCAGGTGGAAGGCGGGATCCCAGGTGGCGATAGTCAACGGCGGGGGCATACGCGGCGACCAGGTCTACCCTGCCGGGAAGATATCGTACGCGGAGATAAACAAGATGATGCCCTTCGGCAACACGCTGTACGTCGGCAAGGTCACCGGAGACGAGCTTCTGCAGGTCATGGAGACCAGCGCCTCCGCCCTGATCGGCGAGGGCGACGAGTAC
>JAKJGK010000191.1 GCA_022704435.1 Synergistota bacterium | reverse complement strand
CGTGTCGAACACCCCGACCTGGGGAATGTTGGGCAGCTCCTCGGTCACAGCGTAGATGCCCATCAGGTTGGCAGGGTTGTGGAGCGGGGCCAGCGGGACGCACTCCTCGAGCGCGTCTATCACATCGTGGGTGATCAGCACGGACCCTGCGTAGCGCTCGCCCGCGTGCACAACCCTGTGTCCGACCGCGGACAGCTCGTCCAGGCTCTTGAGCACGCCGTTCACGGGATCCAGCAGCTCGGCGGCCACGATCTTGAACGCCGCCTTGTGATTCGGTATGTCGATGTTCTTGATCACGGTGTCCATACCCGTCCTGGTGTGCTTGATGCGCGAGCCCTCGATGCCGATCCTCTCGACCAGGCCCTTCGCCAGCACGGACTCGTCCGTCATGTCGAAAAGCTGGTACTTGAGGGACGAACTGCCGCAGTTGACGACCAAAACCTTCATGAGAACATTCCCTTCCTCTCGTCTTGACCAGGCGCTTTCACGGGGTGTATCTTGGACCGCGAAAGGGGGCCTGCCGCTATAGATGATAACAACGTCGGCATTATCGCCGAGTACAACCCGCTGCACAACGGACACAAGTATCACATCGCCCGGGCGAGGGAGCTGTCGGGCGCGGATGGTGTCGTGGTCGTCCTCTCCTCCAGCTTCACCCAAAGGGGCGAGCCCGCTCTTCTTAGCAGGTGGGACCGTGCCGAGTGCGCGCTGCCGGCGGGCGCCGACCTGGTGCTCGGACTGCCGGCGTTCTTCTCCTGCCACAGCGCGGGCGCATTCGCGGCCGGAGGGGTGGACACCCTTGCGGCCACCGGGATCGTCCGATTCATCTCCTTCGGGATGGAGGACCCCGTCTTCGACATCTCGCAACTCCTGGATATTTTAGTCCAGGAACCAATAACTTTCAAGGATTCTCTGAAAAAACATCTTAATTCTGGTTTTTCCTACGTGAAAGCCCGGGCCCTCGCCCTGTCGGAGGTCGATCCCTGCTACGGCGAATTCATCTCGCGGCCGAACAACTCGCTCGCTGTGGCGTACATGGAGCGGATTCGCCGATCGTCCCTCGACATCAGATGCATACCCGTCCAGAGGATGGGGGGCGGGTATCACGACTCGACACTTCCCCCTCCGGAGGGGGGCGTAGTCCTCGCTGGTGCCTCCGCCATCCGTCGCTCCCTGGTGGAAAAGGGGCTGGAGAGCGTCCTCGCATCGATGCCGACGACCACGTCCGACATCCTGGCGAGACGCCTGAGGGAGGGCAGGTGCGCGACCTCCAACGAAATCCTGTTCAGGATTGCGAGGGCCATGCTGCTTGGAACCCCGAGGGAATCATTGTCCGCCTATTCCGGGATGAGCGAGGGGGTGGGCAACAGGCTTTCGCGCCTGGCCGCCGAATGCGGCTCGTGGGAGGAGTTCGTGGGGAGGTGCGTGACCGGGAGGTACACCCGGGGCAGGATACAGAGGCTCGTCATCCACCTGCTTCTCGGAATCGGGCAGGAGGAGAACATCCGACTGCAGAGGTCCGGCCCCGCCTACATACAGCCGCTCGCCGCCAACGACAGGGGGGTGGAGATGCTGAGGACGATGCGCAAGAGGGCCTCCTTCCCGTTGAGGGGGAAGCCCCTGCTGCACGGGCGAGGCCCCGAGAGGGAACTCGCCTCCATCGAGACCAGGGCGTCCGGCCTGTGGGAGTGCGTCGCAGACTCCTTCCTGCCGGGGTCCGAGAAGAGGAGGCGATTCTTCACGGGGCGAGGGTGTGCGGCAGAGGGAAGCGCTCCCTGAGTCGCCTGTACACCCCTGGCGGGACCATCTCGTGCACCGCCCCGCCGAACTGGTATATCTCCTTGACCGCGTTGCTCGACAGGTACGAGTACCTGGCCTCGGTGACTATGAACAGGGTCTCGATGTCCGGGGCGAGCTGACGGTTCATGAGGGCCAGCTGGAACTCGTACTCGAAGTCCGACAGAGCCCTTAGCCCCCGGATTATGATCCTGCTCCTCTCCTGCCTGAGGAAGTCGACCAGCAGCCCGGAGAAGGCGCCGACCTTGACGTTGTTCAGATGGCTCAGGGCCTCCCTGGCCATCGCCTTGCGCTCGTCCACCGAGAAGGCCGCCTTCTTCTGAGGGTTGAGCAGGACGCTCACCACGACCTCGTCGAAAAGGGCCGCGGCTCGCTCTGCTATGTAGATGTGCCCGTTCGTGATCGGGTCGAACGATCCGGGGTACACGGCGGTTATGCTTCCCTTCACTCTCCATCGTCTCCTCTCTCGCGGACCTCGCCGGCCGCCGCGTGGCCCAGGAAGGACAGGGCCGTGTCGCCATAGCTTCTGCTGTCGAGGAGGACGCACGCGGATCCGCAGAGGACCTCCTCCCTGACCGAGTGCTCGATCACCGCGACCCCGCCTTCTTTCAGGACGCCTCCGCCCTCGGGGAAGAGCAATCCCGGAAGCTCGGCGGGCCATCCGGCCCCGTAGGGCGGGTCCGCGAACACCACGTCGAACCTCGCGCCCCGCCTCGTGAACATGGAGAGGGCGCGCCTCGCGTCCATCGCGACGAGGTTGAAGGACGGACCCCAGTCCCGCATCGCCCTGATCCTGTCGGAGCGGGCACGGATCGACTCCACAGCGTAGACGGGCGACGCTCCGAGATCAAGCGCCCTCGCCGCCACCCTCCCCGTCCCGGAGAAGAGGTCGAGGAACGATCGGTCGCGCAGGTCGCCGAGTATGTTGAACAGAGCCCCCATCACGATGCCGGACGTAGGGCGCACCTCTTTCTTCCCAGCCTCCCCCGCTCCTCTGCTCACGGACTGCAACCTCTCTCCGGGCGGCGAGACTCTATGCCGGAAGCCACCCCCTCCGCCGCTCCCTTCACGGCGGG
>JAKJGK010000060.1 GCA_022704435.1 Synergistota bacterium | reverse complement strand
GCCGAGGAATACCATGAACGAGTCCGCGTCGGGGAAGCCGCCCCGCGCGTAGAGGGCGGCGAGCCACCTGTTCTCGCGGATTGCGCCTGGGTTCATGGCGACGTTGATGAACGGGAATACGACGGCCACGCCCGCTGTCTGCAGCAACGCGGTGACGAGGCTGCCGATGAAGAGCAGCAGCGCCTGCGCCCGCTCGCGGGGGGTGAAGATATCGTAGAGCTTGCGGACGGCGGTCGGCTCGCGGGTGGTATGGTCGGCGGTTGGACGAGGTGCGCCCGCGGCGGTGTCGCCCTTTGCGGCGGGTGCCTGGTGGCTCGCCTTGTCTTTGCTCACGCAAACACGTCCCTTTCCGTGCGGCGTCTATTCGCCGTGTGATTGCGTGTAATTTTATTACTCGAAATGCGTTGTGTCAAATGGGGATTTCAAGAGGTTGGAAAAGATCAAAGGCGAGATCCCTCGTCGTAAAAACCACTCCTCGGGATGACAATTGCTGTCATCCCGAGGACCAACGGGAGGCGGGTCTTCATCCCTTCGGTTTGACTCCACCCTTGCGACCCAGGCCGAAGCCGACTCGGTAAAGGTCGGGCATATCTATCCTGCCGTCGCTTTTCACCTCGATCAGGCCAAGTCGCGACAGGTCTTCCCTAAGGCCGTCCCATCCTCTTCTGGCATGCTGGGGCGGCAGGCGGTTGGTGGCAATGCTGTCCGGTCCATCGGGGAATTTTTCCTCCCAGCGTTTAATGACGGCATCGTACTCACACGGGACTGTCAGGCCTTCCAGGCACGACAATACGTCTTTCACCCACGGGTAGTCCTCTGAAATTTCGTCTACCCGTATCTCGGAGGCTTCGCGGATACCGCGTTTGATGCTTTCGTAGTGCAAGGCGCGCTCGTGATCGGGGTAGCGCTCTTGAGTGTCTGAAGCAGCCTGCCGGAGAGCGGCAAGAAAGGAACGGGGCGAGGTCTGGCCGTTGCCATCCGCAAGGTGCCCCGCAGACCAGGTGTAAGGGACGCCTCTGCGCCGGTCGCGGCCCATCCAAGGTCCCGCGAGTTTCTCAAAAAGCTGCTTCTGCAAGGGTGTCTCGCGCTTTGCCTCCTCATGAAGAAGCCAAATTTCTTCGACTCTTTTTGGCGCTTCACCGACTACCGAGCGGTATGCCTCGCGCAGGACCTCTCCGTGGCTACCCTGTGTATTGATCAGGCGTTGCCATAGCAAACCGTGAAGGTCGTGGCGAGCCCAGGACAGTTCCGCGCGTGTCGCAAGCAGTTTGGATGCGTCGGGGAAATCCGTGACGGTGCGCTCGAACTGATCTGTACGCAGGAAAATCTTGGCGTGGAATGAGGTGTACGACCTGAGCCAAAGCGCGGCGCGCAAAAGTCCCCGAACAATCCTGTCCATGCTGTCCCAATCACTGCTGGTGCGGTCAAGCGCATCGAACAAAACAAGCTTTCGACGCCCGTCCCTGCTCACCGAATTATCGGCAGAGCGAAGCTCCCGCTCGGCCTCCTCCGGACTGGTCTTGAACCAGGCAATTTTATCCTGCCAGTATCCTTCGGGGACGACGCGACTGTCTATGATATGGCGCAGCATCACTGTCCGCCATATGTCATACGGATCGTATCCCTCGCCAAGCAGTTTCGCAAAAACGTCCTCGTTAGGATACGCGTCGGTGTCGCCGCGACCGGAAAAGCCCGTGACGATGTCGACATTCTCCAGTTCCGGAGCTGCGCCGTCAATAATTGCACGCAGATCGCCCGAAAGCAGCGCGGCGGTCCAAAATGACTTCCCCGCGCCTCTTCCTCCTACGACAAGGTGTACATCAAGCCGCAGCGCTTTGACATGCGACGGTGGTATGTAAAGCGTTCCTGGAAGGGGTTCTTCACCAAAGCTGCTTGATTCGAGCGGTGCGGCAAGCATGGCTTGTCGGAGTTCCGCAGCGTTATCCATCGGAGTCCCGCTCCTCGATAAGTTCGCCAAGGCCTTGAATCAACGGCCCGAATACATGAGCCACCGTACTCTCTTCGATTTTAGAAAGGCGACCGCGGAGGGTTTTCAGAGAGGTGAAACCCTGATGTCGACGAATCAACCATGGGGAGTGCGGTGCAAATTCATCCGATTCTTCGAAATTCCATCTTTCCTCTATCATTTCACCGGGAGGAATGGCATCGTACATTTCCGCTGCGAACAACTCGTAGCCGGCCTCCCGCATTTCCTCAAGGCGCTCCAACGTATCGGTCTCCGGCATCATCGCCGCCACAAGCTGTAATCGCTCCCGTATTTTTCTCGCCACTGAAGCATGCCGCCAGTGACGGAATAGTATTTGGTGTCCCGTCCAGGTCTGCTCGTCGTCAAACGCGAACAAAAGTATAAGCCTAGCCCCAAGGTCGGTGACGCAGGCCGAGGCCAGGTCGTCAATTCCCGAGCGCGAGTCGATCAGCACAATTTCAGGGTCCAGAGCTTTCTTCAATTCGTCGACCATGCGTCGCAACCTTTGCGGCCAGCTCTCGGTGGCTCCATCATCCCTCACGACGGGCATCCATGCCCTGCCAAGCTTCGAGACGTATTCGCCAGGCTCGCGTCCATGCGCCGGGACTACGAAGACCTCTTCGTCGCGGATTATATCGCTCTTCGCATACATCCTATCCAGGATGAAGTTGCCGTTTCCGACCAGGTCCTCAATAAGCCAGTCCACAATACCGTATTCCGGGCGACGATTTTCCGGGAGCAAGGCGGATGAAAGCCCGGGAGATGCGAGGTCCATATCGAGTACAAGGACTTTTTTGCCTTTTTGCGCCAACGATAGAGCCGAGGCCGCTATCGCTGTGGAACGACCAACGCCGCCTTTGACCGAGAAGAAAACGACAAGGGGGGCTCCTGAATCCTCACGGGCGAAAGAGAGCCAGTTGCCGGAGACAGGTAGCCGGTCCGCCACCTCGATGTTGTCAAAACCCTCCAGCGGAAAGAGGGACGCGCCTTTGCACGCATCCTCACGGTTTTCATCATAAAGTATGGCATATTCTGCGGGGTAGGCCCTGTCGCCCAGTCTGCTTTCCAGCTCTTTGGCTATTTCTTCGAGCGTTGGGGCAAGCTTGCTTTCCGACACCTCCACAGGGGCTATCAACCGGATTTTCCCCTTGAGATCGCGGTTTACCAGAAGCCAGTCCATATCGGACAAGTCTGCCTTGTGTCTCTTTAAAATTTCTGCAATTATGGGTAGCGTTTCGTCAAAGGTAGTCACTTCAACAGTCCCTCCCTTCGAGCCTGCTGCACTAATCCCCGGATGGCTTCGGTTCCACCTCGATGCTTATCGACTCGATCCCTGTCAAAGACACTTCTGTGAGAATACCGCTGCGATACGTCCCAATCGTCGAAAACGCTGGAATCAGGCAATGCATACCCCGCTCCGAAAGGGCAGCCGGAGCGGTATGATTCATATCGTCTCTGGATCGCGTCAATATGCTTGCAGTCGGCAACATCGGCCGGCCTGCCCTTCGCTGCATCGAACGGCATTCCAAAGACCGCCATCAATGATTTCAGACCGCATTCAGCCGCGATGCCGTAGAGGTGGTCCGCATTGGCCCACCTCGTATTGTCAAACAACAGCTCACCATCCTCCCAATGGCGTTCATGCGCATCCAGAAAATCCGTTTCCATTCCGTCCTCCGGGTACAGCGAAAGATAGTATCCTCAAATTTGCGTCTCATATAATACACCATGGCGCGCACGAGGGTGTCAAGTCCATTTTAGTGTGTAAATTGGCCTTCGGCTATTTGGGAAAGGTTGGCGCGCTCCGCCGCTTTAAATACGGAACTTTGCGAAGAAGAGGATTGCCGTCAATTGACGGAGAACGCATTCTAGGGATGGTCTGAATGAACGCAGTTTGACTGTCATCCCGAACGCAGTGAGGGATCTTGAGTCTGGCGCCGGTAAAAAACCGAGGTCCCTCCCCTCGACCCGGCGGAGGATTGGACAAACCTCCGCAGTGCCGTATAATATTCATAAAACGTTTCGACAACTTGGAGGGCATGGTAGACGAGGAGAGTTGGAGGCCATCGTACGTAAAAAAGACAGATGCAGCAAGGGAAGAAGCCGTAGATCCGAACGAAGCGCAAATAAAAAAGACGCCGACTACCTCTGACAGCGGGAGCGTTACGGGTGGCACAAGCTCTTCGGAGACGGGTTCTGGATCTTCCGCAAACAGCGACTCCGCCTCGTCAAGGAAAGACGACGACCGATCCGACGGCGACTCCATGTGGAAGACCCTAATGCAGACCAACTTCGACGAGATGCTCGAGTCCATCCTCCCCGAGCTTGCCGCGCTGGCCGACAAGAGGCGCAAGGCCGAATTCCTCGACAAGGAGATGAAGGACCTCCAGGCGTTCATGGGCGAAGGCATCCTCATCGGCAAGGAGGAGGCCAGGCGAGAGGCCGCCGCCAGGTTGCTGGACAGAGGATTAAACCCGCAGGTCGTCGCTGAGTGCGTGGATCTTCCCGAGGAGGAGGTGCTTCGCATCCGCGACGAGCGAAGCTGAGCCAACGACCGGCTCCGGGCGGGCGCGATGCGCGTTTCTGTCCTTTGCTTTGCGAATGGCAGGTGAATACAATTTTTGAAGAGCTGAAAAAGCACGTGGCAGCAGGTGAGAAATTCCTTGCGCTGGAAAAATTCCAGAATCTTATACTGATGGGGCTCTCATTGCGGACTGGTTTTTTCAGGCATGCCGCTCTGTTCGGAGGCACATCGTTGCGCATATTTCACGGGCTGCCAAGGTTTTCAGAAGACCTTGACTTCACAGTGGATTCGGCTGCTTCAGATTTCACTCTTTTGCCCTACAGAGAATCACTTTCCCGTTTTTTTGAGGAGATTGGAATTGGGCAGGTAAAATTCACTGCAAAGAGTCAATCGGGAGATGTTGCCACAAGCAGCGTTGTCCTGCCGATCAGCAGGTCGGAAAGTTTGAGGGTGAAGATTGACGCCGAGCAAACACAATTCGCCCTTGCGCCGGAGACCGAGACTTTGTACGGCTCGTTTCCATTTCAGTACCCCGTCCGGATATGTCGCTTGTCCTCCGGTTTCGCCAACAGGAGAAGGTCGTTGACGCCGCCCGCAGGTTTATTCTTTCGAGAAACGGGGTGGAGAAACAGCGCTCATGAAATCCGACATTTGGTCTCATGGCGTTTTCTTTTAGTGTAGTGTAAAATCTAGAAACTAGATGTTATACGTTTAAAAATCGAAACCTAGGGAAAGATGACGATTGAATGACGGATTTGGAGCTGCTCGCAGGCCTGGAGCCCGAGATTCCCGGATGGGTGCTTCAAAACAGGCTCAGGGAGGCCGGGTATGTAAATATCTGGCAGAAGATCGAGGGGCTGATCTCAGCCGGGTACATGGAAAGGCTGAAGAAGAACTGGTACTGCCTTGCCCCCCTTCTGCGAAAGAGAGAACCCTCGCTGCGCTATCTTGCCTGCAATATCAACGGGCCGGCGGCGGTTTCGGGCGGCCTTGTGCTGTTCGAGGCGGGGTTGATTCCTGACGCCGTAGTCTCTGTGACGGCTGTAAGCTCGAGGAGGAGCAGCAGTCTGGACACCCCATACGGGAGCATCCATTGGCAGAGGCTTCCTGCCTACCTTGTCTTCAGGGGAACGTACAGGGTGACCGACCCTCCCGGCTACATAACAGCGGTCAGGGAGAAGGCGCTTCTTGATCTGCTGTACACGACCAGATACACCCCGCCCAACTACTCCCTTTGGAAGGATTTCTTCTTCGAAGACCTGAGAATTGACGAGGATGAGGCGGCGGGCCTTGATTTCGTCTTATTGGAGGAGTTGGCTATAATTTTCGGTTCGCCCAAGATAACAAAGCATGTCCAGTGGTTCCGAAAATATTTCGGCGCACGTGATTAATGCGCGAATTGCAGTTATGTTTTCTCCGTTCGCGCCGATCGCTTGCACGGCACGCCCTTGGCCGCCATCCTCGTCGTTCGGAACGACAGGGGATGCCATCCCGAGCGAGCAGACTCTGTCATCCGGAGCGCAGCGAGGGATCCTGCGATGGTCGCCGGCTCGGGGGGAGGTCTCTCCGACGCTTCGCGCTGTTCTGGACGACAGGAATGGCTTCGTGCGTTTGGGAGGACAGGGGTTGTCAAGCGACATCCGGAATTGACCCGACCCCTTTTGACAGCCCTAAAACGGGACCCTATAATGAGTGTCTGAAAAGCTTCTTCAGGGGGTGATGAAATGCTGCAAACAAAAATCAGCCTGACCCAGTCATTGGCGGAATTCCTGGATGATCATAGATCCTATGGATTCAAGGATAAAAGCATGATGGTTCGCAGCGCTCTGCTTCGCTTCCAAGAAGAGCTTGAACTGGAAAGTTTGGTCAGAAAAGGCACTCTTTAGGGAGGTCTGATCAAGTCCCTTCCGACTGGCTAAAGGCTGGTCGGCGACAAATGCTCCGGCTGATGGAAAGACCTTGTTCAGAGGTTCCTTAATTGTTTACTACAAGTTTCGCTTCATATCTCGGTAGAAGTTTTCGTGAACGCCGAGTGCCAGAAGTGTTCTCGTCAGGGGATCCCATTGATAGGCCAGCAAAAAAGTCCTGTCGAGACATTTGAATTTGTATACGTATACACCCTTTAGATCGCCTTTTTTCTCGACACCTGCCAAAGGATTGTCCACGATTTCGAGTACCGCGGTGTTCACCGCTTTCTTCTGGTTCTGATGGAGCTTCTTGTACGCGACTTTGAACTCTCGCTCCTGAAGAACGATGATTTGAGGTTTCGCAGAGGCCATCTTTCACCCTTCCGGGACGAACGGTTCAATTTCCTGTCTGAGTTGCGCCGCTAGAATGGAGCGAACAAACTCGACTGGAAGGTCGGGGTTGTCAAGAGAGGCGCGCCCCAACCGCGCCCAGTACTCCACCTGTCCGGCGATAGTACGGTGTTCGGCGCGCGCAGTCCTTTGCGCATCCCCGTAGAGTGAGCGACTTACCCTGACAGGAATCGTCGGCTCGCTCTTATCTCTCCCCGAGATCTTTTTTTCTTTCTTTATTTTCGCTGTAGCAGGCATGCAAAATCCCCCTCTCTTTTACTACAATTGTAACATTCAAGAGGGTCGCTGACAATCCGCAGAAGGTCACATCCTCCATGAAAGCTGATCCCTCGGCAATGAACCTGCCTCGTGATGACAGGAGCGAGGTCTCTCCGGTCACTCCGCCAAGCTCTCGACTATGCGTTCTCCCGCGTCGCCTGCGCCGTATATGTTTTCCGGGCGCGGAGCCGGGGCGAGCGCCTCTGCGACCGCGCTTGCGATGCGTTCGGCGTCCGGGGGGCACAACAGGTTCCACCCGGCGTCGGTCAGCTCGCGCCACCCGGTGTCGGGCATCAGCACGACGGCGCGTTTGCCCGCGTAGTAGGCCTCCTTCTGGTATCCACCGCTGTCGGTGACCGCGGCTGCGCAGTGCAGCGTCAGCGACATCAGGTCGAGGTAGCCGATGGGCTCGACTGCGCGGAGATGCCGCAGGCTGTCCTCCAGGCCGAACTCGGCGACGCGCTTGCGGGTGCGCGGGTGGAGCGGGAGCAGGACTTCGAGGCCGCTCTCCCTGTGCGCGCGGTTCAGGCCGTCGAGGATCCCGGCAAGGGCTTTCGGATCGTCGGTGTTGAAGTCGCGGTGGATGGTGGCGACGATGTAGCCGCCCTCGTCGAGGGCAAGGCGGGCGCGTGCCTCGTCCGGTGCGAGGCGCGGCGCCATCTTGAGGTAGAGGTCGTACATGACGTCGCCGGGCACGGTGACGCCTGCGGTCATGCCCTCGCCGGCGAGGTTGCGCGCTGCCAGATCGGAGCAGCAGAACAGGCGCGCGGAGATGCGGTCGGTGAGCACGCGGTTTATCTCCTCGGGCATGTCCTTGGGGTGCTGGCGGATTCCGGCCTCGACGTGGGCGACCGGGATTTTTAGCTTGGCGGCGGCGAGCGCCCCGGCGAGGGTGGTGTTGGTGTCTCCGTAGACGAGGACGGTGTCGGGCTTCTCCCGCATCAGCAGGACCTCGAACTTCGCCAGCACGTCGGCGGTCTGAGCCCCGTGGCTTCCGGATCCGACTCCGAGGAAGTGGTCGGGCTGCTTCATCTCCAGTTCGGCGAAGAAGATGTCGGACATGTTGGCGTCGTAGTGCTGGCCGGAGTGGACGAGGACGTGCTCCCACGCGCCGCGGCGACGCGCCTCCGCGCCCACGACTGCCTCCTTGACGAACTGCGGGCGCGCGCCCGCGAGGGATACTACTTTTTTCACGGTGTTTTCTCCTGTTGGAAGGTCTGATCAAGTCCGTTTCGCCTGGCGCAAGGCCGGCCGGCAGCAAATGCTCGGCGGATGAAACGGCGTTGTTCAGTGCTTCCCGATGTTGTGCTACGAGCGATATTATTGCCCGGAGGCGGAGTTGTCAATCAGGGTAAGCAGGCGACCGCGATGTCGATCGCTTACCCCGAGAAGCTTGCGACGAGGGATATTACAGCGTCATCCCGAACGAGCGAAGCGAGGAGGGATCTGGGAAGGGAGCTGGCACTGAGTAAGGTCCCTCCTCGCTGCGCTCGTTCGGGACGACATTTCTGCGTCGTCCCGAACGACCATCGGGAGGAGGGACCCTGGTCAAGGTTGGCGCGCAGTAAGGTCCCTCCTCGCTTCGCTCGCTCGGGACGACATAAGCAGGCGACCGCGATGTCGTTCGCTTAGGCGGCATGTATCTGGCCGCCTTCCTTACCGTTCGGGACGACTTACAGCATCTATCGCCCGAAGCGATTGACATCACTCCTCTTGAACAATATTATTACTCGCGGAATCCATCATCCCCGAAGAGAGGCGACCATGAGCGGACTAGATGACACTTTCATCCACGAGACGGCGACAATCGGCCGGAACGTGGTCGTCGAGGGCGACGTGGAGGTCGGCCCCGGCGCGATAATCGGGCACAACGTGGTCATACGAAGCGGCGTGCGCGTCGGCGAGGGAGCGGTGATCATGGATGGCGCCGTGCTGGGCAAGCTCCCGGCCAGGGCGTCGCTCTCCGCCACTACCGGCGGGTCGACAGAGCTGCCGCCGCTGGTCGTGGGTCGCCGGGTCACGATAGGCGCAAACTGCGTGATCTACCGCGGCGCGGAGCTGGGGGACGGTGTCTTCGTCGGCGACCTGGCCACCATCCGCGAGGATGTGCGCATCGGCGAGCTCACGATAATCGGCAGGGGCGCGACGGTCGAGAACAGGACGACGATCGGCCGCAAGTGCAAGATCGAGTCCGAGGCGTACATAACCGCGATGACCACGATGGAGGACTACTGCTTCGTGGCCCCGTGCGCGGCCTTCACCAACGACAACTTCCTCGGCCGCACGGAGGAGCGCAAAAAGCGCTTCGGCGGGCCGATCCTGAGGCGCGGGGCTCGGATCGGGGCTAACGCGACGCTGCTCCCGGGGGTCGTGATAGGCGAGGACGCGCTGGTGGCGGCCGGCTGTCTCGTGACCAGGGACGTTCCGCCGCGCATGATCGTGGTCGGAGTGCCGGGGCGGGTCCTGCGCCCGGCCCCGAACGATCAGCTGATAGAGAACCAGGTATTCTTCGACGGATAAAGGGATGATGCGCGAATGACTCTGCTTGAAAAGATAACGGGCAAGACCGCCCGGGTGGGCGTGGTGGGGCTCGGCTACGTGGGACTGCCGCTGGCGGTGGAGAAGGCGCGCGCGGGCTTCCGCGTCCTTGGCTTCGACGTCCAGGGCGAGAAGTGCGCGAAGGTGAACCGCGGCGAGAACTACATCGGCGACGTGGTCCCGGAGGAGCTGGCCCACCTGGTCGAGAGCGGGCACCTGTCGGCCACGGACGACTTCTCCAGGATAGCGGAGTGCGACGTGGTGGCGATCTGCGTCCCGACGCCTCTCGACCACTACAAGCAGCCGGACATGACCTACGTGGAGTCCTCCGCCCGCACGGTGGCCGAGCATGCTCACTCGGGGATGCTCGTCGTGCTCGAATCCACCACCTGGCCAGGGACCACGGAGGAGGTGCTCAGACCCATATTCGAGGCGAGGGGCTTCACCATAGGGGGCGACCTCAACCTGGCCTTCTCGCCGGAGCGCGTGGACCCCGGCAACCTGCTTTACAAGACGAAGAACACGCCGAAGGTGGTCGGAGGCTGCACCCCAGCCTGCACCGAGGTCGCGCGCGCCCTGTACGAGGCGGTGCTCGAGGCGCCGGTGTTCACGGTCTCGAGCCCGAAGGAGGCGGAGATGACCAAGATCCTGGAGAACACCTTCCGCATCGTCAACTGCGCCCTGGCCAACGAGATGGCGGTCATCTGCCACAGGATGGGCGTCAACGTCTGGGAGGTCATAGCCGCCGCGGCGACGAAGCCGTTCGGATTCGTCCCCTTCTACCCGGGCCCCGGAGTGGGCGGGCACTGCATCCCCATAGACCCGTACTTCCTGACGTGGAAGGCCCGCGCCCACGACTACCACACCAGGCTGATCGAACTCGCGGGCGACATCAACGACGAGATGCCGGCCTACGTTGTCTCCCGCCTGCAGGATTTGCTCAACGACCTGTGCAAGCCGATGAGGGGGAGCAGGGTGCTGCTGCTGGGCGTGGCCTACAAGGGGGATATCGACGACCTGCGCGAGTCCCCGGCGCTGAAGGTCTGGGACGAACTGGAGCGCAAGGGCACGGTAGTCGACTACTCGGACCCCTACTGCCCGGTCGCGCCGCGCAGCGGGGGGCGGAGGACGTCCCTTGCGCTGGACGAGGCCATGCTGCGAGGCTACGACGCGGTCGTAGTAACCACCGCCCACAGGCGCGGGGTGGACTACGACCTGGTGGCGCGAAACGCCCGCCTGATCCTGGACACGAAGAACGTCTACGCGGGGGAGAAACGCGAGAACCTGGTGCTCCTGTAGCTGAATTAAACCCGCCGCCCCGTCGCGCAGCAGGCGCTGGCCATCACGAGCCATCCGACACCCTGTCATTCCGAAGGAGCCGCAGGCGACGAGGAACCCTGCGGTGTGTCGATCCGCGGAGCCGCAGGTCACGAGCCATCCGCTGCCCTGTCATTCCGAAGGAGCCGCAGGCGACGAGGAATCCTATTTCAACTCTCTTCCGGAGGTAATCTGAATGCGCACGTTCGCCCTTGCCGGCTGCGGCCGGATCAGCAAAAACCACGTGGACACCCTGCTCGAACTGGAGAAAGAAGGGGCCGCGAAGCTCGTGGCCTGTTGCGACCCGATCCCGACACGGGCCAGGGCCATCGCCGAAAGGACTGGCTGCCGCCCGTTCCAGTCGCTGGAGTCCATGCTCGACGAGGTTCAAAGCGACGTGCTTTCAATCTGCACCCCGTCCGGCCTTCACCCCGCCCACGTCGAGGCGGCCGCAAGGCGCGGGGTCGACGCCCTATCCGAAAAACCCGCCGGGACCGACCTCGCCGCGGTCGACCGGGCCATCGAGGCCTGCGACGCCCGCGGAGTCCACTACTTCGTCGTCAAGCAGAACCGCTTCAACAGGAGCGTCGCCCTCCTTCGAAGGGCGCTCGAGGCGGGGCGCTTCGGCCGCCTGTACATGATCTCGTCCAACGTCTACTGGACGCGCCCGCAGGACTACTACGAACAGGCCAGGTGGCGCGGCACCTGGGAGTTCGACGGCGGCTGCCTGAGCAACCAGGCCTCCCACTACGTCGACATGGTGCAGTGGATGGGCGGCGCGGTCGAGTCCGTCCAGGCCTTCAGCGCCACGCTGGCGAGGAGGATCGAGGCGGAGGACACCATCGCGGTCAACCTGAAGTTCCGAAGCGGCGCGCTGGGGAGCATAAACGCCACCAACCTGACCTACCCGAAGAACCTCGAGGGCAGCCTGACGATCCTCGGTGAGAGAGGGACAGTCCGTATCGGCGGGGTTGCGCTGAACAGGATCGAGCAGTGGCAATTCGACGCGCCCGACCCCATGGACGGCGAGGTAGAAGGCGCGAACACCAATCCCGCGAGCGTCTACGGCTTCGGGCACCTCCCATACTACCGCCACGTCTTGGAAGTGCTCGAAGGCGAGGCCGAGCCCCTGCTGACCGGGCGGGAGGGGCGCAAGAGCGTCGAGATCATCGCCGCAGCCTACGAGTCCGCCCGGACCGGCAGGGCGGTCCAGATCTCCGGCAGGAACTCCGCGTCGAAATGACGGGACGTGGCAGGCATGGGCATGGCACAACGCCTGCCATTGCATGCGCTGTTACGACGTCATTCCGAGCGCGCAGACCCTGTCATCCCGAGCGTAGCGAGGGATCCTATCCGGGGACGTTCTCCGATTCAGCGGCGTTTCGACGCAGGGTCCCTCCTCGCTGCGCTCGTTCGGGACGACAGAGAGCGCGCCCGTTCGGTCGCCTGCTTGCGTCATCCCGACCGCGCAGACCCTGTCATCCCGAGCGAATGCGAGGGATCCTGTCCGGGGACGTTTTCCGATTCAGCGGCGTTTCGACGCAGGGTCCCTCCTCGCTTCGTTCGTTCGGGACGACAGAGCGCGTGCCCGTTCGGTTGCCTGCTTATGTCATCCCGACCGCACAGGAAGGCGGCCAGAGGCGTGCCGCCCAAGCGATCGACACGGCTCGCTACGCTCCGCCGGTCGCCTGCTTATGTCATCCCGAGCGAATGCGAGGGATCCTGCGAAATCGGCAGCTCGGAGCGAGGTCCCTCGTCGCAAGCTCCTCGGGACGACAAGAGGAGAGCCCCCCTCTACGTCTCTTTCCTCCTGCTTCCCCACAGGTTCGCCACAGCGAACACGGACGTGCCTGCTATCAGCAGGAAGGATATTGCGTTGATCACCGGGGTGGAGCCGTCGCGCACCTGCATGTACATGTTTATCGGCAGGGTGGCCTGGGATCCCACCGTGAACACGGTCGTGTTGAAGTTCTCGAACGACATCAGGAAGGCCACCGCCGCGCCGCCGATTATCGACGGCCTGAGGTACTTGAGCGTGACGTACCAGAGGACCTCGGCCCGGTTGGCGCCCAGGTTGTACGCGGCCTCCTCCAGCGAGCGGTCGAACTTCTTCAGCCTGGCTGACACCACCAGCGCCACTATGGTCGATATGAAGGACGACTGCCCCAGAACCACCAGCCAGAATCCGGGCGTGAGCCACTTGATGTAGATCCCGAGCGCGTCCTCGATCATGATCCCCGCCGTGTTGGCGAACATCAGTATGGAGATGCCGAGTATGACCCCCGGGATGACCAGCGGGGCGATCATGAGGAAGTAGAGCGCGCCCTTGAAGCGGAAGTCCTCCTGCTCGAACAGGAAGGCCGCGCAGGTGCCGAGGAAGGTGGAGACCACGGTCACCGCGAGCGCCGTTCGAAACGAGGTGGCGATGCTGCGCAGGTTGGTCGGGTCGTTGAAGATGCCGAACTT
>JAKJGK010000190.1 GCA_022704435.1 Synergistota bacterium | reverse complement strand
GCATCTTCGCGGGGGTGGTGGACAGCGGCATAAGCAAGACGGTGAACCTGCCGAACGACGCCACGGTGGACCAGGTCAAGGCCATCTACAGGCGCTGCTACGAGATGGGGGCCAAGGGGATAACGATCTACCGCGACGGATCCCGGTCGATGCAGCCGATCGAGGTCGCGAAGAAGCCCGAGAAGCCGGAGAGGACGGAGGAGAAGCCGGCCCGGTCCAGCCGGGTCAAGGAGCGGCCCGGACTGGTGGTCTTCGGCAAGACCATAAAGGAGACCACGCCGTGGGGGAGCATCTACGTCACCCTGAACTTCGACGGAGACGAGCCATTCGAGGTTTTCGCCACAATCGGCAAGAGCGGGTCGGAGCTGAAGGCCATGACAGAGGCCCTCTCCAGGGCCATATCCATAGGTCTGCGCAGCGGTGGGAAGCTCGAGGACTTCATCGCGACCCTCAAGGGTCTGTCGGGGAAGGAGTACTGGCTGTTCGAGTTCGACGACAAGCACGTGACCCGCTCCATCCCGGACGCCATAGCGGTGCTGCTGGAACGGCTGATAGGCAGGGACATGGGCGGCCAGCAGGGCGGGGCGGTATGCCCGGAGTGCGGCGCGCCCCTTGAGATGATCTCCGGGTGCGAGTACTGCTTCAGCTGCGGATACTCCCCCTGCAAGTAGGCGGCCGCCGAAGCGGGACGGAAAAAAACGGGCGGAGCCGCGTTATTCGCGGTTCCGCCTCAGGCGGTGAGGTCGAAAAGGAACCCTATCGCCTCGTTCTGGCGCTCAATGAGACGGATGATCTCGTCCGGGGGTATCTTCCGGATCACCCTCTCCTCGTCGTTGCTCTCCTTGACTATCACCTGGATGACGTCGGCCTCCTCCACGATGTTGAAGTGAAGGTACCTGCGGCTGTACGCAGCGTGCTCCTGGAAGGTGTCGAGCGCACGCCTCAGCGACCCGTCGCCGTGAGCCGACCGGCCGCGGGCCCGCCTCTCCGAGAAGACCCTCTGCTCGTCGTAGCGCTTTCCGGGGTAGGAGCGATCCAGGTAGTCCTTCCTGGCCCAGCCCACCACCTCGACCGAGGGCACTGCGAAAGCCGGAGTCATCACACCCATCACCCCCAGGCTACAGTAATACAAGTGAAGTGTAGCTCTAAATTTCAAGGATGTCAACCGATGCGCTCTTGGTGCCAGTCCGGCGGGAGGCATTGACAGCGCGCGAGAAACCCGTATAATTGTAAATCGAAATACAACTGTAACTCTTATCGAGAGAGGTGGAGGGACTGGCCCGATGATACCCGGCAACCTGCGTGAAGGCACGGTGCCAATACCAGCGGCCTTGGGCCGGGTGATAAGAGGGCGCGTTTGTCGACAGTCAAAGGCCCTTCTTGCGAAGGGCCTTTTTTACTATGCTGTGTCGAGGAGGAAGGACAAATGAGCGGAGAGAAGTTTCTTTTTTCGTCGGAGTCGGTCACCGAGGGGCACCCTGACAAGGTGGCGGACCAGATCTCCGACGGAGTGCTGGACGAGATCCTGAGCGAGGACCCGATGGGCAGGGTGGCCTGCGAGGTTCTCTGCACGACCGGCATGGTCATGGTGGCCGGCGAGATAACCACCAACACCTACGTGGACATTCCCAGGCTGGCGCGGGAGATAATCAAGGATATAGGCTACACCAGGGCCAAGTACGGCTTCGACGGCGACACCTGCGCGGTGCTGACCGCCATCGACGAGCAGTCCGGGGACATCGCGCAGGGCGTCAACAACGCCCTGGAGGTGCGCGAGCACCTGGTGGAGGAGGAGGAGATAGCCCGGACCGGAGCGGGGGACCAGGGCATGATGTACGGGTTCGCCTGCAACGAGACGGAGGAGTTCATGCCGATGCCGATAGCCCTGGCCCATCGGCTGGCCAGACAGCTCGCCAAGGTCCGCAGGGACGGCACCATACCCTACCTGCGCCCGGACGGCAAGACCCAGGTGACCCTCGAGTACGAGGGGGGGAAGGCCGTGCGCGCGGACACCATAGTGGTTTCGGCGCAGCACCACCCGGAGGCGACCCTGGCCGAGATAAGGGCCGACATCATCGAGCACGTGGTCACGCCCGTCGTCCCGGCCCGCCTCATGAAGAACGGCACGAGAATACTTGTGAACCCGACGGGGCGCTTCGTAAAGGGCGGCCCGATGGCGGACTCCGGCCTCACCGGCAGGAAGATAATAGTCGACACCTACGGCGGCTGGGTGGCGCACGGCGGCGGCGCCTTCTCCGGCAAGGACCCGACGAAGGTGGACCGGTCGGCGGCCTACATGGCCCGCTACGCGGCGAAGAACGTTGTAGCCGCAGGACTCGCGGACCAGTGCCAGATCCAGCTCGCCTACGCCATAGGAGTGGCCGAGCCGGTCTCGATCATGCTGGATACCATGGGCACGGGCAAGATCCCCGACGAGCGGATAACGAAGCTCGTCCGGGAGCACTTCGACTTCCGCCCCGCCGCCATAATCCGCGACCTGCAGCTCCGCAGGCCCCAGTACAAAAGGCTCGCGGCCTACGGACACATGGGGCGGATCGACCTTGACCCCCTTCCTATGTGGGAGCTGACCGACAGGGCGAAGGCGCTGGCGTCGGCCATGGCGTAGAGGTTCGCGCGAAAGAATGAGACCTGCCGCCCGGGTCGACCGGCCCTGGCGGCATACCTCGTTGCGCCCGCGCTGTGCTATTATCTATCCGAGGTCACCGAGGCGGAGGAGGGGTAGAAGATGGGCGAGGGTGCGATCCTGTCGTCGATCGATTTCAGCACTGTGGAGGAGCTCGCGCCTCACAGGGACGGGCTGCTCTCCCTGTTCAGGTCCCACTGCGGGTCGGTGGGAGGTATGCGACTTTTCGTGGCGTTCAATGAGACGGCCAACAACGCCAT
>JAKJGK010000059.1 GCA_022704435.1 Synergistota bacterium | reverse complement strand
CGAAGCCGACCCATCTCCTGGCCCCCCCCGCCTTGATGCCGACGCCCGGAATCAGGGTGAGCACGACGAGAAAGATGGACAACAACCATAATGAACCGCTGTGCTTGCTCCATACGGAGAGCGGGACCAGGTACACGAGCAGCATGGCCGTCAGCGAGAAGCCCATCCACTGTACCTGGCGCATGCCTAGAACAAATGGCGAGCCGAACTCCTCGAGGGCGGTATGCGATGTCAGCGAAAAAATCATAAGAACGCCAAACGCGTTGAGCACCAGCGGAATGATCCACAAGAAAGGATCTACTCCGACGCCGAGCCTGTCATTCTCTAAACGAAGCTCAAGGACGTGCTCCGCGTCGGCGGTCATGGTGCCTCTTCGTCCTTTAGCGCCTGCACTATTCGTCTGAAGTGCAAGCCTCTCTGCTTGTAATCGGAGTACATATCCCAGCTTGTGCAGGCCGGAGACAGCAGTACCAACCCGCCTCGAGGTGCAAGTCGCGCTGACAGGGCGACCGCCTCTTCCATGGACGCGACTTCGTGTACGCTTGGATAGCCAGCATCACGGAGCGCCTTAACGATCTTTTCCCTCTCCGATCCCAGGACAACCGCGGCCAACGCCTCTCTTTTCACCGCCTCCGCCAAAGGGGCATAGTCCTCCCCCTTGCCCTGTCCGCCCAGGATTACCACCTTGGGGCGGGACAGGGACGCCAGTGCTGTTGCACTTGCGGCAACATTTGTCCCCTTCGAGTCGTCCACGTAGTCCACCCCGTCGACGGTGGCTACAAATTCACAACGGTGAGGCAGCCCCTTGAAGCCCTTGAAGAGGTCCCCTTCTGCAGCCCCGCATCCCGTCAGCAGATGGACCGCCCCGGCAGCGAAGGCCGCATTCTCGATGTTGTGCCTCCCGATCATGGGGACTTCATCGAAGGAGAAGAGCGTCCTCGTTTCACCGCCATCCTCCACAAGTGCGACTATTCGGGCCGCATCGTCGGCTATTATCATGTTCTCCTTCGCCCCGGAGAGCGGCCCCCAGGAAAAGGCGAACAGTTTAAACCCGGGGTTCCTTTCGCCCAGGAGCAGTCCCAGTTCCGACTCCTGGACTATTGCGCTGCGTTCAGGCGTCCCCGTCTGCAGAATTTTGGCCTTCGCCGCGATGTACTCCTCGTAACTGCCGTGCCAGTCTATATGGTCCGGTGCAAGGTTTGTGACCATGGCAACGTCGCACGAGAAGATCGTGTTCCAATGGAGTTGGAAGCTGCTGAGCTCGACCACCACGTAATCACGCGGCTTGAAGGCCAGGCCGGCAAGGGGTTTCCCGATGTTGCCGGCTACTTCCGCGGAGTAACCCATTTTCTGGAGCATATACCCTGTCAACGCGGTCGTCGTGCTCTTCCCGTTGCTGCCGGTCACGCCCGCTATCTTGCCTCGAATAAACGGAGCGACGAAGTCCAGCTCTCCACGGACCGTGATCCCTCTCCGCATCGCCTCGAGCACGGGTTTGGCCCTCGGCGACACTCCGGATCCAACCAGAACAAGATCCGAGTCGAAGAGAGAATCCGAGTGTCCGCCCTCCTCCCACGCTATCCCGTGACTGCGCAGGAGATCGGTCACGGACGGCTCTTTTATGGCTCTTTCCTCCGAGACGAAGACACGCGCTCCCAGCCTGCGGGCAAGAAGGGCCAACCCAACTCCGCTGACTCCAGCGCCTATGACCGAGATTTTTGTCCCGGCGTAATTCTCCCCCGCCTTCATAGCGTCACACCGCCCTTGAGAAAAACACGTTTTCGATTAGCAGAGCAGTCATAACCAGCCCTATACCGTGCGCAATCCAAAAACGAACGACAATCTGGGTCTCGCTCCATCCGGAGAGCTCGAAGTGATGGTGAACCGGGCTCATTTTGAAGACCTTGCGTTTGAAACGATGAATAGCTACTAGCTGAACAGCCACCGACAGAATCTCCAGACCGAACAGAAAACCGAGCGGGACAATCGTTATCGAGTAACCGCCGAGGACGCATATTGATGTCAACATCCCGGCCAGAAAATGCGATCCTGAATCACCCATGAACACCTTCGCCGGATGAGCGTTGTGCCAGAGGAATCCGGCGCAGAGAGCCGATCCGGCAATGGCGGGTAGCTCTGCGACCCCGACGAGAGGAAGCCATACAAGCGCCGCGGTGAACGAGAGGAGAGAAGCGCCGGCGGCCAGCCCGTCAAGTCCGTCGGTGACGTTCACTGCATTCAGCATGCCGATGGAGATTATGGTGAGCAACGGGATCGCCGCAAGGGCCGGGACCTCGCATCCAGGCCACAGGTACAGGCCTTTCACAGAGACGACCCAGTAGGCCCACGGCAAGGCTATGAAAACCTGCGCGGCGAGCTTGTAAAGACTCTGGAAGCCCTCGCTGGACTTGTTGGTGAATTTTATCCAGTCGTCCGCGAAGCCGATGCAGGCACCGCCGAGCGGCAACAGCCAAAACAGAGCCAGGTCGGCGAGCCCGGTCCCCGAGACCAGGGCATACGGGATGACGAAAGCCAGCACTATGACTATAAAGACAACTCCTCCCATCGACGGGGTCGAGGATTTTGTCAGCACGTGGCTCTGAAGCCCATAGCTCTTTTGGACCTGGACCACTCTCCATTCGTTGAGCTTGGCTATCCAGTGTCTTGAGAGCCAAATCTGCGCTGCGAAAAGGAAGAGCCATACGCACCCCTGTGTCATAGCGCACCATCCTCCGTCAACGCATCGACCAGGAGATCCAGCCTGTTGCCATGAGACCCCTTGACGACCAGTAGATCCCCGTCCCCGAGGGTTCGGCGAATCTCGCAGGCGAAAGTGTTGGGGCCGTCGAAGAACTCGACTCCAGCGCACGCCGCCTCGTCGCCGAAGACCTCGCGCCACAGACCGCCGGTGAGACAAACCCTGGTGAACTGGTTCAGCAGGGGGAGCAGCGCCTTGTGGTACTCAAGGCCCTCCAATCCCAACTCCCGCATCTCCCCTAGCACCGCGATTCTCCTTCGGGCCGGGATCATAAGTGCCTCGGACAGGCAGGCCCGCATGGAGGCGGGATTGGCGTTGTAGGAGTCATCCAGCAGGACAGCGCCGGACAGGAGCCTGATGAACTTGCCTCTGCCTCGAGGCGCCTCCATTGAACGGATATTGGAGATGGCGCTGCTTACTCCGCCGCCCAGCGACACAGTCGCGGCCAGGCCAAAGGCGGCGGCGAGCGCGGAGTGTCGCCCGAACAGCGACGATACTACGCGGTGGCATTTCTCCTTGTGAAGGAGGTCGAAGCGAAGCCTCGGAGCACCGTCCACGAGCTCGAAAAGCACGTCCCTGATGGTGAAGTCGTTCTTGGTGAACCCCACGCCGAGAGCTTGAATTCGGGAGGGCATGGATGCGCACCGCGATGCAAGAGCGGAATTGTCCCCGAAGTACAACAGTTTTTTGAGCCTCTGCGATCCAGTAATCTCGAATTTCGCCTCCAGAACACCCTCCACGGATCCCAGCCCCTCGAGGTGCGCCGGGGCGATTTCCGTTATCACCGACAGTGTCGGCGGGAAGAATCTTACGGTGTTGGCTATCTCTCCGGGGTGGTTTGTTCCCATCTCCAGGATAAGGACCTCCGCATCTCCCGGCATCGCCAGGATCGACAAAGAACACCCGATAAGGGTGTTGTAGCTGTTCTCGGCGGAGTGAACTTTGAACGACGGGGCCAGGCAGGCCCGGATGACCTCGCGCGTAGTCGTCTTGCCCACGCTGCCTGTAACCGCCACCACCTCGAGAGCATCCCCGAAGGACTCCTGGTATCGCCTGGCCATCTCGGGGATCTCCGTAAAGCAGTCGCGGACTACGATCGACGCGACCGGAGCGGGCACGTTTTTACGGTCCTCGCAGACGATCAGGGAGGCCCCGCGCGAAACCGCATCGCCTATGAAGTCGTGTCCGTCGTGCTGCTCGCCGCGAAATGCGACGAAGGCATCCCCGGCCCCTACCAGCCTGCTGTCCGCGTAGAAGCGTGCGGGCAGAGGTCCGTCAGGTCCGTTGATCTCGGCGTCAACCAAAGACGCGAGGTAGGAGATGCTTGTACCTGGCCTCATAGCATGCGCACACCTCTTTCAATGCTCCAGCTCCTCACGGCGTTGTAATCGGAGTAATCAATCGACAGGGATCCGATGCGTAGAGTTTTTTCAGGGCCCTTCCCCGAGATGACGACGACATCGCCCCTCTCGGCCGAGTCCATTGCCGAGTAGACCGCGGCCTTCCTGTCGAGGATGGTCCTCAGCCGGACATCTCTCCCGGACGACTTTACCCCCTCTACGATCTGGGCGGCTATCTGCTCCGGAGGCTCGTTCCTCGGGTTGTCCATCGTGACGATGATTGAATCGGAGAGGGCTGCGGCGAAGCGACCGAGTGAAAACCGATTCGGCTGGAAGCGCTCCCCTCCATGCCCGAAGACCGAGATCACTCGTCCCCTGCACAGGCGACGGAGCTCGGTCAGCACGTTTTTCAGGGCGACTGGAGTATGAGCGAAGTCGATGACGCACTTTATCCCGTTCTCGAATGATATCCTCTCCATCCTGCCCGGCACCTGGACCATGGACTTCAGCGAGAGGATCGCGCCTCTCGCGTCGTGACAGAAGGGAAGGATCGCGGACAGGGCGGCAAGTGCGTTGTACACGTTGAACAGGCCCGGCAGAGGCAGAAATGTGCGCACCGTCTCCGGCAACCCTGCGAGGGAGACCGTGAAATCCGTCCCCTCGAGCGAGCAATCGATTTCTCCAGCCCTCAGTCGGGCGTCGGAATCGCAATCAATGCCGTAAGATGAAAGATTCCGGGGGAATCGGCCCATAAGCAGGCGGCCGTACGAGTCGTCGCAGTTCGCTCCTCCGGTCCAATCTTGTTTCATGCAGCCGGAGAAGAGCGTGCTCTTCGTCTCGAAGTACTCCTCCAAGGTCCCGTGGTAATCAAGATGCTCCTCGCTCAGGTTAGTGAAGACCGCGGAGTCGAACGAACACCCCTCCATCCTGCCAAGGGCCAGTCCGTGGGAGGATGTCTCCATCACGCAGGCGTCGCAGCCGTTCTCAACCATTCGTCCCAGCATGCGCTGAACGTCGCAGCTCTCCGGCGTAGTCCTCTCCGCGTCGACCTCGTTGACCCCGTCGTTGTAGACGATCGTCCCCAGAAGGCCGACGCGAAGACCCATCGAATGAAGGATGTGGCGGATTATCCAGGTTGTGGTGCTCTTCCCATTCGTACCGGTGACCCCTATCATCTTCAGTTTCTGGGAGGGTTCTCCATGAATAATGGATGCCAGCCGTCCCATGTCCCGCCTTACGTTCGTCGAGACTATCTGCGGCGCATCGACCGGAAGGGGGCGTTCGACCAGGAGAGCGACCGCCCCATTGGCGAGAGCTTCTTCCGCGAACGTATGCCCGTCGGTGTGCTCACCAGGCACGCAACAAAAGAGGCAACCCGGACTCGCGTCCGCGCTATTACAGACAGCGTCAACCAGCACCGCCTCCGGAACGGGCGAGGAATTGCCGTATCGCAGCGGCGGATTAACTCCGTAGCGGCCGGCGTATTCAGCCGGCAGTCCTGAAAGCAACACCACGGCACCTTTCCTCCTCTTCCACCAGCCGCGTACACCCTATCTGCATCATGTCCTCGAGGATACTCCTGAATATGGGCGCGGCCACCTCTCCACCGTAGTACTTCCCTTTCGCAGGCTCCCCTATGGCAACGAAGAGGACATAGCGAGGATCCTCCGAGGGCCAGAAGCCGGTAAACGAGGCGACCCACTTGCCCTTGATATACTTACCTTTTTCTGCAATCTGCGCCGTGCCGGTCTTCGCGGCGATCGACACTCCGGGGACAGCCGCAGCCTGGCCGGTTCCCTTCAAAACCGTGTCGATCATAGCTTTTTTTAGCCACGCCGCTACCTGCGGAGACAGAACATCCCGAACCAGCTCTCCTGATTCATTGTATACCAGGTTTCCTGAAGAATCCAGGACCTGCGAGACTATATATGGACGGAACAGGTGGCCGCCGTTCGCGATCGCCGCAATTGCCGCAGCCAAGTGGATGGGCGTCGTAGCCAACCCCTGGCCGATGGCGATGTTCGACGGAGTAACGCCCCTCCACTGCTCCGGGGACGACAGCAGGCCATCCTCCGCCCCTGGCAGCTCGATGCCGGTGGATTT
This sequence comes from Synergistota bacterium, assembly GCA_022704435.1. Classification (GTDB taxonomy): domain Bacteria; phylum Synergistota; class Synergistia; order Synergistales; family Aminobacteriaceae; genus JAAYLU01. The sequence goes on along the minus strand of JAKJGK010000059.1, from coordinate 7,243 downwards.
GCCAAAACCCCATTCTCTAAGCGAGTGGTACATGTCGTACGCCCTGACACGCATGCCAATCTGTGCCATCCCCGTGTTGGAGGACTTGGCGAGGATGTCTGACAGAGGCAGAACTCCGAAGCCACTGTTGCCGGCCTCGGTGACATGACCGTCGGCGATTTTTATCCTGTAGGGGCAGTTGAAAGACTCGTTTGGCCTTACCGCGCCGCGCTCAAGCGAAATCCCAAGCACAATCGGCTTGAATGTGGATCCGGGCTCGTAAGTCCGACCGATGCTGTTGTTCATCAAGTTGGCCGGATCCTTGAGAGCGGCCCTCACGTTAGGGTCGAACGTAGGCCAGCTCGCCATAGAGAGGACCGCGCCCGTGCGAGGATCCATGCAGATGACACTGCCCCACCGGGCGCCATGCGCTCGTACCCCCTCCTCCAGTCGTTTTTCGATAATAAACTGGATTCGCGAGTCTATCGTAAGTGTGACACTTCCCACCTTCGCCGCGGGTTCCACTGGTTCGTTGTCAACTCGGGTGACATCGAACATTCGCCCGGAAGACTCTTTTGCCAGGACCCTGACGCTCGGAGGGGAAAACAACTCCCTGTCCCACATCAGCTCCACGCCGGCGAGCCCTCTGTCGTCAATATCGCAGAACCCAAGCACATGAGCCAGGAGTGAACCCCCTGGATAGAGTCTCTTCTTTTCCTCCACCTCGAAAAGCCCTTCCAGGCCAAGTGCGCGTATCTTGCCGGCGGTATCCTCGTCGACCTTGCGGACGACCCAGACAAAACGCCCTGAAAGCTGTTTGGAGATATTTTGAACTGTGTTGCCAGGGAGGATGCCATTCAGGCGATGAGCCTCTTTGGGGTCCCAAAAGGCCGGATCGATAAAAAAACTGGAGGACGGCACGGAGACCGCCAAAGCGTTGCCGTTTCTGTCGTAGATCAACCCCCTGTTGGTGCTGACGGGGATGCGGCTCCAGTACTGACGGCGAGACTGGCTCTCCACCCTCGCGTCGGGGAAGAGTTGAAGCGCAACAAGCCTCCATATAACAATCCCGAATAATATAAAGATAAGGAACCATGGAGAAAAAAAAGGCCGTTTCACAGCTTTTCCCTCCAATCAAGCTGAAGGTGAACTACTCCCCCGCCATAGCCTTCTCAAGAAAGAAGTAAAACCATCCCCTGTTCTCGGATGCCGAAGATGCCGGGAAGGTCGCGTCCTGTACGGCGTTGGCATAAGTTCCCTCCTCTATTTTGAGAACCCGCACATTGGAAGCATGAGCCATTCCAAGGTCCCTTATGGAGGAGCCGTAAACCCGGGAAGGCGACACTAGAGTGGACAGCTCATGTTTCAGCACGATGCTGCGATTGCTGTATGAATCAATCTGCCTGTTTACGGAGTTCAGCCTGCACTCGAGCCTGAAGGAATATAAGCGAAGAACCCCGAGGCCCATAAAAAGAGCAAAGACAAACAAAGTAATTATGATAATATAAGGACACGCTCTTCGAAACGAGTAGACGACTCCGTTCCCGGTCATTCCCTCTGGATAATGCACCTCGACCGCACCTCCTCTCTCGCTTTATGGATTGAACCTGAAAACCCGCAGCTTGGCGCTTCTTGATTTACGGTTTGACTCCACCTCGTCTGAAGAGGGTCTTATCAGCCTTTTGGATAGTATCTCTCCCCTGCCCTGCTCCTTCCACAGACGAAAAACGGTCTTGACGATGCGGTCCTCCAGGGAATGGTAGCTGACTACGAACAGCAACGCCCCTGGCGCCGCAAGTGACGGAATAGCTTGAAGCCCCTCCTGCAGGGCGCAGAGCTCCTCGTTGACGGCAATTCGTAAAGCCTGGAACACCCTGCGCGCCGGATGCCCGCCCATCTTTCTCTGGACGGGAGCCGGCAGCGCGCCCCTGATGACAGCTACAAGGGTCTCGGTGCGCATTATGGACCCGACCGCCTCCCTGTGGCGGACGATGGCCCTGGCCAGACGCCTGGAGTGGCGTTCCTCGCCGTATTTCCAGAAGATATCGGCTATCTCGCCCTCAGTACCGCTGTTTACTATATCAGCCGCGGATCTGTTCGAGGCGAGGTCCATCCTCATGTCGAGCGGCCCGTCCGACTGAAACGAGAAGCCCCTGGCATCATCCGTGAGTTGGAGATTCGAGACCCCAAGGTCGAAAAAAAACGCACCAAACGGGGCTCTGGATGTTACCTCCTCGGGAAGAGACCTGAAATTCGCCTTTACACCATCAAAACGATCTCCAAAGCGCCGCAGCCTGTCTCTGGAAAAGGCCAGCGCCTGTTCATCCTGATCTATGCCGATGAGCCTGGCATCGGACGATGACAAAATCGCCTCTGCGTATCCCCCGAGGCCCAATGTGCAATCAAGGACATGCCCTCGAGAGGGATAAGCCCGATAAATGTCGAGAATCTCTCCGATGAGGACCGGGACATGCTCGATCAAAACCCCTCCACCCCCTCGGCTATCTCCGGCAGATCGTCCAGGACCAGGCGGCGGTATTCGATCCACCTCGTTTTGTCCCACATCTCGATGTGGTCGTTTACTCCTACGAATATCACTTCTTGCGTGAACTCAGCGTATTCGCGAAGAACCGGAGGAACAAGAAGACGTCCGGCGGAATCCAGGGCAATCTCATGGGCACTGGAGAGCATAAGACGAAGAAATCCCCTGCTTTTACTCTTGGAGAAGGAGAGTTCCTGTAGCCTTTCCATGACCCTCTCCCACTCTTTCGAGGAGTAGAGGGAGACGCATTTGTCAATGCCAATGGTAGCGAAGACGCTCTCTCCGAGCTCTTCCCTGAATTTGGACGGCAGAACGATTCTAGACTTGCTGTCTATCTTGTGCTCGTACGTCCCCATCAACATGATCGTGCCTCCCACTTTCAGACACTTTCTCCCACGCAGACCCACACTACCATCAAAACGGAAAGAGACATGGGACTTTAGTTGTGAAAATGGAGAAGAAAGATGGGCCGTAAGCACTATCAACCCAAGACGAGGCGTCGTGGATCAAACACCTGGCCTCCAAAGCGCAACGCCCGCCTGTCGCGTGATACAGGCGGGCGTTGCGCTTTCAGACGGTCGTCTTGCTTGTCATACGGGCGGGAGCATCCAGTAAGCCGGGTTCTGTCATGGGTGGCCATTTATCTGAAGAGCGCCTTGCGGCGATCTTTACGCGACCGTACCCGAGGGTCGGCGGGCAGCCTCGTTCCCTCCTATTCGGTCTTGCTCCGGACGGGGTTTGCCTAGCGTGGAAATCGCTTTCCACCCGGTGGGCTCTTACCCCACCTTTTCACCCTTGCCCTGGAAGGGCGGTATGTCTCTGTGGCACTTTCCTTTGGTTTGCACCAACTGGGTATTACCCAGCGTCCTGCCCTGCGGAGCCCGGACTTTCCTCCCTCCAAGAAGGAGAGCGGCCACCAAGGATACTCCCTGATAAAGATTATACCACCATCGCCAGGAATAGGATACAATAGAGCACGGCCTGGACACGACGGGCATCATGGAGCGAAGGAGCCGGTAGGTAATGATCGAGAAGACCATCTATGACTCTCCCGAATACGATGTTTTCAAAAACGGCGTGAAGAAGCTGACAGGGCTGGATTTGAACTCGTATAAAAACCAGATTCACCGCAGGGTTCATATGCTGATGCAGCGTTGGAACATATCCTCGTACGACGCGTATTTCAAGACGATCAAGGAGGACGACGGCAAACTCCGAGAGTTTTTGGACTATCTCACGATCAACGTATCCGAGTTCTTCAGAAACGCGAACAAGTGGAACGAGCTCAGGGACGTGGTGATTCCCGACCTGATCAGGACGAGGGGCAGAAAGCAGCTTAAGATCTGGAGCGCCGGATCGGCTACCGGCGAGGAGCCCTATTCTCTGGCCATTCTCTCAATCGAGGCCAAGCTGTCGCCCCAGACTCCGGTGCTGGCCAGCGACATCGATCAGGGCGCGATCGCAATAGCGAAGCGGGGACACTACCTTAAGCGCCAGCTTGTAAATGTACCTAGGGAACTAGTGTCGCGCTATTTTACGACGGCGGACGGAGGAGAGACCTACCTGGTGAACTCGGAGGTAAAGGCGAGGGTGTCGTTCCAGAGGCTGAACCTGATCGAGGACTCCTTCTCGGACGACTTTGACCTTATTCTCTGCCGAAACGTAGTGATCTATTTCAGCTCGGAAACCAAGACGGCCCTTTATCACAAATTTCTCAGGGCTCTTCGACCCGGGGGGTACCTGCTGGTGGGGTCGACCGAGCAGATATTCGACTATCGCAAGATCGGTTTCGAGTCGGCAGGGGCATTCCTCTATCAAAGACCGTAAAGACCAGCGCGCTGCATACCGAGAGGAGGGCGGCCCGCAGACCGCCCTCCTCTGCTGTTCCTAGTGGGACCTGACTATCTCCTTGATCTTCATAAGCCTGCTGAGCGTTGACCGCTCCTGCTCGTCCAGTTTCATAGTTATGTAACGGATGGTGTCTATGAAATCCGGAATAAGCACGTGCTCCAAGGCGTTGACGCGCCTGCGGGTCTTTTCGATCTCGTACGCCATCAACCGGATGGCCTTCTCCTTCGCTGCCAGCTCGATGAGCTTCGGGATCAGCTTCGCGAACCTCTCGAGGGCCAGGTCCAGGCTCCCCGAGGATGTAGCGAGGCCGTAATTATGCGGGGAGCCGTGCTGGTCCACGCTGTAGACCGGGACCATGACGCTCATCACGTTCTGGTAGTCCACGCGGAGGTCGCACTTCGCGCCCGAGATCATAAGGGCCTGCTCAAGCATGGCCGGCAGGGTCTGAGCCCTCGCGAGGAGAAAGCTCTTGTAGCAGGCGGCCAGCTCCTCCTCAAGCTCCTCGCGAAGGGCCTTTCCCTCCCTGGCCCTCTCGAGGAAGGCCTTTATCAGGGCGTCCTGCTTGTCCTTCAGGAGCTTGTGTCCGCGCTTGGCCACGAAGAGGCGCTTCTTCAGCCTCGAAAGCTCCATCCTGTTTGGATTGACACTCATACGGGGCATCGCAACCCCTCCTTACGCTTCCCCGGAGATGGCGCCGGCCTTTTCCTCGCTCTTCAACCTGGGCTTGAGATACTTTTCAATGTAGGCGTCTCTCACTCGCTTGAGCTCCTTCAACGGGATGACGGTGAGAAGGTTCCATCCCAGCTCGAGGGTCTCCTGGAACGTCCTGTTCTGGTACTCTCCCTGCCTGACGTACTGGTCCTCGAACATATCGGAGAATTTGGCGAAGGACTTGTCCTCCTCGGTAAGTGCGCCCTCTCCGAGGATGACGGCGAGCTCCTTTGCCTCCTTCCCGCGCGCATAGGCGGCGAAAAGCTGGTTCATCAGGTCGGCGTGGTCCTCGCGAGTCTTGCCGGCGCCGATGCCCTTGTCCTTGAGGCGGGACAGCGAAGGCATGACGTCCACTGGAGGGTAGATGCCCTTCCTGTGCAGGGTCCGGTTCAGTATGATCTGCCCCTCGGTGATATACCCTGTAAGGTCCGGGATCGGATGCGTCTTGTCGTCCTCGGGCATGGTGAGGATTGGTATCTGGGTTATCGAGCCCTTCTTTCCCTTCAGTCTGCCCGCGCGCTCGTACATTGTCGCGAGGTCCGTATACAGGTAGCCGGGGTAGCCGCGCCTGCCCGGGACCTCTTTGCGCGCCGCCGATATCTCGCGAAGCGCCTCGCAGTAGTTGGTGAGGTCGGTGAGTATCACGACGACGTGCATGTCCTGCTCGAAGGCCAGGTACTCGGCGGCGGTCAGGGCTATCCTGGGGGTGGTGATTCGCTCTATCGCGGGGTCGTCCGCCAGGTTGACGAACATGACCGTCCTCTGGATCGCGCCGGTGTTTCTGAAGTCCTCCATGAAGAAGGAGGCCTCCTCGAACGTGATGCCCATGGCCGCGAAGACCACGGCGAAGTCCTCCTGCCCGCTTATGACTGTCGCCTGGCGAGCTATCTGGGCGGCCATCCTGTTGTGCGGCAGGCCGCTCCCCGAGAAGATGGGAAGCTTCTGGCCGCGGACCATCGGGTTCATTCCGTCGATCGTGGAGATGCCCGTCTGTATGAACTCCGACGGGTAGTCTCTCGAGAACGGGTTCATCGGCATTCCGTTGATGTCAAGCTTCTTCTCGGCGAGTATGGGAGCGCCGTCGTCTATCGGCTCTCCCCTTCCGTTGAATATCCTGCCCAGCATGTCGCGGCTGACCGGAAACTCGAGTACCTTTCCGAGGAAGAGGGCCTTGGCGGACTTTATGTCAATTCCATCGGTACCCTCGAAGACCTGCACAAGCGCCCGGTCGGAGGTGATCTCAAGCACTCTGCCGCGCCTTCTCTCACCGCTGCCCATCTCGATCTCGACCAGCTCGTCGTACCTTACACTCCTAGTCTTGTTCACCAGGAGAAGAGGTCCCGACAGCTCTCCGATAGTCCTGTACTCTCTAGGCAGCATCGTTCTCACCTCCGACGGGAGTGACTTCGGCAACTTCGCTCTTGATTTGGGCCTCGAGATCGTCAATCCTTACGATCTCCTTCTCCTCAAGATAGCGCATCCTGGCGATGGACTCCCTCACGGGAAGGTTGAACACCTCGTTCATCGAGGCGCCCTTCCTGAGCGCGTCCATTGCGACATTGTGAAACAGCAGGATGGTCCTCAGCATCTTGAACTGCTTCTCCATCGAGGCGTAGGTGTCTATCTCGTGGAAGGCGTTCTGGTGCAGGAAGTCCTCCCGGAGCGACTTCGCGGTCTCAAGTACCATGCGCTCTTCCTTCGAGAGCGCATCGACTCCGACCAGGCGGACTATCTCCTTGAGCTGGTCCTCCTCCTCCAATAGCGTCATGGCCCCTATCCTAAGCGGACTCCACTCGTCGTCGAACTTCATATCCCAGTGCTCGTCAAGCTTCTCGGTGTAAAGAGAATAGCTCAAAAGCCAGTTTATCGCCGGGAAGTGCCTCTGGTAGGCCAGGTTCGCGTCGAGGCCCCAGAATACCTTGGATACTCGCAGCGTATTCTGGCTGACCGGCTCCGACAGGTCTCCGCCGGGAGGCGAGACCGCGCCTATCGCGGTGACGGAGGCCTCCCTCTTGTCCTTGCCCAGCGCCACAACCCTGCCGGCTCTCTCGTAGAACGACGCCATACGCGTCCCGAGATACGCGGGATACCCCTCCTCGCCGGGCATCTCCTCGAGCCGCCCCGACATCTCGCGCAGCGCCTCGGCCCACCGGCTCGTGG
>JAKJGK010000189.1 GCA_022704435.1 Synergistota bacterium | reverse complement strand
GCAAGCCTTATCGGCGGCATAGGGGCATTCAAACACGGGTATAGGTCGGTCGGGATTCGCCTTTCTAGCGCGCTCCAAGAGATTCTGCACTCGTTACGCCTCCCTACGCGAGTCCGGCGCGACTCGCCAATGAATATTGTTACCCGTGCGCCGCCGGGGCTGGGCTAGACTAACCCTTCTTGGCTGCCTCGGAGAGGATCTTGTCGATGTCAACTTGCGCAAGCAGCGCCCCGCTCAGTTTGGCGCTCATAGTCTCGACGAGAGCCTTCTCCGCCATCTTCTGGGCCTGCTTGGCGATAGCTTCGCCCGCCTGGGCTACGACCTGTTTCACTTTCGTGTCGAGCAGCCAATCTAGGCGCGTCTGGTTGCCGTATGACGTGCGATTGCCTCTATCATCCACTTTCTGGGTCAACGCCTTATCGAGTTTGTCTTTCATCAACTGCTCGATACCCTGGTCTTTGTAAATGGGTTCGCCCCATTCGTTGGTCACCGTTACTGTCTCGTTCATGAAGCCCTGGAACAGCTCCGTAACCAGCGCGTCCAGCTTGTCGTGCACCTGGTCCATCGCGCATTCCCTGACTTCCTTGACCGCTTCAGCCGATATGCGCTCGGCGATCTTGTCGGCAACCTCTTGCTTGACCTGGTCATCTAGGGAACCATTCTCGTCGAGCCAGTCAAGGTTGACCTCTATCTGTAGTTTCATGTCGAAACCTCCCTTATGTAGTTATTTGATCTTCAGTATCGCCGGATTGAGAACCCCGCCGCTCTCGTTGGCGCGCTCCCCTTCACTGTTGACCTGTGTGTCCAAGTTGTGCCACCGGCGCAGAGTCTCACCGTGTTCCCAGCACGAAGCCAGCACACATACCGCAGCACCGTACATGAATCCTGTGATCCCCTCGGTGTCGGCGTCATGGCTACACTTCTTAGCAATGTCCTCCAACTTGGCCCCGCCAGCCATGCGCTCTTCCATCAGATTCGCCCAGCATTCGGCGTAGCGGATGACCGCGCCGCCATACTCGTCCTGGTTGTTGGCGTTCCATTCTTGCCAGACAGACTCGTTTGTGATGTTCATGTTATCCTCCTACAGCAACTCGTGCCGAGTGCCGTTCCGCTGAACTTCAGTGAAGGCGCTCTTTATCCAGGGGGCATCCCACGAGTAATGCAGGTGCCTGTGTTCCGCCGGAATGTAGTAGTGAATCCTATCTCCGGTCTTGTCCGCGATTCCCACGTTGCCGCTCCGCGTGGTCTCTTTTACCTTCCCACCCCTCAGTAGATGCTCGACGATCTCGTCGGGGGTGGGTAGCTGGGGAATAGGTAGAAGTTCGACTTGACAAGTAGCCAAGAAATCAGCGTGTACCTGTGCGTTGTATATAGAAGGTCGCTCGACATCCCCGAGCTTCGTAACGCGCAACTTGCCATCGACCACCCGGTAAGTCAGTCCGGAACCTTCCCCGCGCACCGACCCACCCTTCTTCCAGTGTTCGATGATCTCGTCGGCGGTCAAGGGTTTGGGCGCAGACTGGGGAATTGGCAGAAGTTCGACCCGACCGCCAATCGCCAAGGATTTTGCGCGTCCTTGTATATCGAACATAGAGGGTTGCTCGATACCATCGAGCCCCGTAACGCGCAGCTCACCATTAACCAATCGGTAGATCAGCTTGGAATCTGCCTCGTGCACCCACCCGCCGCTTTTCAAGTGCTCGATGATTTGCTCTACCGTTACCTCTGTCTTGCCTTCCTTCCGCGCAGACAGCACGACGGGCTCCTTCTCGGGCTTGTCCATCGGGAGGAGGGTCCAGGGGGTGTCCTTGCCGAGCGCAAAACATGCGACCGCATCTGAGCATGGCGTTCCCGATGACGACACGGCTTCGATCTTGCCGTTTTCTGTGCGGAACGGGCACTTCAATCTGCTATTGGTCTTCCGCACCTTCCCGCCCATATCCATCCACCTCTGCGCTTCCTCGAAGTTGGCGTTGTCTTTGGGTTCGAGCTTTGGTTCGGGTTTCATCTCTTCGAGCGGGGGGAGGAGGATGACTCTGTCTAACTCCTCAACGGAAATACCGCAACCGTACTGGCCGCACATGGAATTTGTTTCGACTCCGCTGTTTCCGTGATAGTAATCTCGCCCATCCCGCCGGAACCACCAATCCTGCTTGTCCGGCGAATCTATCGTCCACCTCCCGCCCTTTTCCAGATGCCGCTTCAACTCCTCATACGTGAGTTTCGTGCATGTTGGAGGGAGGAGGAGGAAGGTGCGCCTCCCCTCAAGAGATAGCCAAGTGCTTTTGCTTTCCCGCAAGTGCTCATGTCCATCGGTATTGCGAACGCGAATAAACGAGTCCGCAGCATCACGGGTAAAATAGTAGACACCTTCGTGCCTTGCCGCCCTGTCGTATTGCACTACCCCGCCTTCCTCCATCCACTGCAGGGCGGCGCGCGCATCGCCATAGCGGAAACCCCGGTCCATCCAACCCGTCTCGCTGTCCTTGAACTTCGCCAGGAGCTCTTCGGCATCCATCCGCGAAGGACGACTCCACTCCGGACTCATGACTTTGCCCTTTGCATCCAGGTAGATGTTTGCGCTCTTGCGGAAACACTTGTGCCGGACGATATGCCCTTCCTTCAGCAGCTTCACCGCTTCATCGCGGGTGTAGGTTTTCGCAGGTCGCGCCATGTCAATAGGTATCACTATTGTGCCTCCTTCCTAATTCGCCCCGCCGAACAGGGCTTTGTCGTCGGCAGTCATGTCCACGCTGAACTCGTCATCAATCTGCCGGAACTCTGCGTCTACGGCTTCGCCGTCGTTATCGACGTAGTCGAAACCGAATTCGTCCGTCTGCTCGTCCATTCTGACCGCCGCTTGATCCGCCTTCAAGCTGAGTTGCATTTCGATCGAGAGAATGCCATACTTCGACAACA
>JAKJGK010000058.1 GCA_022704435.1 Synergistota bacterium | reverse complement strand
TCGGAACGAAAGATACCATCTGTGGCATTCACCTACAACGAGCCGGTGGTCTGGCTGGAATTCATTCTCGACGCCTGCCCCCACCTCGCCGAGGAGAGAATCCCGGTCGTGCTGATCAGCAACGGGATGATCAACCCCTCTCCCCTCAAGGAGCTCCTTCCCCGCCTCGCCGCGGCCAACATCGACCTCAAGGCCTTCGACAGGGAGGCCTACCGCTTCATGGGAGGCGACCTGGAGACAGTAAAGAGGAGCATAATGGCCCTGGTGGAATTCGGCGTGCACGTGGAGACCACGTTCCTCCTGGTCCCGGGCATAAACGACGACCCGGGGGAGTTCGAGAGGATGACGGAGTGGCTTTCCTCCCTCGACCCGATTCCGGTGCTTCACATCTCGCGTTACTTCCCCAACCGCAGGTGGAGAGAACCGCCAACTTCGCTCGCGTTGCTGGAGGAGTTCGAGCGAATAGCCAGGTATCGACTGCCCTGGGTCTACCGTGGAAATACGGACGGGGAATCAAACACCATTTGCAGTTCGTGCGGCGCCGCCCTGGTGCGCAGGCGCCGTCTCGCCGCGATTGAAATCAACCTTGACGATGAAGGGCGGTGCTCCCGTTGTCATCACCCGTCCCCGATAGTCCTCTAGTTCCGAGTGGAAGGCCTGTCGCATGAAAAAAAACGCCCTGATCCTGCTGCTGCTCGTTGCCGCGGTCTCTCTGCTCGCATGGTCGATCCTGCTCCACCCGGAACGGTGCCCCTTCCCGCTGCCGGAGGGGAGGGGGGAGAGAATCCCAGTTCTGGTCCGAGCCGGAATGAACGCCAGGCAAGCCGCCGAGGAGTTCGTGAATGCAGGAGTGCTCGACGAGGGGGAGGGAGCTGCCCTTGCTCGTTGGATGGCCCGCTTCTCGATAGACCGAAACCTGCGCCCCGGACTCTACCGCGTGAGGAGAGGCTTCCCGTGGGAGGTAGCGCGCCAGATGAGGGGATGCGAGCCCGAAGTCTTCTCCGTCACCCTCGTACCGGGGACCGACGTCTTCTCCGTCAGATCGACGATTGCAGGCGCGCCCCTGACGGAGGAGGGGCTCGAGCAGCTGCTGTCGGACGACACCCTGTTCCCCGAGAAAATGCGCCCCCTTCTGCCGTCCACGGCCGAGGGCAGGATCGCCTTCATTCTTCCCGAGACGTACAGGCTCTCCTTCCCCGACAACAAAGAGCTATTCTCCGCCGCAGCCGCACTCTGGTGGAGGAGGATAGGCGCCACTCTGGCGAAGGATCCTTTGGACAGCGATTATCTCCACAAGCTTGCGATCGTCGCCTCCCTGGTGGAACGGGAGGGGTTCGAGGATGAAGAACGCCCCAGGATTGCGGGGGTGATCGCCAACAGATTGAAAAAGGAGATGCCCCTGCAGGTGGACGCCACGGTCGTATACGCCTGGAAGAGAAGCGGCCGGTTGATCAGCCGCGTATTGTTCAAGGATCTCGAGATTGATTCTCCTTACAACACCTACAGGAACTCCGGCCTGCCGCCGGATCCGATCTGCATCCCGTCGGAGCCCTCATGGAGAGCTGCCCTGGCACCCGAGACGCACGACTACCTGTACTATGTCGCCAAGGCAGACGGCAGTCACCTGTTCGCCGAGACCTACTCGGGCCATCAGAAAAACATCAATAAGGCGAGGGCAAAGTAATGACGTCGCCCTCTATTGAGAAATTGCCGCCCGATATGGGACGCATCGAGATAGAGATGCCGGCCTCAAATATTGTACTATTGAGCTGGATAGTGAATGAATACGACGGCCTGGGATTTGTGAGAACTGACAATGTGTCTCCTCCGCGACCGCCTGCAATCAGGACGGGAAGGGTATCGCTGTTTTTTCCAGCGGAGAGACGCGAAGACGTGTTAGAATTACTAAGAAACCTGGAGGGCGACGGAGTCAGCCTCAGGGTTCTTTTAGAGACCGGGGCCTGCATTTCAGTAGGAGACGGTCACGATAAAGGTATTGGGGGCATTTAATTGTCAACGAGCGTCGATAAAAGGCTGGATTCCATGCTGAAGGCCGTGCTGCGTGACGGTGCGGACTTCGCCGACCTGTATTTCGAGGTCTCCGCCTCGCACTCCTGCTGCTTTGAAAATGGCGCGCTCGAGGAGGTGTCGTCCTCCTCGTCGGAGGGAGTTGGCGCCCGAATCCTCAAGGGAGAGACAACCTCCCTCTCGTATGCCCCAGGAGCGGACCTGGCCTCTGGCCTCTCATGCCTTCGCACCGCGGCGGAGGACGGAGGGCTGAAGGCTGCGCTGGGCGACCCCTCGTATGTCAGGGTCATGGAGACAGGAGCCTCTTTCCCGTCCCCCGACCACTCCTTCTTCCACAAGATCAACGACAGCCTTCGTCAAAGATCCGACAGGATTCGCCAGGTCTCGATAAGCCTTAACACCGCTCTCAAGCGTTTCAAGGTCTTCAACAGCTATGGCACGGCCACGGGGGACACCAGGTCCTACACCTATTTCAGCGTGGAGGTCACGGTGGAAAAGGACGGCGCAATTCAGACCGGCTACGAATCGGAGGCCCTCCCCTCCGACAGCCCCGCCTTCTTTTGTGCCGTCTCCCCGCTTCGCATTGCGGAGACGGCCCTCTCGCGGGCGCTCATGATGCTGGAAGCCCCTCTGTGCCCCGCCGGCGCCATGCCGGTGCTGCTGTCCGGAGAGGCTGGAGGCACCATGATCCACGAGGCGTGCGGACACGGATTCGAGGCGGACATAGTCCAGAAGGACTTCTCCGTCTACCGCGACAAAATCGGCAAACAGGTGGCCAGCCATCTTGTGACCCTTGTGGACGACGGAACCATGCCCGGACGTCTAGGCAGCGGCGCTTGCGACGACGAGGGAGTTCCGTGCGGGCGGACAGTTCTGATAGAGAATGGGGTGGCGAGGGCATACATGAGCGACATCGCCTCCGCCAGGCGAGGATCCCTTCCACTGACTGGGAACGGGAGGAGAAGCTCGTACCGCTCCGCTCCCCAGCCAAGGATGACCAACACCTACGTGATGCCGGGAAACTCGTCCGCGGAGGAGATGATGCGCTTCCCCGGAAGGGGGCTTCTCGTTAAAAGGATGGGAGGAGGAGAGGTGGACCCGACCTCCGGCGACTTCGTCTTTCATGTCACCGAGGGCTACCTTCTTGAAGACGGCAGGGTCCTGCACCCCGTGCGCGGCGCGGTGATCGCTGGAAACGGCCCGGAAGCCCTGATGGACATCAAGGCAGTGGGCGACGATCTGCACTTCCTGCCCGGAATATGCGGCAAATCGGGCCAGAGCGTGCCGGTCACCGACGGGCAGCCGTCGCTCCTCGTTGGATGCCTTACCGTAGGCGGCGAGCTGATGTAAATGGGCTACTTCTCCGGAAAGAAGACGAAAAAACCATCCGCGAAGAAGGGCTCCGCCGCGATCGAGCGCAAGGTGTCCGAACGCGGAACGGGAAGACGCGAGAGCGGCGGTATACTCGCGCTGTGGATAGAGGTCGTAGTCTTTCTGATCTTTTCCCTGCTGCTTTACTGCCTGGCCTCCCTGTTCTCGGTCAACACGGGCTCCTGGGGCGCGCAGATACGCTTCTCTCTGCTGAGAAACTGGGGGGGCGCGACGGTAATACCAATTCTCTTCGGTTGTTACCTCTGCATCTCATACTTTCTGAAGACAGGGGCGGCGGGAATGCTGTCCCAGGCCGTCGGCACTTTCTTGCTCTTCCTGTGCACGGCCTTCCTTTTCGGCCTGTTTCAGACCGTGGGGATGTTCAGCGAAGTGCAACTCTTTACCCCCGGGTACCTGGGGCAGGGCCTGGCAGTGTTCTTCAACAGACAGCTGGGGCACATCGGCGCGACGCTTCTCGCAGGCGCCCTACTCCTGCTGTCGGCCACGTTTTACGGGGTATTCAACCCGGCCTCGGTCGTCTACAGAGTCTCCAGGGTCGTTCTTTTTATCCGGGGATTGTTGACCTCGTTCAGACTCAGGAAAAAGAAAGAATACGAGGACGAGGAAGAGCCGGATTTCTCCCCTCGGCCGGTGGAGCAAAAAGAGCCAGAGGACGAGATGGACTTCCCATCACGATTCGTGATGGTTAGACCGCCCGCGCACGGAATACCCGAAGAGGTCCTGAAAGAGATCAGGGAGAGCGGCGAATACGACATAGATAGCTCCGACCCGCCGGCGGAAGAACCCGTCCGCGACACGGAATCGGAGCCACTGGCTGAGACTGTGCCAAGTCAGGAGGAGGCGCCCGAGGTACCGATCCAGTCCGCCGACGACTTCCCCGAGGAGAGCGCCGTGGCGGCTGATCAACAGGAAGACCTGTTCATCCTGCGTAGCCCGTCCGATTTCCAGGACGAGGGGGCATCCAAGGCCCCCGACGAGGACCGCGAAGCAGAACTCGCCGTCGACTTCCCCGATGGAGCGATGCCTGAGATCGACTTCAGCGAGATAGATGAAGAAGAGAACGCAAGAGGTGGGACCTTCCCGCCTCCGCTTGAACTTTTCGGCCCCAGGCAGGATATCGAGACCGCGGAGGACAACCTGACGGTGCGCGAGCAGGCCGCCTCTATAGTGGCGACGCTAGCCGACTTCGGGGTCAACTCCGAGATGGCGGACGTGGTGATAGGCCCGACGGTGATCCAGTTCCAGCTTCAACTGGCGCCCGGAGTCAAGGTCAGCAAGGTGTCGGGACTAAGCAACGACCTCGCGGTCGCACTCACAGTGCCGTCGCTGAGGGTGGAAGCCCCCATTCCCGGCAAGCCCTACGTTGGAGTCGAGATACCCAACCCGAAGAGGAAGGGCATCATCCTTCGCACCATACTGGAGTCCAGGGCGTTCCAGGAGTCGGAGAACGACCTGCCGCTCGCCATGGGCATGAGAGTGGACTCAAGCCCGCTCGTAGTCGGGCTCGAGGACCTGCCGCACCTCCTTGTCGCCGGCACGACCGGTTCCGGCAAGAGCGTGTTCGTGACAAGCTGCATCACCGGCCTGTGTTCGCACAGGACGCCGGACGAGCTAAGGCTTATCCTGATAGACCCCAAGAGGGTGGAGCTCAGCGTCTACGAGCGCCTGCCCCACGTGCTTGCGAAGCCGGTCGTCTCCCCGAAGAAGGCTGTTCAGGCCCTTGCCTGGGCTGTCCGCGAGATGGAGAGACGCTACGAGGTGTTCGCAAGGGCCAGGGTGCGCAATCTGAAGTCATATAACTTGAAGGTCCTGCCGAAGGCCAAGCTCCCGAATATAGTCATCGTGGTCGACGAGCTCGCCGACCTGATGTTCACCGCTCAAAAGGACGTGGAGGACTACATCTGCAGGCTGGCCCAGATGGCCAGGGCGACCGGCATCCACCTGCTCCTGGCGACCCAGCGTCCATCGGTGAACGTGATAACGGGCCTGATCAAGGCCAACATCCCCGCCAGGGTCGCGTTCACCCTGCCGTCGCAGACGGACTCGAGGACGATAATCGATGTTTCGGGCGCCGAGCGCCTGCTCGGCAAGGGGGACATGTTGTTCGTCAGCAGCAAGTATCCGCGTCCACTGAGGCTGCAGGCACCCTTCCTTGACGACGCCAGGAGCATGGAGATCGTCGAGTACCTGGAGAACTACTTCGGGCCGCCCGAGTACGTGGACATCGAGGCTCAGGGGCCGGAAGAGTCCGGGAGCGCCTCTTCCGAGGGGTCCTTTGCCGACGATCCCCTGCTGGAGGAGGCGGTGGAGATAGTCATGGACACCGGCATAGCCTCCGCGAGCCGACTCCAGCGCCAGTTGCGCGTGGGGTTCACCAGGGCAGCCAGGCTGGTCGATACCATGGAGCGAATAGGCATAGTGGGGCCCCCCGACGGATCCAAGCCGCGGGACATCCTCGTGGACGACGAGACCGCGAAGAGCCTGCTGGCCCGCGTCATGTCGGGAGAGGTCGACTAGCGTTGTTCTCCCTCTCGCTGCCTGGCATCGAGGTGAAGTACAGCCTGGACATCTCGGACCCGGTGCTTCTCGTGGCCGGCGGCAGGAGGCCGGACCCAGCCTGGCTCGGGCGAGTTCTGCCGATCTTCGGCAGGCGCTGGTGCGCCGACTCGGGCCTGATACCCTGCCTCGAGGCCGGGTGTATTCCGGACAGGCTGATAGGCGATGCGGACAGCACCCCGCCGGATCTTTGGAGGAGCGCTTCGGAGGCTGGCGCACTGGTGACCAGGCACCCGCAGGACAAGGATCTTACCGACCTGCAGCTCGCTCTGCAAACGATCTCGAAGGAAATCCCCGGCGCGACGGTCGTCGTCACCGGATGCTGGGGAGGGCGATTCGATCACATGTACTCAAACGTCTTCTCCGCCGTCTGGGCACGGGAGATCGGCACCCGCGTCCTCGCGTTCGTAGACGACAGGGAGTGCATGTTCCTTCTCGAGGGGGAGGGCACGCTCGACATAAGCGCAGACAGCGCGGAGGCAGTCTTGTCACTGCTTCCGATCACCTTCGAGTGCCGCGGGGTTTGCATTAAAAACACGAAGTGGGAGTTGGAGGATTCCCTTCTGTCACAAATGTATCCCTACTCAATTAGCAACAGGACCGAGAGCGGCCTGGCATCGGTTAAGGTACAGAAGGGAATCCTTGGTGTATACTACGGATGGCTCCGGGAATGGTAAGGGCCCGTTAAGAGGCCCGTCTGACTTTGCCGGAACGGAGACACCGGGTGCATATTCTCATGCGAAGAGACTCACCGCCGCCAATGTCGGCCTTGACGCTCTTGAGGTTGATCAACCAGCGCCTCCTTGTATGACGGTTTGAGTGGCTGACGGCGTTCCCAGTGACGGGTCCGCGGCCGCAACACTCGCATACTTTAGCCATTGTTTTCGCCCCCTTGCTGCGATTGATTTCGTACAAACAGGGGAATTTTAGCACAGAGGGACGTTCGTAGCAAATACTTTTGTCCCCGGGAGATGATTCGACATAATGAGTTTCAGTAAAAAGATGGAGGAGCTGGAGATGATCGTCGCGAGCATCGAGAAGGGTCCAATGCCTCTCGAGGAATCGCTGGCGCTGTTCGAAAAGGGGATAGGGCTCGTCAGGGAGTGCAGGAGCTACCTTGCCGAGGCGAAGGTCAAGATTAATATTCTGTCCAAGGAGTGCGAGGTCGTCCCGTTCACGCCCGATGGCGATCAGGAGGGTGATGAGGAATGACGAGAAGCCCTGTCGATTTCGAAACCGTGCTCGCCGATGCCCAGGCTTATGTCGAGGTGCAGATACAGGGTCTGTCCGAGGCCCTGCCACCACCCGTGCCGGGAAGGCTAAGGGAATCGATGCTATACTCTCTCCAGGCGGGAGGGAAGAGACTTAGGCCAATTATGTGTCTCAAGGCCGCAGAGGCTTTCGGCGTGTCCCGGGACCGTTGCGTTTCGCTGGCCCTTGCATTTGAGATGATCCACACGGCCTCGCTGATCCACGACGACCTGCCCTCTATGGACGACGATGTGCTCAGAAGGGGAAAGCCCACTAATCACGTCCTGTACGGAGAGTCGATGGCCATACTGGCAGGGGACGCCCTCCTTGCGTGGGCCTTCGAATACTCGCTGGCGGGGCTCGCCAAGGCGCGGATTCCTGCCGGCAGGGCCTGCAGTGCAATGCGGATAATGGCCAATGCGTTGGGGCCGTTCGGGATCTGTGGAGGACAGGTGCTGGACACCGATCCGCAGAGCATGGAGGATGGCGAGGACTTCCCGTTCAAGGTCGCCGCGCAGAAGACCGGAGTTCTTATCGCCGCCTGCGTCGAGGCCGGGGCGGTGGCGGGAGGCGCGGATAAAAAAGGTGCCGAGGCCTTCCGTTCGTACGGGATGCACCTTGGCACAGCCTTCCAGGTGATAGACGACATACTTGACGTAACATCCTCCGCACTTGAGCTGGGCAAGACGCCCGGGAAGGACGCCGCCCTCGAAAAGAGGACCTTCGTCTCGACCTTCGGGCTGGATGGCGCCAGGGAGCTGGCGCGAAAAGAAAGCGACCAAGCCCTGGAGGCCCTTCTCGGGAGCGGCGGCGAGGTTGGTTTCTTCTCTGCCTTGACGGATTATCTCATGGAAAGGACGCGATAGCGGTGGCCATACTCGAAAACTTAAAGCACTACTCGGAGCTGCGAAGTTACTCCAGGGAGACATTAAACACCCTGGCAGCCGAACTGAGGGAATATATCGTCTCCGTGGTCTCCAGGACCGGGGGGCACATGGCCTCCTCGCTCGGAGCCGTGGAGCTGATACTGGCCCTTCTTCGCTCCTTCGATCCCGAGGAGGACAAGATTGTCTTCGACGTAGGACACCAGACTTACGCCTACAAGATTCTCACAGGCAGGAGGGACCGCTTCCCAACCCTGAGGCAGTGGGGAGGGATAAGCGGATTCCCCAAACGATCCGAGAGCCCGTGCGACCACTTCGATGTCGGGCATAGCAGCACCTCCCTGTCCGCGGCCCTCGGATACGCGAAGGCCAGGGACATCCTGGGAGGAGACGGGCACGTGGTCGCGGTCATAGGGGACGCCTCCCTGCTCAATGGCCTGGCATTCGAGGCGCTAAACTACACCAAGGAGTCGAATACCAAGGTTATCTATATACTGAATGACAATACCATGTCCATAAGCCCCAGGGTCGGCGGATTCGCGACGCACCTGGCCAGGCTCAGCTCAAGCACGGCATACAACTCGCTAAAGAGGGCGATCAAGGAGTCATGCTCCTCGCTGCCCAAGGGGCAGGCCCTGGAAAACGCGCTCGGGAAGCTGAAGGACCACATCAAGTCAATCGTAAAGCCGATAAACGTGTTCGACGAGATGGACATCAACTACTGGGGACCGTTCGACGGCCACAACGTCGAGGAGATCGAGTATGTCCTTGAGCTCGCCAAAAAGTACGACAAGCCGGTGCTCATACACCTGGTCACGGTCAAGGGCAAGGGGTTCGAAGAGGCCGAGAGGGAGCCAACCAAGTACCACGGGGTGCCGCCGCTCGCGCCCAAGCGGGTTGGTCAGACTCACCTTCGTTCGTGGAGCGAGGCGGCTTCAAGCGCCGTCTGCGATCTGGCGGAGCGAGACGGTCGCGTGGTCTGCCTGACGGCGGCTATGAAGTGCGGGAGCAAGCTGGAGGACTTCGCGGCGCGCTTCCCCGATCGTTTCTTCGACGTCGGGATTGCCGAAGGGCACATGCTCACAATGGCGGCCGGCATGGCCGCCGGGGGCCTTCGCCCCGTCGTCTTCATTTATTCCACCTTCCTCCAGCGGGCTATGGACCAGCTCACACACGATATCGCGATGCAAAAACTGCCCGTGGTGATCGCGGTCGATCGCTCGGGGTTGATCGGAGACGATGGAGAGACGCACCAGGGTCTCCTTGACATCTCCTGGTCGCGCTCGATACCCAACCTCATGGTGACTGCCCCCAGGGATGAAGAGGGGCTGAACTCGCTGCTGGAAGTGGCGATGCGGAGAGACGGACCTACGGTAATCCGCTTTCCAAGGGGAGAGGCCATTCCGTCGCTTCATAGGACAAAGGCGCGCGGCGAAGTGCTGATGGACGATCTTCCTGTGCCGGAGATCCTGGAGAGAGGAGGGCAGTGCGCCCTCGTCGGGTACGGCAGGACGGTCGAGCTGATGCTCAAGGCTCGCGAGGAGATAGTATCGGCAGGAGGGACGCCGCCTACCGTGGTCGACCTCAAGTGCGCGAAGCCCCTTCCCAGAGCGGCTATCGAGGAGCTTCTCGCACAACACGACCTGCTGATCGTAGCAGAGGACGGGTACAGGGAGGGCGGCGTCGGCGAGGCTATAGCCACGCTGGCGGAGACAATGCGCTCCTCTCGTAATCCCGGAAGAGTGATAACCCTCGGTATTCCGGATATCTTCGTCCCCCAGGGGACGATGGGGGAACAGGCCGAGTTCTGCGGTCTTACACATCGAAGAGTGGTAGCCGAGTATGAAGAACACCAAAAAAGAGAGAATAGACGTCGTACTGGTGTCAAGGGGGTTCGCTGAGTCAAGGACAAAAGCACAGGGCCTGCTTATGGCCGGCAGGGTTCTCGCCGACAACGCAAAGGTTGACAAGCCCGGGGCCCTGGTTCAGCCTGACGTACCCATCGAGATCAAGGGCGACGCCTGCGAGTGGGTCGGCCGGGGAGCGTATAAATTGTTGAAAGCCCTGGATTCCTTTGGGGTGGCGGTTGAGAGACGAGTATGCTTGGACGTGGGGGCCTCCACGGGAGGGTTCACCCAGGTACTCCTGTCAAGGGGAGCCGGCTTGGTGTACTCGGTGGACGTCGGATACGGACAGCTTGCCTGGCAGCTCAGAAACGACAGCAGGGTAGTGGTCATGGAGAGGACCAACGCCAGAGATCTCACCCCCGGTGGTTTCCCTGTCACCCCCGACCTTGCGGTAATGGACGCTTCGTTTATCTCGCTGAGGCTTCTGCTTCCCCCGGTCGACGCATGCCTGTCGGAGCGCGGGGAGGCCGTGGTGCTCGTCAAGCCCCAGTTCGAGATAGGCAGGGACGGAGTAGGAAAAGGAGGAAGGGTGCGTTCCAGGGATGCGCACATCGCAGTCTTGGCCAGGCTTATGGATTTTGCGTCGGAGTCGACGTCCTTCTCTCCCTTCGGCTTGACCTTCTCGCCTATAACAGGGGCCAAGGGCAATATCGAATACCTCTTATATTTAAAGAAACACGAGCGAGCTCCTTCTCTCCCCTCTGCGGACAGCGTGGTGGAAGAGGCGCACGCCTACTTCTCGAAGGATCGTGGCGGTGACGACCATGAGTGAGATTTGCATTGGGATGCTTGTCAACACCAGGAAACCCGGTGCCTTGGAGATGGCCGGGACTCTGTTGCAGTGGGGAGTTGAAAATGGAGTACCGTTCCTGTTGCCTCCTCACGAGGCCTCGGTAATGGGAGTCCAGGGGCTGAGCGACGACGACTGGAAGGACAGGGTCGATGTCGCCCTGGTCATAGGCGGCGACGGCACGTTTCTTCGCGCGGCGCGCTTCGTCCTTGGCACATCCGTCCTTCTGTACGGAATAAACCTCGGACACCTGGGGTTCCTGGCCTCGGGGAAGGCGGAGGAGGCAGTTCAGGACGTCATGACAATCCTGGGGGGAGGGTACACGGTCAGGACGCACAGGGTCCTGGAGGGAACCGTTTCAAGGGACGGTCACGACACCTACTGTCTTTACGCTCTCAACGACCTTGTGTTGGCCAAGGGCGCACTGGCGAGAGTGATGCACATCGAGGTGCACATAGGTGAAAAACTGCTGAATACAATACCCGCCGACGGGCTCATCGTGTCCACGCCCACCGGCTCGACGGCGTACGCCCTTTCGGCAGGCGGGCCCATTGTGCCTCCCCATGTACCGTGCATGCTTGTGGTCCCGATATGCGCCCACACGCTGTACTCCAGGCCGGTAATTGTGGGGGAGGAGGACTCGGTCACGCTTGTGCCCAGGGGAAACCACAGGGATCTCCTCCTGACGCAGGACGGGCAGCTTGGTTATGAAGTACTGTCGGGGGATCGAATCGAGATTTCGCTGAGCCGTTCGAGAAAGATTGACGTAATCGAACTGTCCTCTCGCAGCTATTTTGACCTTCTAGAGGAGAAACTTCGTTGGGGGCAGGGGATTGTCTCCTTCGAAAAGGAGTGACCGGTTTGATCGGGGCAATTTCCATAAATAACGTCGGCGGGATCGCATCCGCTTCATTGTCGCTTGGAAAGGGCTTTACCGTGGTCACCGGCGAAAGCGGCGCCGGAAAGAGCAGTTTTGTCCGGGCGCTTGAGCTTATAGGAGGAAAGAGAAGCCAGATACTGTTCATACGCTCCGGCGAGGACGAGGCCTCGGTAGAGGCGGTGTTTACGGGCGAGGACCTCGACCTTTCGCGAGACATGGATGCGCGCCGGGAATCGACGGTGCGCGCCCGTAGAACCCTCTCAAGGGCCGGCAGAAACCGGTGTTTTTTCCAGGACAAGAGAATTCCTTTCGGTGAGTTTTCCGCCATTATGAACGACAAACTGCGAATCCAAAGCCAGTTCGCCCAGATGGAGCTGCTGGACCCCAAGCGCCAGATGGACATCATCGACCTCTGCGGAGGCACGGAGGCAAGTCGGCTTCGCGCCTCCTTGAGGACGACCATTTCGGAGGCCGTGAGCTGCGACAGGGAACTGCGCGCCTTGAAAACCAGGGAGATCGAACTGGGAAAGAAGTACATCGACGCCGAGGTAATAATCGAAGCAATTAGGCCGCTGAATATATTTCCGGGTTGCGAGCCCCTCTGGGAGAGGGAGCTTGAGGAAAAGACTCGCGTACTTCAGCAATCGGTCAAGATAAATGAGAGGATGCTCGAACTGACAGGCGGGATCTCCGGCGGCGGAGCTTTCGACAGGCTGGAGGCCTGCGGGATCGACCTGATCAGGCGGCTTTCGCTGGAGGGGACTGAAGCGGCAGAACACTTCAACGAAGGAATCGCCTCGATCCACGAGTTCGTTGAAGTCGCCAGACAGCTGTCATCGTCTCTCTCTCCCGAGAAGATCGAGTGTGAGCAGTCCGCCCTTGAGAAAAGACTCGGCGCACTGAGAAAATTGAGGAGGGCCACGGGCAGCAGAAACGTGGAGGAGCTGACCGAATGGGCAGCGGACGCCCGCGAGGCCATCATTTGGCTCAGAGAATCGGCCCGCCAGGCGTCCGTCCTGGCTGACCGGGTCAAGGACCTGCGGCGCGAGGCCAGCTCGCTTGCAATGAACCTGCGTTCCCTGCGACGAAAGTCAGCCAGCGCACTTGAGGGGGATGTAAACGCGCACCTGGGTGATCTAGGCATGGAGGAGACGCGATTCCTGGCGCGAATTAAACCGCTTGACAAGATTCGCGAAAACGGTGCCGACGACATCTCTTTCAATATTGCGGCAGATAGTTCGGACGAGCTGCCTGTAAACAGGTCGGCCTCGGGAGGAGAGCTAAGCAGGCTGCTGTTGGCTCTTCAGCTCTCCCTGCCCGAGGAGACCCTTCCTTCCACCCTGGTCTTCGACGAGGTGGAGGCCGGATTGGGCGGTAAAGCCGCTCTATTGGCGGGCTACAAACTTCTTGCACTGTCGAGGAAGACACAGGTTATCCTGATAACCCACGAGGCGACAATAGCTGCGCTCGCTGACTCTCATTTTCGTGTTCGAAAGACACCAACGGGAGTGGAGATAAACAGCATCGACGGAGGCGACCGAATCGGCGAGCTGGCCCGCATGCTGTC
This sequence comes from Synergistota bacterium, assembly GCA_022704435.1. Classification (GTDB taxonomy): domain Bacteria; phylum Synergistota; class Synergistia; order Synergistales; family Aminobacteriaceae; genus JAAYLU01. The sequence goes on along the minus strand of JAKJGK010000058.1, from coordinate 300 downwards.
AGGCGACTCCACGCTGCAGGAGGCCCGGGAGCACGCGATCCGCCTTGTCAACTCTGCCGCCGAATGCGCGGTCCCCTGACTTGGAGCAGGTAGCACGACCCTACGGGAGGGGCCAGTCGACCCTTCATGTTCTGCACGCCGGTTCAACACACCGGCAGGACAGTCCATGAAGCTGTCAAGTCCATTTTAGTGTGTAAATTGGCCTTCGGTCATTTTCATGCAGCCGCACCAGCTTCCGTCTTCTTTTCCGAAGAATCCAGACTGTCGTAGTATTCCTGCATGTCCATGTACTTCTTCTCC
>JAKJGK010000188.1 GCA_022704435.1 Synergistota bacterium | reverse complement strand
GCACTCTTGACGTTGAAGGCAGAGAGATCTCTGAGGCCGTCCTGAAACTCATCCAGCGGTTTTACGGCTTTTTCCAAGTATAGCTTGTAAGCCTCGTCCATATGTTTTTGCCTGGCCAACTCCAGCAATTCACCGAGCGTACGACGAAATTCCGCGAGAGCTGCATTTGTCTCGGCCAGGCGGTTCTTCTCGAACTCCTCCATCTCCGTCTTGGCGTAGTTCTCAAGGTTCTCGTCGTTAATCTTCCGGCGGCTCTGAATATCCTCGATCAGTTCTTTTGACTCGGATTCATCCTCACTACGCAAAAGCTGGAGAACGTTGCCCCTTATCGCATTGATTTGAGACCTGGTGTCGTTCAGCCATTGAACGGACAGCAGGTCTCTTTCATACATCATTTTCAGTTCTCCTCCGGCCTCCTTCAAACTGGTGTAGCCAATCCAGGAGGATATGGCGGTAAAGACGCAGAGTAGCGCTGTAAGAAAGATAAGACGCATGCGGATGGTCAGGTTTCTAAGAAAGTTCATCATTTCGGTTCACTCCTGTCGTTGTTTTGGGTGTGTTTCTCTCTCGAAGCCTCGTGGATGCCTCTGGAGAGGAGCCGCGATCACCATGCGGAGCGGGTCGCTCCGACTCTCATTCGCACACTGGACCCAGTACGGGCGGCGAGCGTGCCATTGTGCAGACGGCACTATCAAGAGGCGGGCTCGGCCCGGTGCAGCAAGCAGGCGCGGAGGCCATGCGGGGCGAGAGGTATGCCGTCGCTCTTCTATACTCGCACTCGGTCATGTCGCGCATCTTGTTGTACGGATGCGTAGCGTGCAGTCGAGGATCTGTGTAATCGAGGGGCGCGCGTTTTTGGATTTGAAGCTGGACAGGTATGGAAGGTGGTTTGGAATTGTTACTGCTTGGGTTGCAAGAACTATGTGAACCATGATATATATATATATATATATATCATGATTTAATGTTCGGTTTTCTCGCGGACGGCGATGGGTCGCCTTCATCCGTGATCTGTGCGGCGGAGCTCTCTTTTCGTCAAGCATGTCTCTTCTACCCTTCAAGTCGTGGTGGCAAGGCAAGGTAAGTATGCTCGAAAAATGCAAAAACACGGGGCATTATACACGAGAGGAGAACCATAATCAAGTCTGGCGGTGCCGAGGTCAAAGGGGTGAGGTGGTTGATGGATACGGAGGCCAGGAGGCCGGCCAAGTTGACAGGGGCGTGCGTTTGTGAGATAAACAACCGTGTAAATCGTTTACGCATTCGTGGGTCATTGGTGCTTTCCCAGTGGAGGTTGTGTCCGCCCGGAGGTGTCCAGGATGAAGCGAACCGCGACAATCAAGGATGTGGCCGGCAGGGCGGGCGTTTCGACCGCGACGGTCTCTCACGCCATCAACGGCACCAGGCCGGTGGGCAGCGCCCTGCGCGAGAGGGTGCGCCAGGCCGTGGAAGAGCTGGGATACAGGCCGAACCAGGTCGCCCGCAGCCTCAGACGGAAAGGGTCAGGCGCGATCGGAGTGATTCTGATCGATGACACCAACCCTTTCTTCTCGGAGTCCACGCGGGGAGTCAGGGACGCGGCGCTCGAGGCGGGATACAATATTCTTGTGTGCAACTCCGAGGGCGACGCCGAGAGGGAGAACGGCTTCGTCGAGCTCCTTGCGGAGAGGCGGGTCGAGGGGATCATCCTCTTCAACGTTCGCGATTCGCGGCTCAGGGAGACCGTCAGGCGCAGGCTCGCGGTGCCCATCGTGCTGGTCGACCGGGACGGAAGGTCGAGGCGCATGGACTCGGTGGTGGTGGACCACTACTCGGGCGGCGCAGAGGCGGTGGAGCACCTCTTGGCGCTGGGTCACAGGCGGATCGGCGTGATAACCGGCCCCGCTAACTCCACTCCGTCCCTGCTGCGCTTCAGGGCCTACGTCCACTCGCTGCAGCGCGCGGGCCTGGCCTTCGACGAGAGGCTGGTGCTTCGCGGGGACTTCCAGTCCGAGAGCGGCTACGACGCCGCCCAGTCATTGATGTCGTCCCCTGACCCCCCTACCGCCCTGTTCGCCTTCAACGACCTCATGGCGTTCGGCGCCATCACCGCCCTGTGCGGGATGGGGCTGCGCGTTCCGGAGGACGTGTCGGTGGTGGGGTACGACGACATACAGCTCTCCTCTTTCTTCAACCCCCCCCTGACGACGGTTTCGCAGCCCAAGAAGGCCATGGGAAGGGCGGCCTTCGCACTGCTGCGTGAAAGGATTGCGGACGAGAGGATGCCGACGCGCTCGGTCACTATGAGCGCGAGGCTGGTGGTGAGAAGGTCTACCGCCGCGGCTGCGGCGTTCGGAAGGGGGTGTTGACCCGGCCGGAATGGTATGATCGATCCGGCGCGACGCCGGGCGTCCACGCGCACGCAGGGCCTCCATTATTCGGCGGCAGGCGCATTGCACTGATATTCCAAGGAGGAGATCGCATGAAAGGCATTAAAAGGATAGTTCTTGCGGCAATGGTACTGGTGATCGCTATGTCGCTCGCGGGCGCGGCAGCGGCGGATTCCAAGCCGAGGGTGGCGCTCGTGCTCTCCGGCTTCCTGGGCGACAAGTCGTTCAACGACTCGGCCTACGAGGGGCTGGAGCGCGCGATGAAGGAGTTCGGCGTCGAGGTGAAGGTGCTCGAGTCCAAGGTGCCGTCCGACTGGGAGTCCAACCTGGTGGCCATGGCCTCCGAGGGGTACGACCTGGTCTTCGGGTGCAGCACCCAGCTCCAGGAGATCATAGCCCAGCACGCGCCCGACTTCCCCGACGTCAAGTTCGGCATAATCGACGGCGTGGTCAAGGCGCCCAACGTGATGTCGGCCATCTTCGCGCAGAACGAGGGCTCCTTCCTGGCGGGGGCGGCGGCGGCGATGTTCACCACTAAGACCGACATCCCCGGCGTCAACCCCGAGAAGATCATAGGCTGG
>JAKJGK010000187.1 GCA_022704435.1 Synergistota bacterium | reverse complement strand
CTCCCAGCTTGCCGAACTCGCGCCTCGGCTTGACGGTGCTTCGCCCCCCTCCCTAGGGGATCTTCTATCCCTGCCAGGGGTGTTCGAATCGCCCGAGCGCTCCGCATTCGTCGAGGCGGAGCTGAGGATCGGCATCGAATCGCTCCTGGAGGAGGCGCTTCAGGGTCTGTTGAAGATGAGGTCCGACGAGGGGGACAACCTCCGGCTGGCCATGGAGGGGTACCTGGAGTCGTTCGAGCGGCTGGTCGACGCGCTGGAGGCCTCCTGGACGGAGAAGAGGGACAGGGTCCTCGAGGATACGAAGTCCAAGATCACGGCCCTGCTGGCCGAGGCCTCCCCCGAGGTGGATCAGGGGCGTGTCGCGCAGGAGATCGTGCTCCTGTCCGACAAGTGGGATATCTCGGAGGAGCTGGTGAGGTCGCGCAGTCACATCCGCCAGTTCGAGAAGGTGATGAACGGCAGAGATTCGGAGGGCAAAAAGCTCGACTTCCTGCTGCAGGAGATGAACAGGGAGGTCAACACGATAGGATCGAAGGTCGCCGACGCGGAGCTTCGCTGGATGGCGGTCGAGGCCAAGGCGATCCTGGAGAAGATCAGGGAGCAAGTCCAGAACGTGGAGTGATTTTCATGTCGGGGAGACTGGTACACATAGGATTCGGCAACATGATCGTCGCCGAGAGGATCGTCGCGATAGTACACCCGTCCTCCGCCCCCATCAAGCGCATGAAGGAGGAGGCTAGGGAGGGCGGAAGGCTCATTGACGCCACCCAGGGCCGCAAGACCAGGGCGATCCTGGTGACCGACAGCAACCACGTGGTGATGTCGGCGATTCAACCCGAGACGATTGTGACCCGCTACGAGGGCGAGGGCGAAGATGCAAGGAAGACCGAAGGGTAACCTCTTCGTGCTGTCGGGGCCGAGCGGGACGGGAAAGGGGACCCTGCGCAAGATACTGTTCGAGAGGGTGCCCGGGATCGAGTTCTCCATCTCCTGCACTACCAGGGAACCGCGAGACGACGAAAAAGACGGGGTCGACTACCGCTTCATAACCGAGAGAGAGTTTCGGGCCAGGCTCGATGACGGGGAGTTCCTCGAGCACGCGTTCGTGCACGGATACTATTACGGGACCCTGCGGTCCGACGTCGTCCGGGCGCTGGAATCGGGCCGCGATATTATGCTGGAGATAGACGTCCAGGGGGCGTTGCAGGTGAGGGCGGCGATGCCGGAGAGCAGGCTGATATTCGTCTCCCCCCCGTCGTTCGAGGAGCTGGAACACAGGCTCCGCGACAGGGGTACCGAGACAGAGGAGCGCCTGCGGGTGCGCCTGCACAACGCCCGCCTGGAGATGGAACAGAGCTGCAAGTATGATCACGTCATAATTAACGACCGCGCCGACAGGGCTGCGGACGAGCTGACGCGAATCGTGCTCGCCTACAGGGATGCTGACAAGAGACCGGGAGGGGCTTCTCATGAAACTTTATGATCTGGAATCGTTGGGTTCCAAGCAGGGTATAGACAACAAGTATGTTCTCACCGTCGCGGTGGCCGCGAGGGCAAGAGCCATCAGCGAGCAGAAGGGGCGCACCCTCGAGGACAACAACGAGAAGTTCATCTCCACCGCGCTGGAGGAGTTCGACCGGGAGGGGACCTTCCTCCCCGACGAGGGTGCCGAGGATGTTGAACTGGAAGTCTGACAGAAAGATCGTCCTCGGGATAACCGGCGGCATCGCGGCCTACAAGAGCCCGGAGATAGTCCGCGCTCTTGTCAAAGCCGGGTGCGAGGTCGAGGTCGTGCTGACCGAGGGAGGGGAGAGGTTCGTAAGCCCGATGGTCCTGTCGACTCTGGCGGGCAGACGGGCCTGGCGCGGGTGCGAGTTCCTGTCGGACGACTACGGCTGGAGGATACCCCACATATCTTTGGCGGACTGGGCTGACGCGGTGGTTGTGGCCCCCTGCACCGCCGAGACCCTGGCCAACACCGTCCAGGGCAGGGGGAAGGAGCTGCTCGGTTCGATCCTTCTCGCGACCGGGGCCCCGGTGCTGCTCTGCCCCGCGATGAACGTGAACATGCTGAACAATGCGGCCACCGTTCATAACCTGGACATACTCAGGTCGAGAGGGTACCACGTGCTCGACCCGGACTCGGGCGACCTGGCGTGCGGATACGAGGGCAAGGGACGACTTCCCGCCCCCAATGTCATCCTGGAGGAGATGTGGCGCGCAATATGCCCCGACAAGAGCCTGGAGGGCAAGAACGTCCTAGTCACCGCGGGGCCTACCCACGAGTACCTTGACCCGGTGCGATTCATAAGCAACCCCAGCAGCGGCAAGATGGGGCTGGCGATGGCCAGGGCCGCGTGGTACAGGGGTGCCAGGGTGACCCTCGTGCTTGGCCCGACCGGGATCTCGGATCTGTCGGGGCTCGAGGTCGTGAGGGTGGTGTCGGCGCTCGAGATGAGGGACGCGGTCATGTCGCGGTCGGCGGAGATGGACTACGTGGTCAAGGCGGCGGCAGTGGGAGATTTTCGCCCTGCCGAGTTCTCGTCGGACAAGATAAAGCGGCGCGGGGTTGACACGATGAAGCTTGAGCTGGTTCAGAACCCCGACATCGCCGCCGCGCTCGGAGAGCGAAAGAGGGACGGGCAGGTGCTGATCGGCTTCGCGGCGGAGAGCAGCGACGTGCTGGCCAACGCGGCGGACAAGATCAGGTCCAAGAGACTGGACTACATCGTCGCCAACGATATCGCGGCACCCGGCTTCGGCTTCGGCGTAGACACGAACAGCGTCTGCTTGCTCGGAGCGGACGGCGGCTCCGCCTCGTTCTCCGGAACCAAGGAGGAGGTCGCGGAGGGGATTTGGGACACGGTGCTCTCCGGACGGTGAGCCTTTGCGAGGTCGTGGTCCCCGGCCCCTGGTGGCACGGGTTGACCTACTCGCTGGATGTGCCCGCCGTCGTAG
>JAKJGK010000186.1 GCA_022704435.1 Synergistota bacterium | reverse complement strand
CCGCCGATGGACGAGCAGGCCCCGTCGGAGTTCAGGACCGCGACCTTCGCCCTCGGGTGATTCTGGGGGCCGGATGCCCGGTTCGGGCTGATCGACGGAGTGATAAGGACGAGAGTGGGCTATTCGGGCGGGACGACGGAGAACCCCGACTACGAGGAGCTGGGGGATCACACCGAGACAGTGCAGGTGGACTACGACCCCCGGGTGGTCACGTACGACGACCTGCTCGACGTGTTCTGGCGAAGCCACAACCCGGCCGAGAGACCGTGGTCCAGGCAGTACAGGGCCGCGATATTCGCGTCGGACGAGGGGCAGCGAGCCGCCGCCGAGAGAAGCTTGAAAAGGGTCGCGGAACTGATGGGCGGAAGGGTTCACACGGCCATTGAGCCTCTCGGCGCCTTTTACATCGCCGAGGACTACCACCAGAAGTACTACCTGCGGCACGACCCGGTGCTGATGGAGGTGTTCAGGGGGTACTACCCCGACGCGGCCGGCCTTGTCGACTCCCCCGCGGCCGCCAAGGTCAACGGCTACCTCTCCGGGATGGGCGACGGGGAGAGCCTTGCTCGTCTCCTGCCCGGCCTGGGCCTTCCTGAGGAGGCGCAGAGGCGTCTTCTTCTTCGCACCCGCTGACCCGCCCGGCGGCGCACCTCAGGCAGAGTCCGTACGCCACAAGCTGCTTCCCGTGAACGACGAAACCCTCCGGGAGCTCAAGGTTGGGTATCGGCTGGTCCTTTAGGCAGATCATCTCGCCGCACTTCAGGCACAGGAAGTGCGCGTGGTTTCCCGGGCAGCCCTCGCCCTCGGACGAGTGGGCGCAGTACCTCCAGGCTCCGTCCGCTCCCAGGGCCTTGTGTACCAGGCCGCACGACTCCAGCAGGTTGAGGGTCCTGTACAGCGAGACCCTGTCGGGCTGCTTTCCTGTGAAGCGCCCCGACAGGGCCTTCAGCGACAGGGGGGACCCGGCCTCCAGCAGCAGGGCCAGTGTCTCCCTCCGCAAGAGGGTGGGGCGCACCCCCTTGGATCGCAGGAGCGCCGTCGGCATCACCTTGCGGCGAAGGAGCAGACCGGGAAGTTGCAGGTGCGGCACTTCCTGCAGTAGCCGCCGGCACCCCAGCGCCTTACCTCCTCCCTGGAGGGTATCAGCCCCGCGAAGAGCCTGTTGAGCAGGATGTCCAGGCTCGTCCAGCTGTCGTGGGCGACGCATGCGGGGGCGCCTACTATCTTGGTCCTCTGCTGAAGCCCCAGCATCAGGCGCGCCCCGGGAAGGATGGGGACGCCGTTGAACACGACTTCATCCGATACCTCCAAGATCGCCTCCGCCGTGCAGTCGTCGGCGTCGATGCTCATCCCGCCGGTGACTATGATCAGCTCGGCGTTCTTCTCGATGAGCGCCCTTATCGCGCCGGATATCTCGGCCCTGTCGTCCCCGACGACCACCTGCTCCATAAGCGTGGACCCGTATGCGGCCAGCTTGCGCACCAATTTCGGCGCGAAGCTGTCGCGAATGCGACCCTCCAGGATCTCCCGCCCGGTTGTCACCAGGGCGGTCCTAAGGGGGTGGAACGGGAATACGGTGAACGGAAGCGCTGCGGATTCAGCCCTGGCGACGGTCTCCTCGCTCATGACTATGGGTACGGTTCGGATCCCGGCGACCGGCTCGCCCTTTTTTACCGGGACCTTGTTGGGAATGGCGGCCAAGGCCCAGCTCTCGTCGCTGTTTATCGCGTGCAACGACTCCTCGTCGTAGACGACAAGGCCGTTCCAGCCCGCGACGAGCGTGACCTTCCCCTCCTCGGGGCCATGGACCTGTATCCCCTCGCCCGCCATCCTGGCCGCCAGCCTGGAGGACGCCTCGTCCTCGTGGACGTCCCCCTCCTCCAGGTGGATGATGGTGAGCGTGTTCTTGCCCATGCTCTTCAGCACCGGGATGTCATCCTGCCTGACCACGTGCCCCCGCTTGAACCGGGCGCCCTTGTACCCCTGCTGTACGTCTATCTGGGTCAGGTCGTGGGAGATCACCATCCCCACGGCCTGGTCGACCTGGACCTGCGCGGTTCTCACCATAGATAGTCCCTCCATAAAAAAAATCGTATCCGGACCGCAGAAATTATAGCATGTCCCGCGGCGGGATCGACCGTATAGAATATACCGCCGCAGCGCTTGCCTATTCGAAAGCCTACGTGGTAGAATACCTCACCAATTGTGATAGTCTTCCCAATCTATAGTGCCGGTTTCAAAAAGGAGGTTCATCATGGCGTTAAGCGTTGAGGAGATTCGAGAGACAGCGCGCAGAGTGGTCGGGCCGTGGCGAGAGAAAAAGGGGGGTCTGATACCCGTCCTGCAGGCTCTCCAGGCCGAGCTGGGCTACCTCCCGAGGGAGGCGCTTCTGACGGTGTCCAGGGAGATGAAGATCCCGTCGTCGGAGATCTTCGGCGTGGCCACCTTCTACGCCCAGTTCCACCTGAAGCCCAGGGGACGTCACGTCGTCCGCGTGTGCAGGGGAACGGCTTGCCACGTCCGCGGAAGCCTGAAGGTGCTTGAGAAGGTCAAGGAGAAGACCGGGGTGGACGAGAACGAGACGACCGAGGACCTGCGGTTCACCATAGAGCCCGTGGCCTGCCTTGGAGCGTGCGGCCTGGCGCCTGTGATGATGGTGGACTCCCAGACTTTCGGAAGGCTCGTCCCGGACATGGTCCCCGGAATTCTGGAGAAGTTCGAGTAGGGACGGAGGGACGGCGAATGGAACAGAAGAAGATAACCAGCCTGGACGACCTGCGCAGGATACGCGAGAGGTCGCGTGATCTCTCGTCCGCAAGGTCCGGCGGCGGCACGACCGTGATAGTCGGCATGGGCACCTGCGGGATAGCCGCAGGGGCCCGCGAGGTTCTCGAGGAGGTAATGGCCGAGCTCGCCAGGCGCGACCTGCGCGACGTGGCGGTTCAGACCACCGGCTGCATA
>JAKJGK010000185.1 GCA_022704435.1 Synergistota bacterium | reverse complement strand
TATCTCCACAAGGGAGTCGTGCCTGATCGCGCTGCCGAACGCCCCCGCCAGCACGCACTCGTCGACGTCGCGGGCTGTCAGTCCGCAGTGGGCCAGCAACAGGTCCACTCCGGCCTGCAGCGCCCCCTTGGCGAGCTGGAACTTCCTCACGTCGCTCTGCCACACGGCGACCGCTCCTGCGGCGGACTCGCACAGGACGAACCTCCTGTCCCGCCCCGAGCCCTCGATCCGTCCCGCCAGGAAGGAGGGCGCGCGCCCGTCCATCGCACCGTCCTCCGTCAGCACGCCCTCGCGCAGCAGCAGAGCGACGACGTCCACCAGGCCGCTTCCGCACAGCCCGCGCGCAGGCGCGCCTCCCACCGTGCGGCAGTAGAGCGAGCCTCCGTCCGATATCATGGCGCTCACCGCCCCAGCCACGGCTGGCATCCCGCACTTGATGCCAACTCCCTCGAAGGCGGGTCCCGCGGCGGTCGAACAGACTGTCGCCTCCCCCCTGTGCAGGAGCGCGATCTCGCCGTTCGTGCCCAGGTCCATCACAAGGCGAGTCAAGTGCTCCTCACCGCGCAAGATCGCCTCCTCCGTGACCTCGTAGATCACGGCAGCGGTGTCCCCGCCGACGAACGCGTCCATAAGCGGCAACGCGTGGACGGGCGTCTCGTCCGGCACCGGGGCCAGCCCAAGCTCCCCTGCGGGGCGCGGCTCGAAGCTCCTGATCGGCAGGGTGAACGGGGAACTCCCGAGCGACGCGGGCGAGACGCCCATGAATAAAAGCTCCATGACGCTGTTGCCAGCGACGACCATCGTGTCGCAGCCGCTCATGTCCAGTCCGGCCCCCTCCGCCAGCGCGGAGACGAGTCCAGCGACAGCGCCTCTGACCTCGCGGGTCAGCTCCTCCAGGGCGTTCGCCCCTGCGGAGGCGCGCACAACCCTCGATATCACGTCCGAGCCTCGCGAAGCCTGGGGGTTCTTCGCGGAGGCCGAACCAATCAGCCCACCCGAGGCGTCCACCAGGTAGCAGGCCAGAGTCGTGGTGCCGATGTCGCAGGCGACGCCGAACCGGCGACCCGTCCCGGCGCCGCCCTTGGCATTCTCGCCGCCTCCGGACGTCACGTGTTCGACCTTCATGCGCAACCCCTCCGAGAACCGGGCGAAAACGCACCGCGTATCGTGCGCCAAGCGCCCTTGGATGGTATGATTTTACCAAACAGGAAAACAGACTATCGAAAGGGTGTGTTCTGTCAATGCGACGTTTCGCAGTACTGTGTCTCGCCGTGGTCACGCTGCTGTTCGCCCTGCCGTGCGCGGAGGCGGTGAAGCTGGAGGTGACCGTGCCGTCCGAGGGCTCGCGCCTGCTCGCCCCCACGCGCGACTTCTACGCCGTTGTCTCGATCGACAGGGAGGGAAAGAACCCTGAGCAGGAGCCCTTCAATGTCCGCTTCGAGCTCTACCGCGACGGGGTGCTGGCGCCGATGCGCGTCGTGACCAGCAGCGTGAGCGACACGACCGGGCTCACCCCGCTCAACGCCATCAAGACTGACTACCCGTTCGGCTACACGCCGGGGACTGCCCTCGATATCCTGGCCTCCCCCCCGCCGGACCTGGTGTTCGACCCCTCCCTGCCCGTCTCCTTCTACGACGCGACGTTAAAAGCCGTTGTCACGCGCCACTACGCCGCGGCGCTGATACAGGGCGGACATACGAAGGACTTCGACACCAACTACTCGACCATCTACACCCGGGACCTCGAGGAGGGGGCTTACACCCTGAAGGTCACGGCCGTCGGCGGGGCCGGGAGGGAGCTTCACTCGGCGACGCTTCCCCTGACGTTCGGCATAGTGCCGGACAAGATAATCTCCCGCTTCTCGCCCGAGAAGCACATGGACAACGTCAACGCCTTCGCGCGGAGCAACAACTCGCACATCTACACCGACCCGTTCGCGGGCTACTGGGACGCGTCCTCGCTGCCCCACGGGGGAGTGCCCGGCACCCTCTTCTACGAGATAGTCCGGCGCTGGCGTCCCAACGACCTGCTGGAGTACATGGGCGGGACCATCCGCGCCGTCCTGTACAACGTGGCGGAGACCTCCGCGACCAACAGGGTAGAGCTCGGCGGGCTCGCCCACGCGGGACGCCTCGACTCGAAGTCCATCCTGTGGTACCACTACGATACAGGCGAGGTCTCCATCAACTACAACCCCGGCAACGGACAGACCGCAACTCAGGCCGGGACCATAGTCCCCTTCGCCGAAGGCAGGCGGCTGGCACTGGTCCGCGCCGAGATCAGGGGCGACGGGGTGACCGAGCCTGCGACGTCCGACTACGTCTACTACCCTGATCTGGCGGACAAGACCGTCGACTGGAACGTCGCCGACGGCGTGGCCGTGAAGGCGAAGCAGCTGCTCAGCCTGTTCGGTGTGACGAGGCCCCTTCAGCCCTCCGCCGCGGACGTAATCCCCGCCGAGGACGGGACCTACACGATGAGGAACCGGATAGAGACGGTCAAGTACACCCTGATGGACGGATCGACGGAGGTCGCCGTGTTCGAGGCCAGGCGCGTCGAGCTCACCCGCCCTGACGTCAGCAGCAGGCCGTCGGTTTACGAGTTCCGCCACGACCTGCCGATCCCGGCCGAGTTCAATAAGCCGTTGACCGTGCGCGTGCAGGCGTTCGACACCTACGGCGATCCAGTCCCCGGCACGGATGCCGCCTTCACCATCTCCCCAAGGGCCACCGGCGGCGGCGGGGGAGGGGGCGGCTGCGACACCGGCGCCGCGCCGTTCGCCGCGCTGCTGCTGATCCCGCTGCTGTACGTCGCGTCAAGGCGGGAGGCGGCGTAGGGCTTTTTTTAGCGTGCGGGCCGGGGGTGGACTCCCGGCCCTTTTCAATGAAGGAGGAGTTATATGCTTTTGAAGCGCGAGCGCGAGCTGGTGGTGGAGTACTGCCGCAAGCTGAGCGAGCACCGGCTGACCAGGGGGACCGGCGGCA
>JAKJGK010000184.1 GCA_022704435.1 Synergistota bacterium | reverse complement strand
CCCGGGATGACCGAGCGGCAGGTCGCCAAGCAGATACCGGAGTTCTTCGAGGAGGCCGGGGCCGACTCGCCGTCCTTCAACCCGATAGTGGCCAGCGGCCCCAACGGCTCGATGCCGCACTACGGCGGCGGGCGAAGGACGATCGAGGAGAACGACGTCATAATAATCGACCTCGGCGGCCGCCACAGGAGCTACTGCTCGGACACCACCCGCACCTTCTTCACGGGGACGCCGACCGCCGAGCAGAGGAAGGTGTACGAGATCGTGCGCGAGGCACAGGCGGCGGGCGAGGCGGCGGTGCGCCCAGGCGCGACGGGACAGGACGTGGACAGGGCGGCCCGCAAGGTCATAGTGGACGCCGGGTACGGCGAGTACTTCTTCAACCGCGTGGGGCACGGGATCGGGATAGCGGTTCACGAGCACCCCTACATAATCGAGGGGAACGACGCGCCACTGGAGCCGGGGAACGTGTTCAGCGTGGAGCCCGGCATCTACCTGCCCGGCAAGTTCGGGGTCAGGATAGAGAACCTGGTCGCGGTGAGCGCCGACGGCACCGGGGAGGCCCTGAACAAGTTCCCGAGAGAGATCGAGTCGGTGATCATACGCTGAGAACTGCCCCGGGCCCCGCTGCTGCCGGGGCCCGGGAAATTATTATCGCATTGCGAGGGAGTGATACGGGATGATGAAATTCCTGCGGAGAGTCACGATACGGGCCAGGCTGCTTATCCTCACGCTGCTGCTCTGCTTCTTCACCGCCATGGCCTCGTGGGTGGGGTACAATCGGCTGGACGTCGCCGGGGACGCCTCCTCGGCCATGTACCACAGGGGAGTGCTGCCGATCGAGTGGTTGAACACCACCAGGGTCAACACGAACGGGATCACGACGGACGTGCTAAACATGATCCTTACCGACGAGGCGGCGGAGATACAGGCCTTGAAGGAAGACATAGCCGCTCGCAGGAAGGAGAACAACGAATGTCTGGCCAGGTACGCGGAGATCGAGCTGGACGACTTCGAGAGGGAGAAACTGGAGGAGTCAAGGAAGCACCTGGCCGTCTTCCGCGAGCAGTGCGACAGGGTGATCGAACAGGCGGAGCAGTTTAAGAACGCCATGGCCTTCCGCATCTACGAGGAGCAGGTGGCGGCAGCCAACGCGAAGTACAGGGCCGCCGTGAAGGAGCTGTCCGACCACAGCATAGAGCTCGCCGAGCGGCTGGACGACATGAACGACGAAAGCGTCGCCACGGCGAAGAGGGTGTTGCTGATCCTGGCCCTGGTCTCGCTTTTGACCGGCGCGATTCTCTCGGTCGGATTTATCTACTCGATCACCAGGTCCCTGAACTCCCTCCGCGGCAGCGTGGGCGAGTTCGCAACCGGCGACCTGACCGCGCGGTTCGACGTGAGCGGCAGGGACGAGGTGACCCAGGTGGCCCGGGCCCTTGCCGACATGGGCGACAAGCTCAGGGACGCGATGCACTCGATAAACAACGCCTCGGGCAGGCTGGGGGAGACCGCGGAGGAGTTCTCGGCGCTCGCCGAGGAGTCGAACGCCGGGGTCGAGGAGTCGCGCGCGGGCGTCGACGACGTGTCCTCCCAGATGGAGAGCCTGGCCGCGGCGTCGCAGGAGATAAACGCGTCGGTCGAGGAGGTGGCCAGCGGCGCCCAGGCCACAGCCCAGAAGGGCACCGAGATGGCGGACGACGTCGAGCAGGCGAGGAAGGCGGGCGAGGAGGGGGTCAGGGCGGTCGAGAGGGCGGTTGCCAGCATCAAGAAGGTCGCCTCCGACGCCGAGGCCGCCTCGAAGCAGGTCAGGGAGCTGGGCGACCGGGCCCGCGAGATCCAGAGCTTCGTGGCTCAGATCGGCGGCATAGCGGACCAGACCAACCTCCTGGCGCTCAACGCCGCCATAGAGGCCGCGCGCGCGGGCGAGGCCGGGCGAGGCTTCGCAGTGGTCGCGGAGGAGGTGCGCAAGCTGGCGGAGGAGAGCAACGAGGCCGCCAAGAAGATCGCCGAGCTCGCCTCCATAATAACGAAGGACCTCGACGGGGTGGTGGCGTCCTCCGAGGGAAACGCCAAGGACTCTCTGGAGACAAGCAGGCTGGCGGAGGAGACGCGCGACACGATAGACCGCATGATGGAGGCTCTGGCCAAGATATCGTCGGCGACCCAGGACATGGCGGCGGTGTCGGAGGAGCAGGCCGCATCGAGCGAGGAGATAGCCGGGGCCGTGCAGAACATCGCCTCGAGGGTGAGCTCTGCGGCGTCCTCGTCCGATCTTGTCAGGAACCAGATGATGGAGGTAGGGACGTCGTCGGAGCGGGTGGCGCAGGGCTCGGAGCAGCTGGCCGGGCTGGCGGGCGAGCTGAGAAGGCTGGTGGCCGCATTCCGGTTCGAGGATTCGCGGCAGCAGGGGCTTGTCCCTGTGAACGGCGGCGCGAAGGCGATCAAGCCGGCCAAGGCGGCGCAGCCCAAAAAGAGCGGGCGCTGACGCGGACGGCGCGGCGACAGCATTCCGCGTCGCCGCGCCCCGCACCCGTGCAACGAGCATGCGCAAAGGCCCGGGCGGCCCCTGGAGACCGGCCGCCCGGGCCTTTTTCACATGCTTGGGTCGACCTCTACTTCGGCGCGAACTCCCTCTTGAACTCCTCCATGAACTCCGGGGTGAACCTCTCAGCCAGTCCGTCCCAGGTTGAGGCCAGCTTCACGAACAGGGGGCGAAGCTCCGAGTCCGTGTACCTGTGGACCTCAATCCCCGCGTCCGCCATCTCCTGCAGGCACTTCTCCTGATCCTCCTCGGCGAGGTAGACGCTCACCGCGGCGACCTTGGCGCACGCGTCCCGTATGATCGCCCGGTCCTCCCCGGACAGCCTGTCCCAGGTCTTCATGCTCATCATGAAGTTCAGGTTCTCGACCGAGTAGCGCAGGTCGTACCAGTGCTTGATCACGTCGCCGAGGATCGTGAAGGCGGCGGCCGGGGTCATGCCGT
>JAKJGK010000057.1 GCA_022704435.1 Synergistota bacterium | reverse complement strand
AGATCGACGAGCCGGTCGTGACCGCCATAGCGATGGAGCCCTGCAGCATATCCATGGAGGACTGGAAGGAGGCCAGCAGGCTGGGCCCGTTCGGCAACGGAAACCCGGCCCCGATGTTCTTCCTGCCTCGCAGGGGGTCGGAGAAGCTGCTCCCCCTCGGACGCGACGGCAAGCACATCCAGATAGACGCCGCCGGATCGCGCCTCCTGGTCTTCTTCGCCGAGGAGGAGAGGGAGGCCATTGTCGAGGCGGAGGGGTGGGTCTACCGTCCCAGGCTCGACTGCTGGCGCGGCGAGGAGAGGCTTCAGTACATAGTGGACTTCGCGGTGGTATAGGCGATGAGTTGGTGCCGGGCCCGGAGGGCGGGCCTGCGATGGCGGAGGAACGAATGGACCCCAGCAGACTGACGGAGAGCGTCATAGAGGGACGAACCCACCCGGAGCGGGACGCCGCGGTTCAGGCGCCCGTCGCCGAGCAGGCCGTCCCTCCTCGCGACGAGACGCCGTCCGCCCTTGACAGAAAGACATCCGGCAAGCTGAGGGACAGCTACATAGGCCGCATCCCCGAGGAGGAGCGGGCTATCTCGGTCAAGTTCGCCTGGCACGAGCTCTGGTCCAAGGCCGTGACATATCTGTCCAAGGAAGAGCTGATGCAGCTCGGGGAGGCCCTCGTGGTGGCCGGGGCGGCGCACAAGGAGCAGCGCAGGTCCACCGGGGACCCCTACATAGTCCACACCATCAACGTGGCCTCCATCCTGGCCGACATGAGGCTGGACAACGTCACGCTGATGGCCGCGCTCCTGCACGACGTGCTGGAGGACACGGACGTGACTATGGAGAAGCTCTCCGCCGCATTCGGTCCGACCGTCGCCACCCTGGTGGACGGGGTCACCAAGCTGGGCAAGCTCCCCTTCAAGTCCTTCGAGGACTACCAGGCGGAGAACCTGCGCAAGATGTTCGTAGTCATGGCCAAGGACATACGCGTGGTCCTGATCAAGCTGGCCGACCGGCTGCACAACATGCGCACCCTCGGGGCCCTGAGGAAGGACAAGCAGATGCGCATAGCCAGGGAGACGCTCGAGATCTACGCCCCTCTGGCGCACAGGCTGGGGATATACCAGGTCAAGCGCGGGCTCGAGGACCTGGCCTTCAAGTACGCGGACCCAGAGATGTACTACGAGATCCGCCGCAGGGTCAGGAAGAAGCTCCCCGAGAGGGAGACCGTCGTCAAGAAGGCGCTCGCCATCCTCTCCGCCAGGCTCGAGGAGGAGGGCATCCGCTGCAAGGTCAAGGGGCGCGCCAAGCACTTCTACAGCATCTACGAGAAGATGAACCGCAAGAAGCTGCCGGTGGAACAGCTGTACGACCTGCTTGCGCTCAGGGTGCTTGTCGAGGACATAGCGGCGTGCTACACCGTTCTGGGCATCGTGCACACGATATGGAAGCCCATACCCGGCCAGTTCGACGACTACATAGCCAACCCCAAGTCGAACATGTACCAGTCCCTGCACACCACGGTGGTCGGCCCGGACGGCGAGCAGCTGGAGGTGCAGATACGGACCTGGGATATGAACTCCCTCGCCGAGTACGGAATAGCGGCCCACTGGCGGTACAAGGAGGGGGCGGGCTCGCTAGACGAGCTCGACGCCAAGCTGACCTGGATAAGGCAGGCCATCGAGGCCGACCACGACGGCGCCGAGCCGTCGGAGTTCCTCGAGCGCCTGAAGGACGACGTGCTGTCGTCCGACGTGTTCGTCTTCACGCCCCAGGGGGAGGTGGTGTCGCTTCCCAGGGGCTCCACCCCGCTCGATTTCGCCTTCGCCATTCACACCCAGGTGGGGACCAGGTGCGTCGGGGCCATGGTCAACAACCGCATCGTCGCGATGGGGTACGAGCTGCAGAACGGCGACATAGTCAAGATAATCACCTCGCCGCAGGGGACCCCGTCGCGCGATTGGCTGAAGATCGCCCGCAGCAGCAAGGCCAGGAGCAAGATCCGCGCCTGGTTCCGCGCCATAGAGAAGTCCGAGAGGCTGGAGAAGATGCAGCGAGGGAGGGACCTGCTCGAGCGCGAGCTCAAGCGCCGAGGCACGCCCGAGTACGAGGACTTCGACGAGATAATGTCCATGCTCAACAAGATGGCGCGCGACACCTCCTACTCGAACGGGGAGGAGCTGCTGGCGGCCATAGGCAGCGGCCACCAGGGCGTCTCCCAGATAGCCCAGCGCCTGGCGGGGAAGGCGCCGCGCGATGCGCCGCCCGTGGCGCAGCCCATTCCCGCAGAGCCCGAGAAGCATACATCCTTCTCCGGGGGCAAGGGGGACTCGGATATCGTGGTCGAGGGGGCGGAGGGCGTGCAGGTGTTGCTGGCCAACTGCTGCGAGCCCGTGCCGGGCGACCCGATCGTTGGGTTCTCCACCAGGACCAGGGGGATAACGGTGCACAGGGCGGACTGCGAGAACGTGAAGAACGCCAGGGAGGAGAGGCGCGTCGCCGTGTCCTGGGGGGCGACCCGCAACCGGAAGTTCACCGCCCGCCTGAGGCTCGAGGCGATCGACAGGAGCGGCCTGTTCGGCGACGTGGTCCAGGCCATAGCGGCCGGGGAGGGCGTCGTGACCGGGATCAAGGCGGGGGTGGTCGGGGGCAACATGGCGCGCATGAGGCTTGAGCTTCGCGTGCGCGACCTGGAGCACCTGTATCACATAGTGGCGCGGCTGAACGCCGTGAAGGGCATGATCCAGGTCACAAGGGGGTGACGAGATGAGGGCCGTGATTCAGAGGGTCGGTTCGGCCAGGGTGCTCGTGGACGGGGAGGTCAGGGGAGAGGTGGGCGCAGGTCTGTGCGTGCTCCTGGCGGTCGCGGACGCCGACACGGAGGGCGACGCCGACTGGATGGCCGACAAGCTCGTGAACCTGAGGATCTTCGCGGACGACGACGGCAAGATGAACAGGTCCCTGGTCGACATCGGCGGCGCCATGCTGGCCGTGTCCCAGTTCACGCTGTACGGCGACTGCCGCAGGGGACGGCGCCCCTCCTTCGCCGGGGCGGGCGACCCGGCCCATGCGGACAGGCTGTTCGAGGAGTTCAAGGCCGCGGTGAAAAAGCGGGGGGTGCGCGTCGAGAGCGGAGTGTTCGGCGCGCACATGCTGGTCTGTATTGAGAACGACGGGCCTGTGACGCTCGTCGTGGACAGATGAGCCCGCTCATACTGCATGAAAGGGTGGTAGACGTATGAACTACCGGCGTTTTCCCTCGGGACCTCTGCAGACCAATACCTACCTCGTATGGGGGTCCTCGGGGGAGGGTTTCATAGTGGACCCGGCGGGAGGGGCGGACGCGATCCTCTCCTTCGCGGCGGAGAGGGGGGTCGCAGTTCGGGCCGTCCTCCTGACCCACGGACACCCCGACCACGTGGGTGGGCTGCCGGAGCTGCTTGAAAGGGTGGAGGCGGGAGTCAGCATAGGCGCTGGGGACGCGGGGATGCTTCGCTCCCCCGACCAGGAGACCACCCGGTGGCTGGGATTCGACTTCAGGGGGATCTCCTCCTTCACCGAGCTTGCCGACGGCGACACGATCGAAATAGGCGGCGCGGAGGTCGCAGTCATTGGCACGCCGGGGCACACCCCCGGCGGCGTGTGCTACCTCGTCTCGAAGGAGGAGGGCGAGCCGGGGCTGCTGCTCTCGGGCGACACCCTGTTCGCGGGCAGCGTCGGACGAACCGACCTGCCCGGGGGCGACGTCGAGGAGCTGGCCCGCTCGCTGGAGCGTCTGGCGACGCTCCCCGACTCTCTGCCGGTGCTGCCGGGCCACGGCCCGGAGACCACCATCGGGGCGGAGAGAGCGCGCAACCCGTTCTGGCCGGGGAGAAGGGCGTGAGACTGGCCGCACTGCCGGCCGAGGAGAGGCCGAGGGAGAGGCTCAGGCTCCGCGGCCCCTCGTCCCTGTCCGCGCCCGAGCTGATAGCGATCCTGCTTGGGACCGGCTCGCGAGGGAAGGACGTGCTGGAGCTTTCGTCCGAGCTGCTGGCCGAGTTCGGCGATGTCAAGGGGCTGGCGCGGGCCACGGGCGAGGAACTGACGAACTTCCCCGGGCTTGGCGAGGCCAAGGCGTGCGTCCTGCTGGCCGCCCTGGAGCTCGCGAAGCGCCTCGGGCCGCAGCGCAGCGCGCCCCGGTCCAGGGACGACTGGCTAATAAAGGTCGACGAGATAGCCGGCGATCTGGCCGACGAGGACAGGGAATTCATCTTCGCCATCTACGTCCGGGGGAACGGCTCGGTGATCCACGTGGACAGATTGTCCTTCGGAGGGGCGGAAGGAGCCTTTCTTGATGTAAAATACCTTCTGAGGAGGTCCGTCAGGATGGACTCGCGCGGTCTCGTCCTGGTGCACAATCATCCGGACGGATCGCTTCAGCCGAGCAACGACGATCTGAAGCTGACCGACTTCCTGTCGCGCAGGATGAAGATACTTGACATAGACCTTTTAGGACATTTTGTCGTGGCCAACGGGGAGAGCCGGCGCATCGCCCTCCCCGGCGAGCCGTAGAAAGCGGGGATTGACACAGGTGTTCAAACTATTTTCCGGCGTGCTGGGGGGCGATGTCGGCATAGACCTCGGGACTGCCAACATTGTCGTCTACGTGAAGGGGCGTGGTATCGTCATAAACGAGCCCTCCGCGGTGGCCATCAGGAAGCGCCCCAAGGGCGGGGCCACCGAGGTCATAGCGGTCGGGCGCGAGGCCAAGGCCATGGCGGGCAAGACCCCGGGCGGGGTCTTCACGATATGGCCTTTGCAGGATGGCGTGATAGCAAACTTCGAGATGACCGAGGAGCTGATCAGGCACTGCCTGAGACGCGCCAACGGCGGCAGGCCGTTCGTCTCCCACCCCAGGGTGGTCATTTCGGTGCCGGCAGAGGTCACGGAGGTCGAGAGGAAGGCCGTCATCGACGCTACCCTTGGCGCCGGCGCCAAGGAGGCCTACGTGATAGAGGAGCCGGTTGCGGCGGCCCTCGGAGTCGGCCTTCCGATCCAGGAGCCCAGGGGCAGCATGATCCTCGACATCGGGGGCGGGACCAGCGAGGCCGGGGTGCTCTCCCTCGGCGGAATCGTCGTGACCAACTCGCTGCGGGCCGCGGGCAAGGAGATGGACAACGCCATAGTGGCGATGCTTCGACAGAGGTACGCGCTTCTCATCGGCGAGACCACCGCCGAGGAGGTGAAGATCGCGATCGGGTCGGCGCTCCCGCTGGAGACCGAGCTGGAGATGGCGGTCAAGGGGCGCGACCTCGCCGACGGCCTCCCGAAGGCGGACACCGTGAGCTCCGTGGAGGTCAGGGAGGCGCTCGAGCCGATCCTGCTCAGGATAGAGGACATGGTGAAGGTCGCGCTGGAGCAGACCCCGCCGGAGCTGGCCAAGGACATAGTCGACCAGGGGATATTCCTGTCGGGCGGAGTGTCGCTGTTGCGCGGACTCGCCGAGCGCCTGTCGAAGGCTATGAACACCCCGGTGGTGGTGGCCGAGGACGCGCTGTTCGCCGTGGCCAGGGGGCTGGGCAAGATCCTGGAGAACCTCGGCGACATGAAGAAGGTCCTCCTCTCGGTCGAGAAGGGGTCGAAGTAGCAGGGGCGGGGCGAATCCGTTGACCGAGAGACAGGGCGAAAGAGAGTGGATCCACGGGCTTTTGGCCCTGGTCGCCTGCCTGCTGCTGCTGGCCGCCGCTCCCAGGAGGGAGCTGTTCAGGGGGGCGGTCGACCTGACGGGCGAGCTTCTGGCATACCCGGAGTACCCGGCTTTCGTGATAGAGAGGGCAGCCAGAGAGTTCTCCGTCTGGTTCGTGGACCGCAGCGAGATGCAGGATCGGCTCAACTCCATGAAGGTGGAGAACGACCGCCTGCGGCTGATGTGGTCCGTGGAGAACGCGGGCAGCCTGCGCAGGGATCTCGAGGGTTTCGCCGGATACGCCCGGATAACGGCCAGGGAGCCGCTCTCCTGGTGGTCCGAGGTAAGGATAAACAAGGGGCGGAACGACGGTGTGGCGGTGGGAGCCCCCGCACTTCAGAACGGCTACCTGGTGGGGCGGGTCGCCAGCGCGGAGGGCGGGTTCTCGTGGGTGGAGCTGCTGACCTCCTCGTCGCTCATGATACCGGTGGTCGTGGAGGAGACCAGGGACCTGGGCGTGGTCGCCGGCGACGGCGAGGGCGGCGTCTGGCTGTTCTACGTGCCGGAGAGCAAGCTGCTCCGGGGTGGGATGCGGATAAGCACAGCCATGATCAGCGAGGCACTTCCCCCGGGGATCCCGCTGGGGACCCTGACCGAAGAGCGCCGCGAGACAAACGACGGGTACATAGCCTGGAGGCTGACGCCCGGCGCGTCGCTCTCCCAGCTGTACGCCCTAGAGATAATGGGGCTGAGGAGGCCGGGGCCATGATCTACCTGCTGTCCTGGTACGTGCAGGACTTCTTGTGGATCTTGAGCTCCGGGAAGGTGCTGGTGCCGGAGGTATACCTGCTCGCCCTGGTCTTCCTGTCGATGTTCAGGACCGAGGACGGGGTCCGCACGGTGTGGGCGGCCTTCATCGGGGGAGTGCTGTGGGACCTTAGGTGGACCGGCCTGCCGGGTGCAACGTCGCTCCTCTACGTGACCACCCTGATGCTGGTCCGATGGCTGTGGCGCTCCATACCGGCCACCGGGAGGACCATATCTCTGTTCGGTCTGCTGCTGTGGTTCTCGAACATGCCGATCACCCTCGCGAGGCTTTTCCTGTGGGGGGCGAGGGGACTGTCGATACTGCAGGCCTACCTGGTGCAGCAGAGCCACATAGTCCCGCTGGTGCTCCTCGGGTGCGCGGCATACGCATGGAGGTCGAAAAACCAGGATGTCTGACCTTCGCTCCTTGATGAACAGGAGGCTGGCGCTGTGGCGCTACCTGATGCTGTCCGCGCTCCTGCTTCTCGTGGGGGGGCTCTATTTCTTCCAGATCGTGAACGTCGACACCTACGTGAGGCTGGGCGCCAACAACAGGCTCAGGTTCATCAGGTACCCGCCGATAAGAGGGGAGATCGTCGACCGGAACGGAGTCCCGATGGCGGCGAACGTGACAACGTTCGACATCATGGGCTACCCGCTCGACATAGAGAAGGACGGCATGATCGAGGGCCTCGGCGCGCTGCTCTCCCGCCACGGCATCCCCCTGTCGGAGGACGACCTGCGCCGCGAGATCAAACGCCAGACCTGGGCCCCCTACCGGGTGGTCTGCGTGGTGTCGAACATCACCCTGGCCCAGATGGCCGAGCTTGTGGCCGACCCGGACTTCCCCCAGCAGCTCTTCCCGATCCCCGTGCTGCGCAGGACCTACCCCGCGGGCGGCGTGGCCTCCAACGTGACCGGGTTCGTGGGGGAGATAAGCGAGAACGAGCTGAAGCAGATGGAGGGGAAGGGGTACGTAGGCGGGGACCAGATCGGGAAGACCGGGATAGAAAGGCAGTACGAGGACATGCTGCGCGGCAGGCCGGGCGGCGAGTCCGTGGAGGTGGATGCGAGGGGGCGCAGGGTGCGCCGAATCGACTCCTCTCCCGCCGGGCGCGGCATGGACCTCCAGCTCACGCTGGACCTGGGCGCGCAGCGCCTGGCGGCGGACCTGCTCAAGGGGTACCGGGGCGCGCTGGTCGCGATGGACGTGCACAACGGGGACATACTCGTCCTGGCGTCGTCGCCGTCTTACGACAACAACCCGCTGTCCTGGGGGGTGTCCTCGAAGGAGTGGAACGCGCTGCTGACGGACCCGGAGAAGCCGATGCTCGATCGGAGCATCGCGGGGCTGTACCCGCCCGCGTCGACGTTCAAGGCGCTGGTGGGGCTCGCCGCGCTCGCCGAGAAGGAGATCACGGCCTCCACCACCTACTCGTGCAGCGGGGCCTTCCCCCTGGGGAACAGGATCTTCCGCTGCTGGAGGCGCTCCGGGCACGGGACCGTGAGTCTGCTCACCGCCCTGCAGAACTCCTGCGACATCTTCTTCTACCAGGTGGGGCTGAAGCTTGGGATAACGAAGCTTTTGAAGTGGGTGGAGATGTTCGGCCTCGGCAGGCCCACAGGGATAGACCTCCCCGGGGAGGCCTCGGGGGTGATCGCCGGGCCCGACTGGAAGAAGGCGCGGCTCAAGGAGGGCTGGTACAAGGGGGACACGGTCAACTACTCGATCGGGCAGGGGTTCCTGCTCACCACCCCGCTTCAGCTGGCCTCCATGTACGCGGTGATCGCCAACGGAGGCAAGGTGGTGCGTCCCAGGCTGGCCATGGTCGCGCCCAAGATGTCGGTCGACCTGAACATCGAACAGTCGCATATAAACATGATCCGCAAGGGGCTGGACTTCGTCGTGAGAAGGGGGACGGCCCAGAGGGCCGGGGGCTTCGGCATAACGGTGGCGGGCAAGACCGGAACCGCCCAGAACGCCCACGGCGCGGACCACGCACTGTTCGTCGGGTACGCCCCCATGGAGGACCCGAAGTACGTGGCCGTGGCGGTCCTGGAGGCCGGCCTTCACGGGGGCTCCGTGGCCTCCCCGATCGTGGGCGAGTTGCTCTCTTACCTGCTGGTGCCGGCGTCCAGGGTAAAACAGCCCTGACGCGGACCGGCGACCATTCCTGTAGGAGGAGATAGGATGGCTGAAGTCGTGGAATCCGTTGAAAACCGCAAAGACCTGCACAATGGCGCCGACAGGGCCGAGATCCTGCTGAAGGGTACCGGCTACGGCGTGCGCATGATTCTTCCGGAGGCCCTCCCGGACGAGAGGCTGCTAGAGGAGCTGCTGCGCTTCTCTGGCGACGCAGCCAGGCTCGCCCGAGGGATAGGCGTGGTGCTGGACCTGCAGGGCAGGTCGCTTACCCGCCCCCTGTTGCTGGCCCTGCTTTCGCAGTTCGTATGGACCGGCGATTTCAAGGTGCTCTCGTGGATGTCCTACAACGTGGACACCCTTGAGCTCCTCCGTTCCTCCGGCTTCTCGATAGGGGAGCCGATGACCGACAAGCCCGAAAGGAGCGCCGGTTCCAACACGCTGGTGCTGTACCAATCCCTTCGATCGGGGCAGAGGGTGGAGCACGACGGCGACGTGGTGCTCCTGGGGCACATGAACGACGGCGCGGAGATCTACTCCTCCGGCAACGTCTTCATCCGGGGCAGGCTCAAGGGCGTGGTCCACGCCGGGATGCGGGGAGGGGAGTACTGCATCTCCGCGGGCCAGTTCGAGGCCAGGCAGCTTCGCATAGCGGGGAAGTTGTGCTCCACCCTGGGCAGCGACGTCGAGTGGTGGGGCAAGGCCGTGGTGATCAGTCTTGAAAACGACTCCCTCGTGGCCAGGGAGCTGAAGCTATAGCCCGGGTTGATCCCGGGCGGGGAGGAAGATATGGAAGGGGAGATCGGCTAGTGGATTCCAGCGGAGTTCAGTCTCGCGTGATAGTCATAACCTCCGGAAAGGGTGGTGTGGGGAAGACGACCACCACGTCGAATCTGTCGGTTGCGCTCGCACGCTCGGGGCACAGGGTGGTGGCGGTCGACGCGGACATAGGCCTTAGGAACCTGGACGTGGTGATGGGGCTGGAGAACAGGGTCGTCTACAACCTCATAGACGTTGTGGAGGGGAGTTGCAAGCTGAGCCAGGCGCTTGTCAGGGACAAGAGGGTGGACAACCTGTTCCTGCTGCCGGCCGCCCAGACCCGCACCAAGGACGCGGTCTCCTCCGGACAGATGGAGGAGCTGTGCTCCATGCTCAGGGAGGAGTTCGAGTACATACTCATCGACAGTCCGGCGGGGATCGAGAGCGGCTTTCGAAACGCGGTCGTGGGCGCGGACGAGGCCCTGGTGATCTCCACCCCGGAGGTCCCGTCCGTGCGCGACGCGGACAGGATAATCGGGCTGCTGGAGTCGATGGAAAAGGCCCCGATACGCCTGGTGGTGAACCGGTTGCGGACCAGCATGGTCCGCGAGGGGGAGATGCTTGACGTCAACGACGTGCTGGACATCCTCGCCATAGACCTCATAGGAGTCGTGCCCGAGGATGACAGCGTGGTCAAGTCGGCCAACCGGGGCGAGCCTCTCACCCTGTCCGACTCCTCCCCCGCGGCCCTGGCCTTCCAGAGAATAGCGGCGCGCCTCGCGGGAGACGAGGTCCCCTTCCCGAAGTTCGATGAAGAGAACGAAAGAGGGCTGTTGGCAGGCCTTCGCAGGCTCTTCGGGAAAAAAGACTGACGGAAAGAGGGATGATAATGGGTTTCTTAAAGAGATTTTTCTCAAACGGAGGGTCCAAGTCGGTAGCCAAGGAGCGACTGCAGATAGTCCTCATACACGACAGGGCCGATATCTCCCCCGAGATGCTCGACGGACTGCGCAGGGACATAATATCGGTCATAACCAGGTACATGGAGATAGACTCCTCCCGCATCGAGATGGACTTCGACAGGGCCGACAGGTCTGTGGCGTTCGTGGCCAACATTCCTGTGATCCGCATCAAGCGCGGAGTGGCCCCGTTGCGGGACGGGGAACAGCTTTAACCGCGTCCTCGCGCCGCGCAGGGTCGGACCCGGCGGCCGTGGAAGCATGGAGGACGGAGCCGCGCAATGGAAGAAAAAAACCGCACCCTGGGCGAGTTGGCAGGCAGGCTTGACAGGATACAGATTTTGGCCGCCGCCGCCCTGTTTGTGCTCGGGCTGCTGTCTATATACAGCGCCGGGGCTGGGTTCGAGGGCAAGGGGGGCTCCTATGCGGGACGCCAGCTGTTGTGGGGCGTCCTCTCGTCGGCGGCCTTCCTCGTCGTCGTCAGAATAGGTTACGAGAGGCTGCTGCAGGAGGGTTACGCGTTGTACGGGCTGTCGCTGGCGCTCCTTCTGTTGAGCATGCTCGCGGTCGGGATGACCGTGAAGGGGTCGCAAAGGTGGATCGACCTTGGGGTGTTCCGCTTTCAGCCCACCGAGTTTGCAAAGATAGCCCTCATACTGGCGCTGGCGAAGCACCTTTGCAGGTACCCGCCGCTGAAATTCGCCTCCTTCCTTGGAGGACTCGCCGTGGCGGGCCTGTCAGGGGCGCTTGTCGTGATACAGCCCGATATCGGCAGCGCGATGGTGTGCGGTGTAATAACCCTGGCCGCGATAGTGGCGGCTGGGGCCCCGGCCCGGTACCCGGCCGGTCTGCTCGCGGCCGGAGGGCTGCTGATGCCGTTCGCCTGGGGTTTTTTGCGCGAGTACCAGAAGGCGCGCATCCGGGTCTTCATAGATCCGTGGAGCGACCCGCTCGGGGCCGGGTACAACGTGATCCAGTCGCGCATCGCGGTGGGGTCCGGCGGCCTCCTGGGCGCCGGGTTCATGGGAGGATCCCAGAGCAAGCTTCGCTTCCTGCCGGAGCCGCACACCGACTTCATATTCGGCGTATTCTCCGAGGAGTTCGGTTTTGTCGGCGCCCTGATCATGCTCATCCTGTTCGGCCTGCTGCTCTGGAGGCTGGTGGAGGCGGGGCTGCGCGCCAAGGACCTGCGGGCCAAGGTCCTTATAGCCGGGGTGTCGGCGTGGCTCTGGTTCCAGGTGGTTCAGAGCGTGGGAATGAGCATGGGCCTGCTGCCGATAACAGGCTTGCCGTTGCCGCTGGTGAGCTACGGGGGCAGCTCCCTGCTCTCCTTCTCGATAGCCCTGGGGCTTGCGCAGAGCGTATACATCTCGACCGTCAAGAGCTACAAGTGACGTCCCGCCCCCGGCGGGGGCGCGGGACGAGGGAGGTTTTTCCTTTATGAACCGCAGTGAAGAGACGACGGCGCGCGAGGCCGGTTTCACCCCGCGCCCCGGTGCGGCGATGCCGGCGGACGCCGAGTACGGCGACAGCGCATGGCCGTTGTTGTCGAATGTCAAGCGCTCCTCCAGGTATGCGGGGTGCGAGTACGGCGTCCTCCCGGAGAAGAGCGGGGGCGGCGTCGTCCGCTACTGCCTGGCCTTCCCCGACGTGTACGAGATAGGGATGAGCTACCTCGGCTTCCAGGTGCTCTACTTCCTGCTGAAAAGCCTGCCCGATGCCGACGCGGACAGGGTCTACTGTCCGTGGACCGACCTGGAGGAGCAGATGCGCCTCCAGGGGGCGGTGCTGTCGTCGATCGAGGGCGGGCATCCTCTGCGTGACTTCGACGTGGTCGGATTCACCCTTCAGTACGAGCTCAGCTACAGCAATATCCTGACCATGCTTGATCTCGGCGGCATCCCTCTGCTCGCCTCCGATAGGGGGGATCGCGACCCGCTCGTGGCCGCGGGAGGCGCGGGCGCCTTCGCCCCGGAGCCCCTGGCGCCGTTCGTCGACTTCTTCTGCGTGGGGGACGGCGAGGCCCTGCTCCCCCCGATCACCGACAGCCTTTCGAGGAGCGCGGGCAGGCCCCGTGCGGAGAGGCTCGCGAGGCTCTCGGAGATCCGAGGCGTCTACGTCCCCTCGATGGTGGACTGCGAATACTCCCCCGACGGCGTGCATTTCACGCCCGTGGACGGGGGGCGCAGCCTGCCGGTGCGCCGAACCGTCGTGGAGTCGCTGGACGACGCCTTCATGCCGAACATGCTGCTGGTCCCCTCCGCCGGCATAGTCCACGACAGGGTCACTGTCGAGGTCTTCCGCGGGTGCACCAGGGGGTGCCGCTTCTGCCAGGCGGGAATGGTAACGCGCCCTGTCAGGGAGCGCTCTCCCGGCCCCCTCGCCCGGAACATAATATCCCTAGTCGACCGCACCGGGTGGGAGGAGGTCGGCCTGCTCTCCCTGGCCTCCTGCGACTACTCCGGCATAACCGAGCTGGTGCGGACCCTCTCCCCCGAGCTGGCAGCGCGGAACGTCAGGCTCAGCCTGCCCAGCCTGCGCATGGACGCGTTCTCGGTCGAGCTGGCGGCCGGGATGGAGGCCATGAGGCGCGGGGGCATCACCTTCGCGCCGGAGGCGGGGACCCAGAGGCTGCGGAACGTCATAAACAAGGGGGTGGACGAGGAGGACTTCGAGTCGTCGCTCAGGGCGGCGTTCAGCAGAGGATGGGACAGGGTGAAGCTCTACTTCATGATGGGCCTGCCCACGGAGACTGATGCCGACCTGCAGGGGATAGTGGACCTGGCCGCGAGGGCCCGCTCCATAGGAAGGGAGTACAAACGGAGGGCCCAGGTGGCCGTCTCGCTCGCCGGGTTCGTCCCGAAGCCGCACACCCCCTTCCAGTGGGAGCCCCAGCTCCCCGTCGACGAGCTTCGCAGGCGCGGAAGGCTCGTCAAGAACGCTCTGGCCGATGTCGGCAGGGGCGGGGTGACGGTTAAGTACCACGAGCCGGAGCAGACACTCCTCGAGGGAGTGTTCGCGCGCGGCGACAGGCGACTGGCGGATGTCCTGCTGTCGGCGTGGCGCATGGGCGCGAGGTTCGACGGCTGGAGCGAGCACTTCTCCCTCGCACGATGGATGGAGGCGTTCGCCGAGGCCGGGGTCGACCCGAGCTGGTACGCGGAGAGGGAGAGGCCTCGCGACGAGGGGCTGCCCTGGGACCACGTGGACGCCGGGGTCGACAGGGAGTTCCTCTGGAGGGAGCGCCTCCGCTCGCTGGATGGAGCGCTGTCTCCCGACTGTCGCGAGGGGGGAAGGTGCGTCCTGCACGGCCCTTCGTGCCTGGAGTGCGGCGCGTGCCTGCCGCCCGTGGAGGAGGGCTCCTATGCTTAGGGTTCGACTGACCTACGCCAAGAGGGGAAGGGCGTGCTTCATCCCCCATGTCGCGATCCCGTCCGTCTTCACCAGGAGCGGCGGCAGGGC
>JAKJGK010000183.1 GCA_022704435.1 Synergistota bacterium | reverse complement strand
GAATATCTCCTTGCCGGCCACGAGGGTGCTGACGGCGTCCCCGTTGGCCTCCCTGATCCGGTCGGCGGTTATCGCGTACCTCTTGGCAATGGCGGCAAGGGTGTCGTCCTTCTTCACCTTGTAGAAAACGCCGTCCTGGTTGGGCACCCTGAGGGTCACCCCCGGCCTGATCTTGTTTATGTTGGCCAGGTCGTTGCAGCCGATGAGAGTGTCGATCTCCAGGCTCTGGGAGTTCGATATGGACCACAGGCTGTCCCCGTCCGCCACCACGTACGCGGTTATCTTTATCGGGAGGACCTTCTCGCGGACGGCCACCAGCCGCGCCTTCCTGGTCAGGACCTCCTCCAGCGTGGACTCCACAGCGGAGCTGTCGTTGGGGATGAGAAGCAGCTGCTTCTCGGACAGGCGATTCGCGTTCTTAAGCTCGTTGGCCTTGACGATGTCGCTCATCGGGATGCCGTGCGCCGTGGCGATATCAGACAGGGTCTCGCCCGACTTGACGTAGTGCTCCTTCCACATTACGTCGACCTTGGCGAGAAGCACGTCGCCGTCGTCGGCGTCGTCGCCCTCGGCGGCCAGAGGCTTCCCGCCGTCCTCCCCCGCGGTCAGTATGACTGCCTCATAGTCGGACGCCGACGAGTCGGAGGCCGATGCGCACTCGACCTCCTTGAACGAAGGCAGGCAGGAGACCCCCGAATTCGCGAACAGGGCCCCGTTTACCGTGGAGAACGAGCTGTCGCCCAGGGTGAGCCCCCTGGCGGTCTTGGGCTGGAACACGGTCATCCTGGACACGCCGAAGCCGGTGCTCAGCCCGGTGCCGCCGAACTGGGCACCCCTCTCCACCAGGTGCTCGGGGAATCCAGGGCTCTCCGGCTGCAGGGCCGAGACCCGCGGCGCGGTCACCCCGAAGTTTTCCGAGATCGACCAGCTGAAATCCGTCATGGGCAGGGGTGCGCACTCGGGAGGCACGACCACCGCGCAGACATCCTCCTCTTCGCGCTGCTCCTCCGCCCGGGGGGTCCGGGCCGCCTCGGCCGGCAGAAGGTTGGGCTCCCCCTTTCTTCCGACGGCGGACTTGAGGAAGGCCACGTCGAAGCCCGGCTCCTCCTCGTCCGGGAAGACATCCGACATCTCAACAACTATGAATCCCGACGAGGGGAGGACGAACTCCCCAGCCACCGCCGAGTCGGCCAGGTTGCCCCAGGCCGCCCCGACAGTCCTGTCCTCCGCGCTGACGGCGATTATCGCCGCCGCGCCAAGCATCAAAAAAATAACGAGAAAACAGCTGAAGCGACCCATCCTGAAGCAGCTCTGCAGTCCTCCGCCGAGGGACGTGTAGACCCTCTTTCTGCGCGAAGCCTTTCTGTTGCCTACCCCGAAGGGCGAGGGAGAGTGAAGCTTCCTCAATCTCCTCAACCTCCTCCGTCTGCGAAAAGTCTCGCCCCGGCGCCGACGGTTCCGCGGCATGCGCGGGGCGGAGTACAGCCTACCCTTTCTTGATCGTCGACAGGAAGTCCCTGTTCGTGGGCGACTGTTTCAACTTGTCGATTATCAGGTTCAGCGCCCCCGATTCGTCGACGTTCACTATCCTTCGCCGCAGCAGCCACAGCCGGCTGAGCTCGTCCTCGTCAAACAGGAGCTCCTCGTGCCTCGTCCCGGACTTTACTATGTCGATAGCCGGGAATATGCGCTGCTCGGATAATTTTCTGGACAGGTGAAGCTCCATGTTGCCGGTCCCCTTGAACTCCTCGTAGATGACCTCGTCCATCCTGCTGCCCGTGTCCACCAGGGCGGTTCCGATTATCGTCAGGCTGCCGCCCTCCTCTATGTTCCGCGCCGCCCCGAAGAAGCGCTTGGGGAAGTAGAGCGCGGCCGGGTCCATGCCGCCCGACAGGGTCCTGCCCGACGGGGGGACCACCAGGTTCGACGCCCTGGCGAGCCTCGTTATGGAGTCGAGCAGGAGGACCACGTCCTTGCCCATCTCCACGAGGCGCTTGGCCTTCTCGAGGGCCAGGTTGGCCACCCTCAGGTGCTCGTCCGACGGCCGGTCGAAGGTGGAGGCGATTATCTCTCCGTCCACGGACCTGGACATGTCGGTGACCTCCTCCGGGCGCTCGTCGATGAGAAGGACCATGACTATTATGTCCGGGTAGTTGGTGGTGACCGCGTTGGCTATCTTCTTGAGGAGGGTCGTCTTCCCCGCCTTGGGGGGGGATACCAGCAGGGCCCTCTGCCCCATGCCGATCGGGGCGAAGAGGTCCACCAGTCGGGTGGATATCTCCTTCGTGTCGGTCTCAAGGGTTATTTTCTTGTCCGGGAATATCGGGGTGATGGAGCTGAAGTGCGGCCTTCTGCGGGCGGCCTCGGGGTCGGAGAAGTTGACCATCTCCACCCGGAGCAGCGCCTCGTAGTGCTCAGAGTCCCTGGGGGGGCGCACCAGCCCCCAGATGACGTCTCCGTTGCGAAGGCCGAACCGGCGAACCTGCGACGCCGAGACGTACACGTCGTTGTCGCTGGGCAGCAGACCCTTCGGCCTGAGGAAGCCGTAACCCTCCTGGAGCACCTCCAGCGTCCCCCCGCCGAACCGGTAGTTCAGCTCCTCCGCCTGGGCCTTGAGGATGGCGATGACCAGGTCGTCCTTCCTCAGGGAGGAAAAGCCGACCACGCCCATCTCCTTCGCTATCTTGCGAAGCTCGGGGTTGAGGAGGCCGGCAAGATAGCCGTAGGCGTGCCTCGGCTTGGGGGGGAGCCTGGATGAAGTCTCCTCGGCCTCCGCCCTCTGCGGCGCCGCCGACTCCTGGACGGCCACGCCCGGCACGTTCTCCGCGGATTCGTTTAAGACGGGATTACCGGACGCCATCTATCCGGCTCCGGGACACGCGGGCTTCGGCGCCCGAGGAGGGGTATTGCGTAATTTTTAAGATCATGACAATGGGAAACACGTACAAGAACATCTCCTTCCTGAAACGCGCCGCGCCGGACGGGAATCATGCGGTTGTCTCCGCCG
>JAKJGK010000182.1 GCA_022704435.1 Synergistota bacterium | reverse complement strand
CGCCGAATTGGTGGGGGCGGTCAAGACCATCCGGACGGAGGAGGAGCTGGAGGAGCTGGCCGAAGGGCTGCCCGGCGAGGCGGCCGACGCTCTGCGCCTGTTTTTGCTGGGCTTTTCGCCGGAGGATATAATCCGGGACCTGGAGATGAAGAGGCCGGGCAGGGTGGACACGGAGGATTTCGCCGGGGCGCTGCGGACGGACGAGGCGCGGAGCAGGTTCTTCGTGGCGGAGGACGACCTGGAGCTGCAGGCCATACTTCAGGCGCCGCTGGAAAAGTGGAGGGTGTTCCTTCATCCGTCGCAGACGAAGCTTGTGGAGGGGGAGTGGAACGGCCCGGTCAGAGTGCTGGGAGGCGCGGGGACGGGCAAGACGGTGGTGGCGATCCACCGGGCCCGGAGGCTGGCCCAGACGGTATTGAAGGAAGGGGAGAGGCTTCTTTTCACGACCTTCACGGTCAACCTGGCGGAGGACATACGGTCGAACCTGGCGAAGCTGTGCTCCGACGAGGCGATGAGGCGCATCGAGGTGATAAACCTCGACAGGTGGGTGCATCACTTCCTGAAGGGCCGCGGGTACGAGCCGAAGCTTCTGTTCGACGACGACATCAGGCGGGATTTCTGGGGCAGGGCGATGGTCTACAAGCCGGAGGGGACGAACCTGCCGGACGGCTTCTTCACGGAGGAGTGGGAGAGGGTGATTCAGCCGCAGGAGGTCCTGACGGAGCGGGAGTACCTGTTCGCAGATCGAAGGGGCAGGGGGACGCCGCTGGACAGGAGGCTGCGGAAGGCGCTGTGGCCGGTGTTCGAGGAGTACAGGGCGATCATGTCCGAGCACGGCTACTGCGAGCCGGACGACGCGATGAGGGACGCGCGCAGGCTGCTGGAGGCGTCGGGTGAGAGGCTGCCGTACAGGTGCATAGTGGTGGACGAGGCGCAGGACCTGGGGCCGATGGCCTTCAAGCTGATCAGGCGCATGGTCCCTGTGGACACGGACGATATCTTCATAGTGGGCGACGCGCACCAGAGGATCTACAAGCGACAAGCCGTGCTGTCGCAGTGCGGCATAGAGGTCCGAGGCAGGAGCAGGAAGCTGAGGATAAACTACCGCACCACGGAGGAGACGCGGCAGTGGGCCGTGGCGCTGCTTGAGGGGCGGGAGTTCGACGATCTCGACGGCGGGCGCGACAGCCAGGAGGGGTATCGCTCCCTGCTGAGGGGGCAGCCGCCGAGGCTGGAGGGCTTCGAGACCTTCGACGAGGAGGCGGACTTCCTGGCCGCGTATCTGAAGGAGCTGGAGGTCGCCGGGGAGCCTCTGCGTAACGTCTGCGTGGCTGCGAGGACGAACAGCCTGGTGGAGCGGTACGAGGCCGCGCTGGCAAAGAGAGGCGTGGAGGTCGTGGTTGTAAGGACGGACAAGCCCGAGGACAGAAGGCAGGAGGGGGTGCGGCTGGCCACGATGCACAGGGTGAAGGGGCTTGAGTTCGACCGGATGATAATGGCCGGGGCGGGCGCTCTGCCGCACAGGGCGGCCACGGCGGCGGACCCGGCGGAGGCCGCCGACCGGGAGATCATGGAGCGCTCCCTGGCCTACGTAGCAGCCACCAGGGCCAGGACCCACCTGCTGGTGACCTGGCACGGCGCGAGGCCGGAGCTGCTGGGCCAGGAGAGCTGAGCGGCGCTGCTCCTGTCGTCCCGCTGGTCGATCGTGACGACGGGGTGCATCTTCCCGAGCGTTATATATGTCGTCCCGAACGAGCGTAGCGAGGAGGGACCCTGGATCGGGATGGCTCGCATCCAAGGTCCCTTCGTCGCTACGTTCCTCAGAGTAGCGATCGACATCGCGGTCGCCTGCATCTCTAGCGGGCGAGGTTGTACGACGCAGGATCCCTCGCTGCGCTCGGGATGACAAAATTGCTCGGTCGCCTGCCTGGCGGCCAGGTGCGTGCCGCCTAAGCGATCGACTGCGCGAAGCCTCCGGCATGTTACTGCCGGACGGCTCGCTACGCTACGCCGGTCGCTTGCACCCTTCGTCGCTACGCTCCTCAGGGTAAGCGATCGACACGAACGGAAAAAGCGCCCGTTCGGTCGCCTGCACCCTTCGTCGCTACGCTCCTCAGGGTAAGCGATCGACACGAACGGAAAAAGCGCCCGTTCGGTCGCCTGCTTATCGTCGCTTCGCTCCTCGGGACGACGAGGCGCCTCAACCCTCCCGGATGCTCTTCCCCACCGAGAAGGCCCTGGCGACGGGCTTGTCGCCCAGGCCGTAGTAGTTGCCGAACTGCGGCGCGAATACCAGCGGGCGCACCTTGAGGGGGTCGGGCAGTCCGCGCTCGTCCAGGTGCTCCTCGAACGCCCATGTCCTGACCACCTTGCCGACGAACAGCACGTGGGTGCCGAGCTCGACGGAGTGAACCACCTCGCACTCGAGCGAGACGGGGAACTCCTCCACCAGCGGCGCGTCGACCGCTTCGCCGCGCCGCGGGGTGAGGCCGGCGGCCGCGAACTTGTCGCCGTCTCGGCCTGAGAAGAGCCCGAAGTAATCGGCCTCGGCAGCCTGCGCCTCGGAGGGGATGTTCACTGTGAAGGCCCTCCGCGCGACCACGCCGCCGTAGCTGTGCCGGGACTTCTGTATCGCCGCCGTGACGCAGGGGGGCTCCGAGCAGCAGATTCCTCCCCACGCGGCGATCATGCCGCCGGGCTTTCCATCCTCGTCGTACACTCCCACGAGGAAGACGGGCGCCGGGTAGACGGGCAGGGGCTTGTTGACAGCGATCTTCATGATAACATCTCCTTTGTCGGGCGGGCGCTGTCGCTCGTCCGCGTTTTCGGGCGGCGGGTCTCCCGCCCCGGCTATAGTATACTGAAAAAAACCGGTATTCGACGAGGAGTGGTCCTGGAGATGGTGGATGTGGAGTCGGCGTGCGCGGACATGCGGCTGCGGGTGGTGGGGGTGGTTCGCTCGCCCCTGGTGTCCCGGGAGGACTGCCCGAGGCAGGGGATCGACGGGGGAGTGGAGGCCGAGGTCGAGCTGGCCCCGGAGTACGTCGAGGCGATGGAGGGGCTGGAGGAGGGGCGCGACGCGATGCTGCTGACCTGGCTT
>JAKJGK010000056.1 GCA_022704435.1 Synergistota bacterium | reverse complement strand
GATGGGGGCGATCTACTCCCTCATCACGCTCGGGCTGGCCCTGGTGTACGGCGTGCTGCGCATCCTGCACGTCGCGCACGCCGGGGTCTACGCCGCCGGGGCCTACGCCGGGCTCTGGATCCACTCTGTCACCGGCAGCCTGCTCGCCGCGGTGGCGGGCTCGATGCTTTTCTGCGCCCTGCTCGGCGTGGTCATCGAGAGGTTCGTCTACACCCCCCTGCTCAAGTATCCGCCGTTCGTCCCCCTGATCGGGAGCATCGCGGTCTTCCTGTCGCTGGAGGAGATATTCCGCCTGGCATGGGGGCCCTACATCGTCACCTTCCCGGCGGAGCTGCCCTTCTCCGGCCTGACGGTCAAGGGAGTCGCGATAACGCCCGCCATTATCTCCATCTACGTCGTCAGCGCGGCGGTGCTTCTGCTGCTGTGGTTCATAGTGACCAGGACGGAGTTCGGCCTGGCCATCAGGGCGACGTCGCAGGACAGGGAGGTGGCGGGAGCGATGGGGATAAACGGCTCCTTCGCCGTCAGCATGACCTTCGCGCTCGGCTCGGCGGTGGCGGCGGTGGCCGGCATCCTGGTGGGGATCTACTTCAACCAGGTGTACCCGACGATGGGGGCCGTGCCCGCCTACAAGTGCCTCGCCCTGATAGTGGTCGGAGGGCTGGGGTCGCTGCCGGGTGCGGTGCTGGCGTCGCTGCTGCTGGGGGTCGGCGAGACCCTGCTGATCGGTTACGCCAACATCCCGCTGCCCAGGGACTCCCTGGCCTTCATCGCCATGATAGCGGTGCTGCTGTGGAGGCCGGGCGGCCTCATGGGCGGCAGGTAGGGGGGCGCGGACGTGGGCGAGTACACTATAACCATCCTGATCTTCATAGCGATCCAGGCGATAGTCTCCTGCGGTCTGAACGTCATCGTCGGCTACGCGGGGCAGATCTCCCTGGGGCACGCGGCCTTCTTCGGCATCGGCGCATACGCCTCGGCGCTGCTCACCACCAGGGCGGGGCTGACCTTCTGGGCGGCGCTTCCCCTGGTCGTGCTGATCACCGCGTCCATAGGGATGGTCCTCGGGATGCCGAGCCTCAGGCTCCGGGAGGACTTCCTGGCGGTGACGACGATAGGGATAAACTTCATAGTCGAGTCGGTCTTCCTTTACGTGCCCTTCTTCGGGGGAGCGCTGGGGATCGGCGGCATTCCGAGCGTCTACCTGTTCGGGACCAGGCTGAAGGGGGTCCTGTTTCTGTACATGTGCCTGGCCTTCCTGGCCGCGACCCTGGCGATATCCTGGCGGTTCACCAGGAGCTGGGCGGGGCTGGCCTGTTTCGCCCTCAGGGAGGAGGAGACCGCCGCCTCCAGCGCGGGGGTGTCGCCGGTGCGCTTCAAGCTGACCGCCTTCGTTATAGGCACCGCGATGGCCGGGCTTGGCGGCGCGCTCTACGCCCACCAGATGCGCTTCATCAGCGCGACGGACTTCGGCTTTCCACTTTCGATCATGATGATGTCCATGGTTGTGCTGGGGGGGATAGGCACCCTGTGGGGGCCTGTGCTGGGCGCCCTGATACTCGGCGCGCTGCCGGAGATCTTCCGGCCGCTGGTGGACTACAGGATGCTGCTCAACGCGGCGGTGCTGCTGATGATGATACGCTTCCAGCCGGAGGGGCTGCTGGGCGAGGGGGGCCTCCTAAGGAGGATCCTGCCGGGGAGGGGGGGCGAGGGACGTGGATGACGCGCTGCTCAGGCTTGAATCCGTGTCGAAGCACTTCGGGGGCCTGAAGGCGGTCGATTCGGTCTCGTTCACCATGAAGCGGGGGGAGATACTCGGCCTGCTCGGGCCGAACGGCGCGGGGAAGACCACCTGCTTCAACCTGGTCTCCGGGGTCTACACGCCCACCTCCGGGAGGATATTCTTCGAGGGCAGATCCACCGGGGGGCTGCCGCCCCACAGGATGTCGGCGCTCGGGGTTGGTCGCACCTTCCAGGTGGTCAAGCCCTTCTCGTCCCTGTCGGTGCTGGCCAACGTGACCGTGGCGCTGGGGCTGAGGCGCTACGGCGGCCTGTTCTCCTCCTTCGCGCGCTTCGACACCCCGGAGGTGCGCTCGGAGGCCATGAGGCTGCTGGAGGAGGTCGGGATAGCGGATCTGGCGCACGTGAAGTCCGGCAAGCTGCCGCTCGGCAACCAGAGGCGGCTCGAACTGGCGCGCGCCCTGGCCCTGAGGCCGCGACTGCTGCTGCTCGACGAGACATT
Source organism: Synergistota bacterium (assembly GCA_022704435.1). GTDB lineage: Bacteria > Synergistota > Synergistia > Synergistales > Aminobacteriaceae > JAAYLU01. The sequence continues at coordinate 12,047 of JAKJGK010000056.1, read as the reverse complement.
CTCCGGTCTGCGCCACGAGGAGACGGAGATGCTGTCGAAGCTGGTGCGAGAGGTGAGGGACGGGGGCATATCCGTCCTGCTGATAGAGCACAACATGAAGGTGGCGATGGGGCTCTCCGATCGGCTGGTGGTGCTCGACCACGGCAGGCTGCTCGCGGAGGGGAGCCCCCGGACGGTGCGCGCCGACCCCCGCGTGATAGAGGCCTATCTCGGAAAGGGGGACGCCTCCGATGCTTCTTGAGGTCAGGGATCTGTCGGTCTGCTACGGCGACATAAGGGCGGTCGACGGGATCTCGCTTCAGCTGGACGAGGGCGAGCTTGTCTCGGTCATTGGGGCCAACGGGGCGGGGAAGAGCTCGCTGTTGAACTGCGTGATGGGAGTGGTGCCGGGGCGCGGCGGATCCATCCTCTACGCGGGAGCGGATATATCCGGGCTGCCGTCGCACAGGCGCGCCGCGCTGGGGATTCGCTTCGTGCCTGAGAGGGCGCGGGTCTTCCCCCGCCTCACGGTGTACGAGAACATCCTGACCGGGGCCTATCGGTTGAAGGGAAAGATCGACCTGCCGGGCAAGCTGCGGATGCTCTACGAGCTGTTCCCGGTGCTCGAGGAGCGCAGGGACCAGCTCGCCTCCACCCTGTCGGGAGGGGAGCAGCAGATGCTGGCGATATCGCGGGCGCTGGTCTCCGACCCGCGCCTGCTGCTGGTCGACGAGGTGTCGATGGGGCTGATGCCGGTTCTGGTGGACAGGGTGTTCGACGTGCTGAAGATGCTCAACCGCGAGCGCGGGCTGTCGATCCTGCTGGTGGAGCAGAACGCGCGCGCATCGCTGGGCATCTCGCAGCGCTCCTACGTCATAGAGACTGGAAGGATAACGCTCGAGGGAGCCTCGGGCGACCTGATGGAGGACCCGAAGGTCAGGGAGGCCTACCTGGGCCTCTGATTACGCGCTTTTTCCCCGGCGCGGGCCGGGGAGGGGGCCGGGACGGGGTTCCCGGCCGGTTAAATCTATCTCGGAGGTGGTATAGGAATGCGTGTTTCAAAGGTTGTGCTTCTGGCTCTGTGCGCTGCGCTTCTTCTATCCTCGGCGGCACTGGCCGAGGACACGGTGAAGATCGGGCTGCTCGTGCCCCTGACGGGGCCCGCGGCGGCCGACGGAGCGAGCGCCCTGGCGTCCGTGCAGATAGCCCTCGACCAGGTCAACGCGGACGGCGGCGTCCTCGGCAAGCAGGTCGAGCTGATCTACTACGACGACCGCGCCGACACGAAGGATGCGGTGGCCCTGGCCCACAAGCTGATCGAGCAGGACAAGATCGTAGCCTTCGTGGCGGGCTCCTACAGCCTGCCCACCCGCTCGGTCGCGCCGATCTTCCAGGAGGAGGAGATCCCCCTGGTGGCCGCCTACGCCATTCACCCCGACGTGACCAGGGCGGGCGACTACTGCTTCCGCAACGGCTTCCTCGGCTTTGTCGAGGGCAAGGCGGCGGGGTACGCGTCGCACAAGCTTCTGGGGGCGAAGAGGGTTGCCCTGCTCACCAGCGACAACGACTTCGGCACCACGCTGGTGACCGGCTTCAAGATGTACAAGGACAAGTACGCGCCTGAAATGGAGATAGTCAGCGAGCAGACCTACCCGATGTCCGAGACCGACTACAAGCCCTACCTGTCCAAGATCAAGGAGATCAACCCGGATGTCATCTTCGCCAGCGGCTACTACTTCCAGACCGGCCCGATGCTGCGCCAGGCGCGCGAGCTGGGGATAGAGTCCAAGATAATCGGCGAGGAGGGGGCCGACTCCCCGAAGCTGGTCGAGATAGCCGGAGAGGTGGCCGAGGGCTTCCACATCGTCACCAACTTCGACCGCGACGACCCGCGCGCGGTGGTCCAGTTCTACCTCCGCGAGTACCGCGCCAGGCACAACATCGAGCCCGACATGGTCGGAGCATCGGCCTACGACGCCTTCATGATCATAATCAACGCCATGAGAGCCTCCGGCACGACCGACAGCAAGGCGGTGCGCGACGCCATCGCCTCGATGAAGGGGTACGACGGGCTGACCGGCGTCATGAGCGGTTTCGACGAGATAGGCGAGGTCGTCAAGCCGGTGCAGGTTCAGATAGTCAAGGACGGGGTCTTCCGCCACTTCGGCGTGGTCGACGACCCGGAGCTGATCAAGCCCTAGGCCTTCAACGCACACCGTCGATAAAAGAGCCTCCCCTGGTTGCGGGGGGCTCTTTTTCAGCGCAAAGATTGAGCCTTGTCGTCCCGAACGAGCGCAGCGAGGAGGTAAGCAGGCGACCGAACGGGCGGATGCGGGTCAAGAATCGGCGGCTCAAAGGCGTGCGGCGGCCTCCGAGGCTACGTGCCCCGCTAGGGCTGCGAGGAAGCGTTTAATCCCTGTGCTGGGTGAAAACTCATCATAGTCTCCGCTGTCAACTGCGCTCCGAGGTGAAGCAAGTACTGATGCTGCTGTGTATAGACCCTCTCGTACCATGTATTCGCACATCAGGTGGTATCTTTCGAAGTAAGAAGTTCCGCGAAAATGTTTAAAAACCGGAAAAAGAGGCTCGATATCTCTTTTTGGTGAACGAGACTCCAAACTGTCTTCCAGCAACATCATCCAACCGATGAAAGGACGTGGTTGCTCTCCAAAGGCGCCTTTGCGAAAAGCGGTCCAGAAATCGCATGCGCTGCCAATCGCTTCTTCAGCTCTGTTGTTGAAGTTGTTTCCGTATGACGGACCTACGTGGCTTTTCAACTCTACTGCCGCTATGAGCGTATCGTCCAGGGTCACGAGCAAATCCCAAAGTTTGGCGGGGCGAAAGTAGCCGGGCAAGGTGAGCATCGCTTTGCTTCGGTGAACGCGGACATCTTTAACGCTGTTTTGCCTTACGATGTCTTCCAACAGATCCAGAAAACCGTCCATGTTCTTCCCAGCCGTGACTGCCGCTCGTTCGCCGCGATCAGTGTTGCCGGTTTCTGATTGTTTGAGAACGGCTGATGCTCTGCTTTGCCAGAAGAGATTAGTCGCATTATGAACTTTTTGTTTATAACCCGCAAGTTTTAATGGCATCTGATCTGTCCTCCTTCAAAATATTCCATTCTTCGCGGGTCAGGCCATAAAGTCTTGCACTGATTGCGTCGCAGGCGTATATATCTCGCTTTGATGCCGCCTCCGCAAGCTCTTCTTTTAATTGACGAGGAACCTCACGCCACTGCGGAATTCTTATGCGCCGCAGATACTGTGCCTGAAACCTCAGGTAGCCACCGCGCATACGAGTTGTGTAGGATTCCACGAACAAGCGGGCGATGGCTGAAAGGAGAACGGCCTGCAGTGAACGCAATTCCCACTCTCCTGATAGAACATAATAAAGGTTATGGTGCGGATACAACTTTCCATCTTCGTAGACGACATGAGACGTTCCCTTTATGTCAGGGATCAGAAGTTTCGGTATCTCCGCCAAGGAGGGCACGATGCGGTCTATCGTGCGATACCATTTATCGACGTTTTTTCTAGCACAGTGTCTGAGAGCAATTGTGTTGCGTCTTTCCTCGAAATACTGTTTCAAACGAGGATAAGAGTTAAGATCGACCAGGGTGCCGTCGTCGGTGTAGGGGTTGACGACTCCCAAGCCCTGCCAGCTTACTTCCCCGGAGATGATGTCCTTTGTAGTGACCAAAGGTAGCTTCCTGGACGGCTCTACATCAAGTGTGTTGTACTCGGCAATAAACGCTCTGTCGGCCCCGGTTGCCACTCCTATGCCGATGATGCATCCGGCTTCCTCCAGGGTAGGAAAACTTTTCTCAAGTCGTTGAAGGAGTTCCATCCGGCGAGGTGAATCCATTACCCAAGGAGCCTCTCCTCGGGCTATGTTTTCTGTCTCATTCACGAGGAGAGAACCCTCGTCAAGCATAGGTGAGCACAGTTCCATTGCCAGGGAAGTCAAGGCCTTGCGATCGATATTCGGCCGCCTGGCAATACGCGTTGTCCCGGAAGACTCTCTAGCTATCACCGTTATTGCCGGATACGCGGAGACATCGGAATGAAAAGCCTGCGTGTCTGTCATGTCTACATAGATTTTTAGACTATACTCGTTCGTTACAAGCCCGCGCAGCGGGGCGCCGTAGCGGTTTTTCATCCACCTGTCAGAACAGATGAAACCCAGTACGCCGCCCCTCCTCAGCAGGGAGAGCGAGCGTTCTATGAAGGGCACGTACAGGTCTGCTCTGTCGTAGAGAGTTCTGTACCGCTTTCGATACTCCGCGAGGAGCGGAGCGGGAATCAATTCCTGACGGACATAGGGGGGATTTCCAACGACGAAGTCGAATAGCCCTAAGGAGGGTGTCAACAAAAAATCTCCTTGAAGCAGCCAACGATCGGCAAGCCACTCTGCAACGGACGGTGTGATGCCTTCTCGGATCAGCAGTTGAACAATCTCTCTTCGTGTATCGTGAAAAGTTTCGCCATGCAACTCCACGGCGCGGACGGAGTCGCCCAGCTCTTCGGGGGACGCTGTAGGAGTCCGAACCAATCTCCACGAAGAGAGCAATCTTCGTATAATTGGTAACAGAAAAGCGCCATTTCCGAAGGAAGGTTCAAGAAGGCGCTTTTTGAAAAGCGGAGAATCTTTAGTGTAGCCTACAAGGTCGAGGATGAAATCAACAACCTCCGGGCGTGTAAAGATCGCACCCCTTGCACTTGGTTCGAGGGTTGAAAAAAAACACTCTGTCTCCGGGGAGTCGTCCTGGGCGAAACCGAAAACCAACTGCTTCAAGTGAGCGTCCTCTCTCGCTGAAATAATCGGATATCGATAGGTATTATAGGCGGAGAAGAGCGTTACTGTCCAGCATTCAGCGTTTCCATCAACCAACTCCTTAAGAGACTTGAGGGCTCTTCCCATTCAGACCGGAGCTTCTTCATACACGTCCTTTCGCACCGAGAGGTAACATGTCTCTGCATAAGGTACAATAGATCATAGGTATTATAACCAAGGGGGATTAACCCATGCCGATATACATGAACAACGGCGCTACCACCTGGCCCAAGCCGGAGTGCGTGGCGCGCGCGATGTACGACTTTCTCGTCGATAGGGGGGCGAACGTCGCGAGGGGCTCGGCGTCGGAGCGCGACCTGCACACCCTGGACCTGGTCTTCTCCTGCAGGGAGGAGCTGACCGATCTGCTCGGCGGATGGCGACGGGATCCGCGCTGCGCGGTTTTCACCTCGTCGGTCACGGAGTCCCTCAACATCGTGCTGAAGGGTTTCCTGAGGCCTGGCATGACGGTCCTGACGTCGGGGATGGAGCACAACGCCGTCCTTCGCCCGCTGCGCAGGCTGGAGGAGCGCGGCGTGAGGCTCGAGGTCGCCCCCTGCGACTCGGAGGGCTTTCTTCCTCCGGAGGTCTTCGCGGAGGCCCTCGACCGCGCCAGGCCGGACCTGGCTGTCCTATCGCACGCGAGCAACGTGTGCGGCACCGTGCAGGACCTGCCCGCGCTGGCCGCCCTGTGCCGGGGGGCCGGGACCCCGCTGGTGGCGGACTGCGCCCAGACCGCCGGGCTGATCCCTCTCGACGCTCAGGGGCTCGGGCTGGCCGCGCTCTGCTTCACCGGCCACAAGGGGCTGATGGGGCCGCAGGGGATAGGCGGGGTGATGTTCGAGCCGGAGTTCGCAAAAAAGGTGGACTGGTTCGTCGAGGGCGGCACGGGGAGCTTCTCCCACCTGGAGCTGCACCCGGAGGCGATGCCGGACAAGTTCGAGGCGGGGACCCCGAACACGCCGGGCATAGCGGGGCTGCTGGCGGCGCTGCGCTGGCTGCGCGAGACCGGGATGGACAATGTGCGCGCAAAGGAGGAGGCGACCGGGGCGGCCCTGCTCGAGGGGCTGCTCTCCCTGTCGGGGGTCGTGCTGTACGGCAGGCGAAGGATGGACGGGCGCCTGCCCGTGTTCGCCGTGAACTTCGAGGGGGTGGACAACGGCCTGCTGGCGGGGAGGCTGTTCGAGGAGTTCGGCGTGGAGACGCGCCCCGGCCTGCACTGCGCGCCGCTGGCGCACAGGACGCTGGGCTCCTGGCCCGAAGGGTCGCTGCGGATAAGCCCCGGGTACTTCACCACGGAGTCTGACGTCGAGATCACCATCCGCGCGCTGCGCTCAATCCTGGGGTGAGGCGCGACCCCCGTGCAGGTATGGCCTTTTTCCGCGGATTGATGTATCTTGTTCGCGGGTATGCGCCGTCGAGGGGGACTTTGAAGAGATGAAGACAGTTGTGGTTGGCGGAGGGGAAGTCGGGTACAGCGTGGCCGGGACCCTGTCCGAGGAGGGGCACGATGTCACCGTGGTCGAGGAGGACGAGGAGCGGGCGGAGAAGCTGAACGACGAGCTCGACGTGATCACGGTGCGCGGCAGCGGCGCGAGGCCTCAGGTGCTGGAGAAGGCCGGGGTCTTCCCGGGGTGCGACGTCGACATCCTGGTGGCCTGCACGGACCGGGACGAGGTCAATATCCTCGCCTGCTGGATAGCCAAGAGGGCCGGGGTCGAGCGCGTCATATCGCGCGCGCGGGCGATGGAGTTCACCGACAGCGCGACCTGGGCGAAGGACCTCGGCATAGACGTGATGACCTCCCCGGAGCGGTCGGTCGCGCGCGAGATACTGGAGCTGCTGTTCGTCAGCTCCGCGGAGCACACGGCGGAGCTCCTGGACGGCAGGTCGGGTATATACGCGCTGCGCGTGGCGCCGGACTCGGAGCTGGTCGGGCTCGAGATCAAGGACCTCAAGAAGCTCTACCCGAACTTCGTGGCGATAATCGTATACATCGAGCGCGAGGGAGGGGGGGGCGTGCCGTACGGCGGCATGACCATCCAGGCGGACGACCTGTGCTACATCGTGACCTCGCGCGAGCAGGCGTGGAAGCTAGAGGAGATCTACCAGAAGAAGAAGAGCCGCCCCCTTAAGCGCGTGCTGATAATCGGCGGAGGCAAGCTGGGGTTCCAGGTCGCCTGGAGGCTGGAGAGTCAGTTCCGCAGCCTCGACATCCGCCTGATAGACCACAACCGGGAGAAGTGCGAGCGCCTGGCCTCCGAGCTGAAGCGCACGCTGGTGCTGCACGGGGACGGCGCGGACGACGCGCTGCTGCGCCAGGAGGGGATCGAGGGGGCCGACGGCCTGGTCTGCGCGACCGAGAGCGACGAGGCCAACCTGCTGTTCGCGGTCATGGGGAAGGCCCTGGGCGCGAGGAAGACGATCGCGGTGGCCAGGAGGAAGATCTACGCAAAGCTGGACGACTACATGGCCGTGGACGCGATCGTCAACCCGAACAGCGCCCTGTCGTCGGTGATACTGAGCCAGGCGCGGCACAAGTACGGCGGCGGTGCGCTGGCGATCATAGACAAGATCGACGCCGAGATGATGGAGCTGACCGTCCCGCCCGGGAGCCCGGCGGCGGGGCGCGCGATCATGAACCTGGGCATGCCCAGGGGGATGATCATCGCGCTGGTGGTGCGCAAGGGCGAGGTGTTCGTCCCGGTGGGCGCCACGGTAATACAGGAGGGGGACAGGGTGCTGCTCTTCGCCTCCGCCGAGTTGATGGCCGAGGCCGGCGAGTACCTGGGGGTAAGGTAGCCGTGCATCCGAGGCTCGTGTCCAAGGTGCTGTCGCCGCTTACGGCGATAGTGTCGCTGTCGATGCTCTGGCCGCTGGCCTGGGCGCTCCGGGACGGCGGTACGGACGTCCGCGCCTTCGCGACCGCGGTGGCGGTCGGGCTGGGGCTGTCGGCCGCCCTGTTCCTGTGGGGCAGGGGCGCCGACTACGCCGACCTGGACGTCAAGGACGGATTCGGGGTGGTCGCGCTGATGTGGCTTGCGGCATCGCTGCTGGGGGCGCTGCCCTTCTGGTTGCACGGCGTTGCGCCGACCTTCGCGGACGCGTTCTTCGAGTCGGTCTCGGGCTTCACCACCACGGGGGCCTCCGTGATAGCCGAAGTGGAGGCATGCCCGCGCGGGATCCTGTTCTGGCGCGGGCTGACCCACTGGCTCGGGGGGATGGGGATCATCGTGCTGGGGCTGGCGGTGCTGCCCTTCCTGGGCGTGGGCGGGATGGACATGTTCAGGGCGGAGGTCCCCGGCCCGTCCAAGGAGAAGATGACCCCGCGGATACAGGAGACCGCGATCTGGCTGTGGGGGGTCTACGCCCTGCTCACAGCCCTTCAGACCGCGCTGCTTTCGCTGGGCGGGATGAGCCTGTTCGACTCGCTGGTCCACTCCTTCGGCACCGTGGCTACGGGGGGGTTCTCCAACCTGAACCGGAGCGTCGGCCAGTACGGCTCCGCCTACTTCGAGTGGGTGATAGCCGTCTTCATGTTCCTCGCGGGGGCCAACTTCGTGCTGCACTACCGATTCCTCAGGGGGGACTTCTCCTCCCACTTCAGGAACGAGGAGTTCCGCGTCTATGCGGGCATTGTGCTGGTCTCCGCCGTCGCGATCAGCGCGGAGCTGCTGCGCCGGGGGGTTTGCCCGTCGGCGGCCGAGGCGGTGCGCCACGGGACGTTCCAGGTCGTCAGCGTGATCACCACCACGGGGTTCGTCACGGCCGACTTCGAGCTGTGGCCCTCCTTCAGCAGGATGCTGCTCTTCTTCCTGATGTTCGCCGGGGGGTGCGCGGGCTCGACCGGCGGCGGCATCAAGACCATCAGGCTGCTGGTGCTGTGGAGGCACATGCGCGCCGGGATGCAGGGGCTGCTGCACCCGAGGGCCGTGGTGCACATAAAGGTCGGCGGCAAGGCGGTCAGGGAGGAGATCATCGCGTCGGTGACCGCGTTCTTCATACTCTACATGACCGTGTTCGCGTGCGGGGCGTTCTTCATGACCCTGATCGGGATGGACTTCATCACCGCGGTCACGGGGGTGGCGTCCACCCTGGGCAATGTCGGGCCCGCTCTCGGAGCCCTCGGGCCGATGGAGAACTACTCGGACGTGCCCCAGGCGGGAAAGTGGGGGTTCTCGGCCCTGATGCTGATGGGGCGGCTCGAGCTGTACACGGTGCTGCTGCTCTTCACGCCGGGGACGTGGAGGAGGTAGCCCGGGGATGACCGTGCGGCCGGGGGGGCGCGATCCGTGAACCCGTGGCTCGTGGCGAAGGTGCTCTCGCTGATCACGACCATCGTCTCTCTGTCGATGCTGTGGCCGCTGGCGTGGGCCTGGCGGGACGGAAGCGGGGACGACGCCGCCATCATCCAGTCGATGCTGCTCGGGCTGTGCGCGTCGGGCCTGCTCTACGCGGCGGGGCGCAGGCACAGGGGGTACGGCAGGGTGAGCGCGAAGGACGCTTTCGCGGTGGTCTCGCTCTCCTGGGTGGCCGCCTCCGCAGTCGGGGCCCTGCCCTACTACCTGCACGGGATGGTCCCGACCTTCGGCGACGCCTTCTTCGAGGCGATGTCGGGCTTCACCACCACCGGGGCCTCCATCCTGCCGGACATAGAGGCCCATCCCAGGGGGCTGCTCTTCTGGAGGGGGCTTACCCACTGGGTGGGTGGCATGGGGATAATCGTCCTGGGGCTCGCCGTACTCCCCTTCCTCGGCGTGGGGGGGATAAACCTGTTCAGGGCGGAGGTGCCCGGCTTCGCGGTCGAGAAGATGACCCCCAGGCTGCACCAGATGGCGCTGCGCATGTGGGGGATCTACGTGCTGATGACGGTCGCGGCGGCGGCCCTGCTGTTCGCCGGGGGGATGGACTCCTTCGACTCTCTGAGCCACGCCTTCAGCACGATTGCGACCGGGGGGCTGTCGCCGCTGAACCGGAGCATCGGGCACTACAATTCCGCCTACATCGACTGGGTGGTAACCTTCTTCATGTTCTTCTCCGGGGTCAACTTCGCCCTCCACTACCGCATGCTGCTCGGGGACGCGAAGGCCTACGGCGCGGACCCGGAGTTCCGCACCTACCTGGGGATAGTCCTGCTAAGCACCGCGGGCGTCGCGGCGGTGCTGTACCGGAACGGACTGTACGCCACGATCGGGGAGTCGGTCAGGTACGCGGCGTTCCAGGTGGTGAGCGTGATCACGTCCACAGGCTTCAGCACCGCGGACTACAACCTGTGGCCCCCCTTCGCCCACGCCGTGTTCATATTCCTGATGTTCGCCGGGGGGTCCTCAGGCTCCACCGCAGGCGGGCTGAAGTGCATCCGCGTGCTGGCGCTCGCCCGGCGTCTGCAGGCGGGGCTGTCGACCGTGCGGCACCCGAGGGGAGTGTTCCAGGCCCGCATCGGGGGGAGGATCGTCTCGCACGAGGCGATGTCGTCCGTCACCGCCTTCTTCGTGCTGTACATGCTGGCTTTCGTCCTGGGGGCCCTGTTCATGGCCTGGCTCGGGCTAGACCTCGTCACGGCCTTCAGCAGCGCCGCGGCGGCGCTGGGCAACACGGGGCCGGGGCTCGGAGCGGTGGGGCCTGCGGAGAACTTCTCCGCCGTGCCGATGGCGGGCAAGTGGATGCTCTCCTTCCTCATGCTGCTGGGGCGACTGGAGCTGTACACCCTGATCCTGATCTTCGTTCCGGACACCTGGCGAAGATAGGATGTATAATACATCCGCCCGGCGGCCTCGCGCTTGGGCCTTTTCCCTGAAAGGAGAGATCGACATGAAGATCGCGTTCGTTGGACTAGGTGGAGTTGGAGGGTACTACGGGGGCACCGCCGCCCGGGCCTGCGAGGGGGGCGAGCACAGAGTCTCCTTCCTGGCGAGGGGGGAGCATCTTCGAGTGATCAGGGAGAGGGGGCTGACCGTGCGGACCGTGGACGGGGAGTTCGTCGCCAGGCCCTACGCGGCCTCGGACGACCCGGAGGAGCTGGGCAGGGCCGACCTGGTCGTGTTCGCGGTCAAGGGGTACGACCTGGACGCGGCGGCGCGCGCCGCCTCCCGCCTCGTGGGGCCGGACACCGTGGTGCTGCCCCTGCTGAACGGCGTGAACAACCCCGCGGTGCTCGCGGAGGCCCTTCCGCCCTGCCGCATACTGAACGGGTGCGTCTACATCTCGGCGAGGATCGAGGAGCCCGGCCTGGTGGTCCAGTCCGGCGGCAGCAGAAAGCTCTTCTTCGGCCCGGAGGACGGGGTGACGGAGCCCTTCGCCCCGATGCTTTCGTTCCTCAGGGGGGCAGGGATCGACGCCGTGCTGACGGACAGAGTCGGCGAGGCGGTCTGGACCAAGTTCATCATGCTGGCCCCCTTCGCCGGGGTGACCTCGCTTTTCGACAGGGACTTCGGAGGGGTGCTGTCGCAGAAGGACAGCCGCGCCATGCTCGAGGGGATGATGCGGGAGGTGCTGGCCCTGTCCAGGGCGAAGGGGGTGGAACTGCCACCCGACATCGTCAGCGAGTCCATCGCCAAGGGAGAGGCCTTCCCCCCCGACACGAAGTCGTCGATGCAGCTGGACTGCGAGAGGGGAAAGAGGACGGAGATCGAGTCCCTGCTGGGGTACGTGGTGCGCGAGGGGGAGCGCTCGGGGTCGGACGTCCATCTGACCAGGGGGGTGTACGACGCCCTCAAGATGAGGACGGAGCGCCCCTGCGACGAGGCGGGCCGCAGGTAGAGGGCTCGGATCGAGGAGGATCCCGACGGGCCGGGGGAGATTGCGAAATCCCCCGGCTCGTCGTCTTGACAAATTTAGGAATTACAGTACCATAATACCAGAACTGAGAGGAGAGAGTGGCCATGAGCGAGGTGGTTGCCGTCTCCGAGGCCGTTTCGCTCGCGTTCCACGGAATGGCGCTGCTGGCCTCGGGCGGGAGAATGAGCGCGAAGGAGATGGCCGAGGCGGTGAGGGTCTCGGAGGCGCACCTCGCCAAGGTCTTCCAGAGGCTTGCGCGGGAGGGGCTGGTCTCCTCGACGCGCGGGCCGGGAGGCGGCTTCGAACTGGCCGTCCCCGCCGCCGGGGTCACGCTGTACGACGTCTATGTCGCGGTGGAGGGCCCCCCCGGCGAGGGCGGCTGCCTGTTGCACAGGGAGAGCTGCCCGTTCGGGAGCTGCATCCTGGGCTCCACGCTGGGGGATATCAAGAGGGAGTTC
>JAKJGK010000181.1 GCA_022704435.1 Synergistota bacterium | reverse complement strand
GCGGGACGCCTCTACCAGAAGTAGTCGAAAAGCTGCCCCACCGGGTAGCCCGAAACCACCGACCGGTTGAAGCGGGTGTACATGTTGCGCTTGCCGTCGACCAGGGCCTGCGGCGCGACGCCGAGGCGTATGGAGAGCGATGCCTCGATGTAGGCTGCCAGCTTGTCGCAGGCCTCGATTATTCGGCCGTCGAGCGGGTCGAGGTCGTCTGAGTTCTGCTCCGCCCCCAGGTCCTGGTTCAGGATGACGGGCTCCGTGATGCCGGGCGGGCGAATCTTCCCGGCGAACTCGTCCTCCGTGAAGTAGCGGATCTCGGAGCGCCAGGACTCGGGGAGCAGCGGCAGCAGCCGCTCCTCCATGGACTGCTTCTCGAGCTGCTTTATCAGCTCGTCCAGCCCGGTGACGGACTTCTTCACGGGGGCGACTATGTCGCGCGTCAGCACCTCCGGCAGGTCGTGAAACAGCCCGCCGAAGAAGTTGTTGTACCTCCTGCGCGGGCACGCGCCGATCTCGAGGGATATAAAGTAGGCCATCACGGCCACGAAGAGCAGGTGCCCCAGGACGGATGTCTGAGGTATCCGCGGCGTCTGCGCCCATCGCTTCTGAAAGCCAAGCTGCCCCACCAGCGACAGGAAGCCCCACAGTCCCATGTCGCGGTCCTGCAGATCGCGCGCCGCGAGTATCTCGTCTATGGCGCGCAGGTCGCGGTGTTCGTTCACCTGGCGCGATATCTCGGCGTTGGTCTGCTCGAGGCCGAACATGGACTTGGTCTTGCTCCAGTGGTATACGAAGTCGAACTCCCACTTGGTGGCGAGGTAGTGGGCTGCGCGCAGGCTCTTGCGCTCCAGGGTGTCCTCCTCAGGATCGAAGATGTAGTCCCGGAAGCGGGCCGCGAAGTCCGGCGACAGACTCTCGAGGTCGAAGGAGAGGGCGGAGGCGACCCACTCGTTGAGCTTCTGCCGCTGCGCGTCGTCCTGCATCAGCTTGTGGAAGACCGGGGGCTTGATGTCGGTCAGCACCACCCGGTGAAGGAATTCGAAGATGCCCCCCTCGATCAGCGCGGTCCAATCGAGCGCCGCGCCGCGCACTTCGGACTCGTAACGGGCGATGACCCACGCCATTATCATCTTGTGAGCCTGCTTGCCCAGTTCGGTGAACACCGCCGGGCGCGGATGGTCGTTCCACCGCTCCATGTTTGCGGCGGAGAATACCAGCTCTATCAGCGATCGTGTAATCAAGGCGACCCCTCCCTGTCCGCGGAATGACATCGCGATCTCGAATACTGCGGATTATAACCCCCGGACGTGAAAAGTGCTGTTTCTCCCAAGCAAAACCTCTTCAATGTATACAAATCGCTTCTTGACAAAAAGGCGCGCATGCCTCTAACATACGCACAAGCATTCGGGGGCGAGCCCCGTCTGCCAAATATCTCAAAGGGAGATGAAATGATGATCAGAAGCACGCGCACCAAGAAGGTTTTGATGGTTATGCTTGCGCTCGCGCTCGTCGGCCTGTTTACGGCGCCGGCGCTGGCCAAGGACTCGCTCGTGGTAGCCAACATCTACGACGCGCGCACGCTGGACCCGATCGTCCAGAACGAAGTTGCGACCTCCGGGATGTGTCTTCACATTTACGACACGCTTATTTCCCTGGACGACGACAACAACCTGGTGCCTACCCTGGCTGAGAGCTGGGAGCAGCTCGACGACGTGACCTACAAGTTTCATCTCCGCAAGGGAGTCAAGTTCCACAACGGCGATCCCTTCACTGCCGCCGACGTCAAGTACACCGTCGAGCGCGCACAGACTCCAGTCGGAAGCGCGATCAAGCAGTACTCCGAGGTCGTGAAGAGCGTCGAGGTCGTGGACGACTACACCGTCATCATGACCCTGGTGAAGCCCTTCACCCCCTTCCTCATGTCGCTCACCCACACCTGGGGAAGCATCGTCGACCAGAAGGCGGTCGAGGCCGCGGGCGACGCCTACGGAATGAACCCGGTAGGCACCGGCCCCTTCAAGTTCAAGAGCTGGAACAAGGGTGACCGCATTGTCCTCGAGAGGAACGACGACTACTGGGGAGAGAAGTCAGCCTACAAGGAGCTCGTCATGAGGGCCGTCGAGGAGAGCGTGAACCGCACGATCGAGCTCGAGAGCGGCGCCGTCGACATCTCCTACCGCATCCCGGTCACCGATGTGAACAGGATAAAGGACAACGAGAACCTGACCCTGTACGGCCACCTCGAGAACGCCACCACCTACATGGGCTTCAACTGCGCGAAGGCACCCTGGGACAATGTCAAGGTGCGCCAGGCCGTCCGCCTTGCGCTGGACAACAGGGGTATGCAGAAGGCCGTGTTCCGCGGCACCGGCAGGACCCCCAACGCACCCATCGCTCCGAACGTGAAGTACTCCCACAAGACCCTTCCCTACATCGACCGCAACGTGGAAGAGGCCAAGAAGATGCTGCAGGAGGCCGGGGTCCAGCTTCCGCTGAAGGCGCAGATATGGACGAACGACTACAAGCCGCGCCGCGACCTCGCCACTATCATCCAGGCCCAGCTTCAGGAGGTCGGAATCGACCTCGAGATCAAGGTCCTTGAGTGGGGTGCCTACCTGGACGGGCTCCAGAAGAAGGAGCACGACATGTACATCCTCGGCTGGGTCGCCTCCGTGCCGGATCCCGAGTTCGCACTCTCCGGCGTCTTCAAGTCCGACGGCGGCTCGAACTACACGTTCTTCGTCGACGACGAGGTCGACGCGATGATCGACAAGGGCAGCACGATGGTCGACGGACAGGAGCGCGAGGAGCTCTACCTTAAGCTCCAGGAGCGCTTGTTCGACCTCGTTCCATGGGTCTACCTGTACAACGAGGAGACCTTCCACGGGTCGCAGAAGAACGTCAAGGAGTTCGTGCCCAGCGCCAGGGGGTTCCACCTCCTGACCCATGTCACCTTCGAGGAGTAACGAGGCGCGATTGAACGCTGTCAACCGTCGTCAGGGTTGTCGTCCGGCGTATGCCGGGGTGCGAGGTTGAATCGACGGGTCCTGTATTCGCGGGAGCATGGAGCCTGTTCCGTGCTCCCGCACTTTTGTCAAACGGAGGGATGAACACCGCATGCTCAAATACATC
>JAKJGK010000180.1 GCA_022704435.1 Synergistota bacterium | reverse complement strand
GAGGCGGGGGAGTCCGTGACCACTGCGCCGACCGTCGCGGGCGGCAGGGTCTTCTTCGGCACGGTCAACGGCAAGCTCGTCGCGGTGGATGCTGCTTCGGGAAGACTCGCCTGGGAGTTCCCCGTCCCCGGCGGCATACACTCCGACCCTGCGGTCCACGAGGGGCTGGTCTTCTTCGGCAGCGACTCGGGGGTGTTCTACGCCCTGGACGCCGCATCCGGGCGCGAGCGCTGGCGCTTCGAGTCGGGGCGGGAGATAATGTCCTCCCCGCTGGTAGACGGAGGCGTCGTCTACTTCGGCGGCTACGACGGCAAGGTCTACGCGTTCCGCTGAGGGCGCGACAAACTGTTCGACGGAGGGGGCGCGGCGCGTCCGGCTTGGCCGCGCCCCCTTCAATTGTAAGGAGGTACACGCGTGGAAGAGCAGAACGAACTGTTCGAGATCACAGCGGCGCGGGTGTTCAGGCTGGAAGAGGAGCTGGCCAGGGCCGAGGAGGCCAACAAGAGGATCACGGCCTTTGTCTCGAACCTCAGCCACGAGATACGCACCCCGCTCAATTCCATTATGAGCGTGGTCAACCTTTTCGAGGACACCAGGCTGGACCTGGAGCAGAAGAAGTTCGTGGAGATGCTGTCGTCCTCCGCCCGCGACCTGCTGCGGCTGGTCGAGGAGCTGTTCGACCTGTCCCGCCTCGAGGCTGGACTGTTCGAGCTGAAGGAGAGCCCGTTGCCAATACGATCGTGCTGCTCCCAGGCGGTCCGGCCGCTCGCCATGGCCGCGCAGGAGAGGCGGCTTCAGGTGGAGCTGAAGATCCCCCCCTCCGTGCCCGAGTTCCTGCTCGGGGACAGCTCTCGCCTCGGCCAGGCGCTGCGAAACGTCGCTGGCACGGCCATATCCCTCACCGCGAGGGGCAAGGTGGTGATCGACGTCGAACCGCAGCGCGAGACCGACGAGGCCATGACCCTGCACTTCTCCATAGCCCACTCCGCCGAGTCGAACGCGATGGAAAGGATAAGGGCTATGCTGGACGGCTCCTCTCTCGACCGGGGGGAGTTCGCCCAGGTCTACGAGGGGGCCGGGCTCGGCCTGGTTATCGCCAAGGGGATAGCCGAGGCCATGGGGGGGTCGCTGTGGGCCGAGGGTGCTGGCGACGGCAACACCTTCCATCTTACAGTCCTGCTGAAGAAGGTGGCGGCCGGCCCGGAGGCGCGGGAGCCCGGTGCGAAGGCGGAGTCGAGCGCCGCCCTGCCGGAGGATCTGTCCATCCTGGTAGTGGACGACAACAGCTTCAACCGCAGCCTTACCAGGTCCATACTCAAGAAGAAGGGGGGTGCCGGGTGGAGCGTGTCGCTGGCCGCAGGCGGCGAGGAGGCGCTTGAGAAGATAGCCGGCGAGAGGTTCGACCTGGTGTTCATGGACATCCAGATGCCGGGGATGAGCGGCCTGGACGCGACGAGGGCGATCCGCGACGGCGAGCGGACCGATGGCGGACACCTGCCGATAGTGGCCATGACCGCCTACGCCATGGAGGGCGACAGGCAGATGTGCCTTGACGCCGGGATGGACGACTACATAGCCAAGCCGGTCGACCCCGACGAACTGCTGTCGGTCATAAAAAGGAACGCCTCGCGGCGAGGGTGACGGTCAGCGGACGTGGACGCACAGCGCCGACAGGTCGTCCCTGCTGGCGCCCGAGTAACCTATCGAGAACAGGTGGTCGTAGGCCTCGTGGAACTGCATTTTCAGGTCGCCCGAGTCCTGCATCAGGTCCAGGAAGCCGTCGCTGGTGAAGATGAAGTAGTCTCCCGGCCTGGCCGCCACCTCGCCTGAGCCGAACTCCACCAGCCTGGACAGACCGAGCAGGGAGCCGGGAGACGGGACCTTGCGCATGATCCCGCCCTCCCCGTGGAGGAAGGCGTTTATCCCGGCCGAGCAGTACGACATCGTCATCCTACCCAGGTCGAGGGTGAAGCAGATCGCGGCGGCGAACGAGTCAGACAGGAAACGCTCCGCGGCCACGGCGTTCACCCACTGGAGCTTCTCCAGCAGGCTCGCGCCGGACATCTCCTCGTCCTCGAACGCCTGGCGGAAGAGCACAAGCAGGGCCGAGGTCTGCAGCGCGGCCGGGACCCCGTGACCCATAAGGTCGAAGATGTACCCGTTGAGTATCCTCCTCTCGGAGTCCCAGTGGTAGCCGAACAGGTCCCCGCTTATCATGAACATCGGGCGGAAGATGCTTCGCACCTCCACCCCCGGCTCTCCCGTCAGGTCTCCGGGAAGGAAGCCCCGCTGGATGGCCGACGCCATCGCGACATCGTCGCGGGCCAGGTTCTCAGGCGAGATGTCCGCCACCACCATCATCATTATCTCCTCCGTGTCGCGTGCGAGCGAGCGGCACGTGGCCTGCACCGGGAAGAAGACGCCGTTCTTCTTCCTGTGCGACGTGGTGGTCACGGTGAAGGTCCTGCCCGTCAGCCCGTCCCGCGACGGGAAGATGTCGTCTATCGACAGCCCCTCCGCTTCGGCCAGCGTGTAGTCGTAGAGCACCCTCGCTGCCTCGTTCATGTACACGATCCTGCCCGTCGCGGACTCCCACATCACCATGGACTCCCCGAACATGTCCAGCAGGTTCATCCCGTTGAACCGGAAGCCCGCTATCTCCACCGCGAGCGGAAAGGGCTGCTGCGGGGTCCTGTCCGCAGGAGCCTCGGAGGGAGCGGGGGAAGGCGCAGGAGCGGGAGCAAGCGCAGGAGCGTCGCACTTGTCCATGCGAAGCACGACCACCCTGCCCGCCTCCTCTATGCGCATTTCGTCCACCAGGTGGAGGACTATCTGCACCCCCCTGCCGCTCTCCTTGGAGAAGTCCGAGAACACCCCCGGGTCGAGCCGCAGGTCGTGCTTGAAGCCGCCCTCGTCGCTTCTGACCGATATGGCGACCGAGTCCCCCTCGTCCCGGACCTCGACGCGCACCCTGGACTGGGGTCTGCACCTGTTGGCGTGAAAGATGGCGTTGTTGGCCGTCTCATTGAACGCCACGAAAAGTCGCATACCTCCCACCGACCCGCAGTGGGACCTGAACAGGGAGAGCAGCCCGTCCCTGTGAGGCGCGAGCTCCTCCACAGTGCTGAAAGTGATCGACGACAGGATCGCACCCTTG
>JAKJGK010000055.1 GCA_022704435.1 Synergistota bacterium | reverse complement strand
CCCGCCTCAAAAGGATTTTCATGGCGGGGCCGACGAGACTCGAACTCGCGACCTCCGGCGTGACAGGCCGGCACTCTAACCGACTGAGCTACGACCCCGCATTCAATCCATTGAAGCCCTGGTGGGCGGAACAGGGTTCGAACCTGTGACCCCCTGCGTGTAAAGCAGGTGCTCTACCGCTGAACTATCCGCCCGTTGGTGTTCCGGCAACGCGATGGATAGTATATAAGGCGCGGGTGGTTCTGTCAACACCTTTTGGCTGAAAAACCCCTGGCGGCGCTTGATGAAATTTTGTTTCATATCACGCGCGAGGAACTCGGCCACTTGATGCCGCCTCTTATCGCAAATGCCTCGCGGCGGACAGCGCTCTGCGGCGGTGCTGGACTTCAATCCGGCAAAAGGGATTTCGCGTTGCCGTGTAGAACCCTCGCTTTGTCGTCTTCGCTCAGGCCAGAGGCGGTCAGCATCTTCTCGTACTTGGAGAAGGAGAGGATCGGGAAGTCAGAGCCGTACAGGATCTTGTGCGACACTCCCGCCGAGGCTATCGCGGTCATAAGCTTCGGGTCGTAAAGCCAGGGCCAGGCGGCCGTGTCGTAGTATGCATTGGCGAGGGTCTTCCTCATCTCCGGCATAAGCTCGTACATCCACAGGCCGCCTCCGAAGTGCGCGAACACGACGTTTACTTCCGGGTGGTGGGCGCAGAATTCGGCGGCCTCTCTCGGGCCGGTGCTCCCCTTGCCGGGGTAGTCGTGGCCGACCGGCTCGGCCGTGTGGATCAGCAGGATCATGCCGGCCTCGGAGGCGGCTCCTGCGAGGGTCCGTGTCTGCCTTTCATCCGAAATGTCGAAGCCCTGTCCTCCGGGGAAGAGCTCCCCTACCCCGACGAGACCGTACTCGCGGCATCTGAATATCTCCTTCTCCGCGCCCTGCGAGAGCGGCGGGACGACCGCGAACCCCTTCAGGCGGCCCGGATACTTGCGGACGGAGTCGATAACGTAGTCGTTGCAGTGCGCGCACAGCCCGGGGTCGTTGAATGCGAAGCCGAATATCCACGATGTCTCGACGCCGTCCCTGTCCATCGCCGACACTACATCCTCCGTCGTGGCCCACCTGTGGACCTTGCCTCCGGAGAGGAGGGCGAAGTAGGGCTCCCTCTCGCCTATTGACGCGGCATTCTCTATCACGTCCGGCGGATACACGTGCACGTGGCAGTCTATCACTGGTCTCACCCCCATACGCGAAGGACGGCGCAGGCGCGCCGTCCTCATAATGCAAGCCGCAGGTCCTTGCTACTTCACCTCGACGTCGGCGCCGGCCTCCGCGAGCTTGTTCTTGATCTCCTCGGCCTCTTCCTTGGTGATGCCCTCCTTGATCGCCTTGGGCGGGTTGTCGACGAGCTCCTTGGCCTCCTTGAGCCCAAGGCCGGTAAGCTCGCGGACCACCTTGATCACGTTGATCTTGTTGGCGCCGGGGCCCTTGTACAGGACGTCGAACTCGGTCTTCTCCTCCTCGGCCGCCGCCGCGGGCGCGCCGGGCATGGCCATCATCGGCATGGCCATGGCGGGGGCGGAGGCGGACACTCCGAACTTGTCCTCAAGTGCCTTCACGAGCTCGGAGAGCTCCAGCACGGTCATGTTCTCTATAGCCTGTATCATCTCATCGCGGGTCATTGTATTTCCTCCTTGGTTTTCTTATTCAACTGGCGCACCGCAGTTCGCGGCGCACTGGATCGCGCCCGACTAGGCGACGTCTTCCTTCTTCTCCCTGATCTGGTCGAGACACGTGACCAGTCCCCTTGCGGGGCCGGAAAGCACCGTAAGCAGGCCTGCGATCGGAGCCGCGATCGTGCGGACGACCTGCCCTACGAGGGCCTCCCTCGGCGGAAGGTCGGCGAGGGCTTGAACCTGGGCATCGTTCAAGTGGGTGCTCCCGAGGACACCTCCCTTTATGACGAAGAACTTGTTGGCGCGGTCCTTCGCGAGGTCCCGTATTACCTTGGCCACCGAGACCGGGTCGTCGTAGGCGATTGCGAATACGTTGGGACCGTAGGCGATGTCGTCCGGGAAGGCGGGCAACCCCTCCTCCTGCATGGCGATTCTCATCAGGGTGTTCTTCGCCACCTTCATCTCCCCCCCAGCCGCGCGAACCTGTGCGCGAAGGGCGGTGATCTGCTTGACGCTCATCCCCCTGTACTCGCACACAAACACGGCCTTCGAACGAGAGAGACGCTCCCTTAGGTCCTCTACCATTGTGTACTTTTCTACTGCCGGCATATACTCACCTCCTTTATGGAGAAAAATGAAAAACCCGGGCGCTCTTTCCCGGGTTTAGGTGACAATACGACACACAGGTCGGTATTGCAGCTTAAACCTCGGCGGGCGGCGGCACCATTCTTCCCTTCCGGGAACCCGCTGTCTTGAGTTCAAGGCGTGCTGTATTCCATTGTAAATGTGGTTCTGCTACTCTGCGCCCGAGATCTCCTTCTGCGCGGCGGCCACGTCGATCCTGATTCCAGGGCCCATGGACGAGGCGATGTAGATGCTCTTGACGTAAGTGCCCTTCACCGAGGAGGGCCTCGCCTTCAACACCGCCTGGACGAGGGTCTTGGCGTTGTCGAACAGCTGGGCGTCGGTGAAGCTCTTCTTGCCTATCGCGTTGTGCACGATGGCGAACTTGTCGACACGGAACTCGACCTTGCCTGCCTTCACTTCCTTGACCGCGTCGGCGATCTCGAAGGTCACGCTGCCGGTCTTGGCGCTCGGCATGAGCCCGCGGGGCCCAAGGAGCTTTCCGAGGCGGCCGACGGACTTCATCATGTCCGGGGTGGCCAGCACCGCGTCGAAATCCAGCCATCCGCCGGAGATCTTCGCGACGAGATCCTCTCCTCCCACGAAGTCGGCACCGGCCTCCTCCGCCTCCTTGATCTTCTCTCCCAGGGCCAGGACCAGGACCCTCTTGGTCTTCCCAGTCCCGTGCGGGAGGACGACGGTGCTGCGGACCTGCTGGTCCGCGTGCCTCGGGTCGACCCCGAGCCTGATGTGTATCTCCATTGTCTCGTCGAACTTCGCGGTGGCGGTCTCCTTGAACAGGGTAATCCCCTCTTTAAGGGAGTACTGCCTGTCCTTTTCGATCTTCTTGCTCGCCTCGGACATCCTCTTGCACAGTTTTGCCATTGCTTTCCCTCCCTGTGGTCAAACGGCCCTCGGGCCTCCCACTATTCTCTTGCGAGCCGTCAGTCGACGATGTCGATCCCCATCGACCGGGCGGTTCCCTCGATCATGCGCATCGCGGCCTCCACGTCGTAGGAGTTCAGGTCGACCTTCTTCAGCTCGGCTATCTCCCTGACTTTGGCCCTGCCCACGGTTGCCACCTTCTTCTTGTTGGGTTCGCCGGAACCTGACTCGAGGCCCGCCGCCTTCTTGAGCAGGACGCTCGCAGGCGGGGTCTTGAGCACGAATGTAAAGCTGCGGTCGGCATAGACCGTGATGACCGCGGGTATGACAAGCCCGGCCTGGTCGGCGGTCTTAGCGTTGAACTGCTTTACAAACTCCATGATGTTCACTCCGTGCTGTCCAAGCGCAGGTCCTACCGGCGGCGCCGGCGTCGCTTTCCCGGCGGGGAGCTGCAGCTTGATCTCAGCAATTACCTTCTTCGCCATTCCTTAAAGTCTCCTCTCGTTACCGAAAAGCTTCTCCGCACAAAAATACTGTGCACGAGACATACTGCCCCTCCTGCTCAGTGCCATGCCGAAGCGCCTTTCATGTTCGTTTATGGATCAGAGCTTCTCAAGCTCCGTATAGTCCGTCTCCACGGCTGTCTCTCGGCCGAAGACCGTGACCGTGAACTTGACCTTGCCCTTCTCTGGGAAGATCTCGACGACGGGTCCGGCCTGGCCCTCGAACGGCCCTGCCTTCACCCTGACCACGTCGCCCGGCCGCAGGTTAATCTCCATCTTCGGCTTCGCCTGGTCCTTGCCTACTTTGCCCAGGATGTCCTTCACTTCTTTTTCCGTGAGGGGGATCGGGTGGTTGCCGGAGCCGACGAAGCCAGTCACTCCGGGCGTGTGACGCACCACGTACCATGACTGGTCGTTGAGGCGCATCTCCACAAGCACATAACTTGGGAAGAGCTTTCTCGTCACTTTCTTGCTCTTCCCGTCCTTCACGGAGACCCGAGTCTCGACCGGTACCAGGACGCTGAAGATGCTCTCCTCCATGCCCATGGTGGCGATCCTCTGTTCGATATTGGCTTTCACTCGGTTCTCGTATCCCGTGTATGTCTGGACTATGTACCAGCGGCGCGTCTCGTTGCTCTCCATGCCTGAAAGGGGGATAGCGGCCCCCTCACCTCCCTGCCGATCTCTTTTCAATCCCGGTGAAACTGCCTGGATCGGCAGCGGATTCTCTACCTGAATACCCTTGAAAACACTCCGGTCAACAGCATATCCACGATGCCAAGGTAGGCCGATACGAGCAGGGTAAAGGCTATCACGACTATTGTAGAATACCAGACC
Organism: Synergistota bacterium; assembly: GCA_022704435.1. Lineage (GTDB taxonomy): Bacteria > Synergistota > Synergistia > Synergistales > Aminobacteriaceae > JAAYLU01. Next base: position 9,912 of record JAKJGK010000055.1, on the reverse strand, counting down.
TGTTTTTTGCCCGGCCAGGTCACTTTTCTCAGCTCGGCGCGGGCCTCTCTAACGAAGGTGAGGACACTTCCCACAACCTCTGCCTCCCATCCTAATTTTGACAATAAAAAATGGCAGGCCCGGCAGGACTCGAACCTGCAACCCCCGGTTTTGGAGACCAGTGCTCTGCCAATTGAGCTACGGACCTGCAAGCAGAGTGTATTCTACACTACTTCCCTTCTTTGTGCAAGGTGTGTTTGCCGCACCATCTGCAGAACTTATTGAGCTCCAGTTTCTTGGACTGCTTCTTCTTGTTCACGGTGGTGGTGTAGTTTCTTCTCTTGCACTCCGTGCACAGCATTCCGACGATATCCGCCATCAAACGCGCCTCCTGTGAAATTAAATTACTCGATTATCTCTGTGACCACGCCGGCGCCCACCGTGTGGCCGCCCTCGCGGACTGCGAACCTGAGGCCCGTGTCCATCGCTATCGGCACTATAAGATCCACCTCGAACGTGGCGTTGTCTCCGGGAAGCACCATCTCTACTCCCTCGGGAAGCTTGATGCCCCCGGTAACGTCGGTGGTCCTGAAGTAGAACTGTGGCTTGTAACCGGCGAAGAACGGCGTGTGGCGACCGCCCTCCTCCTTCTTCAATACGTAAACCTCGGCCTTGAACTTGGTGTGAGGCTTGATGGAGTTCGGCTTCGCAAGCACCTGGCCACGCTCGACTCCATCCTTGTCGACTCCGCGAAGCAACACTCCGACGTTGTCGCCGGCCATCGCGCTGTCGAGGATCTTCCTGAACATCTCAAGAGACGTCGCAACGGTCTTCGTGACGTCGCGCTTCATGCCGACTATCGCGACCTCCTCGCCGCCCTTGATTATCCCGCGCTCCACCCTGCCGGTCACAACGGTGCCCCGGCCGGTGATCGTGAACACGTCCTCGATCGGCATCAGGAACGGACGGTCGACGTCCCTGACAGGCTCGGGTATGTACGAGTCGCACGCGTCCATCAGCTCCCACACGCAACGGCTGATGGGATCCTCGCGGGTGCCGTCTCCCTCCTCCATCACCTTCAGCGCGGAACCCCTGATCACGGGTACGTCGTCCCCGGGGAACTCGTACTTGCTCAGCAGCTCCCTGACCTCCATCTCGACGAGGTCCAACAGCTCGGGGTCGTCCACCTGGTCGGTCTTGTTCATGAACACGACAAGCGCGGGTACGTTGACCTGGCGCGCAAGAAGAACGTGCTCGCGGGTCTGCGGCATGGGACCGTCGGCCGCGCTCACCACGAGTATCGCGCCGTCCATCTGGGCCGCGCCGGTGATCATGTTCTTGATGTAGTCGGCGTGGCCGGGGCAGTCGATGTGAGCGTAGTGACGATGGTCGGTCTCGTACTCGACGTGCGATATGTTGATCGTGATGCCGCGCTCCCGCTCCTCAAGGGCCTTGTCGATCATGTCGTAGGCCGTGAACTTGGCGTAGTTCGCCGTCGCAAGACACTTCGTGATCGCGGCGGTCAGGGTCGTCTTGCCGTGGTCTATGTGACCTATCGTGCCTATGTTTACGTGCGGCTTGGACCTCTCGAATTTCTCCTTTGCCATTGCTGAAAAACCCCCCTGTTGATGAAATCAGCCCTCATGGGCATTGATTTAAAAATCCCCGCCGGTCGTGGCGTCGACCTTACCCTCTTCCGGACGGTCCATCCATTTGGAGCTACTCCTTAACCCGCAAATTATACCAAAGAATAGGGAAAAGGAAATACAAACGGGCCGAATGCGGTCTGCGAGACTATTTTTTCATCTTCTTGGCGGGCTGCCTGTCCGCTCCGGCCGTGGCCTGGTACAGGCGGCGATGCTCCTGAGAGCCTTTTACCTGCGGATTCTGCGCCGCGTAGTCCAGAGCCCTCCTGCCCTGCTTGTCCTTCGCCGCCGGGTCGGCCCCCGCGTCAAGCAGCGAGCCGATGACCTCCGGGCGCAAAGTGTGTCTTGCCGCCAGTATGAGGGCGGTCGCGCCGTTCTTGTCCGTGGCCTTGACACTCCCCCCGGCGTGCAGCACGGCCAGGGTCATCTCCGGGTTCTCGTTGTAGCCGGCGGCGTACATCAGCGCGTCCATCCCCAGGTCGTCCTTGGCGCCGATTGCGGCGCCGAATCTCACCAGGGCCGCGACGATCGCCGGATTCCCATTCTCCGCCGCGCCCAGCGAGAGCGCGGTCCTGCCCTTTTTATCCTTCGCATCCGGAGCGATACCAGCCTGCAGCAGCATCGTGGCGACGTCCGGGTTCCGGTTGAACCGCGCCGCGTACATCAGGGCGTTTCTCCCGAATATGTCGCGGAGGTGAGGGTTCGTCCGCGCGGCAAGCACGACGCGAAGCACCTCGGGGTTCGGGTTGTGCGCGGCGGCGTGCATCAGCACGCTGGCGTCATCCTTGTCCCTGGCGTAGACGTTTGCACCGGACTCCAGCAGAGCGGACACCACATCCGGGTTCGGGTTGTTCGCGGCGGCCCACATGAGGGGGCTTCTACCGCGACTGTCAAACCCGCCTGCGCCCGCCCCGGCCTCGACCAGCGCCAGCACGGCCTTCGGGTCGGGATTTACCGCGGCCCCCCTCATTATCGCCGACACTCCATCGGGGTCCTCCGCCCGCACATCCGCGCCGGCCTTGTAAAGGGCGACGATGGTCTCGGCATCCCTGTCGCGCACGGCGTACATCATCGCCGACATTCCCTCGCTGTTCCTGGCGTTCACGGTCTTCGCCCACACGTCTCCCGCCGCCCTGAGAAGCCCTCTCGCAACCCGCGGATCGGGGTTGTAGCGGAGGGCCAGCATCAGGGCGGTCCACCCCTGCGAATCCACGGCATGGACGTCCGCGCCTCCCTTCACGAGCACGCGCACGGCATCGGGGTCCGGGTTGTTCCTAGCAGCGTTCATCAGGGCGGTCCATCCGCGATCCTCCACCCCGGCGCGAGGGTTGGCCCCGTCCTTCAAAGCGGCGATTATTTCGTCGGGCTTGCCCCTTTCGCAGAGATTGAAAAACTCCCAGTCGCTCATGCCGGCCATGGACACTCCGGTGCAACACGCCATGACAGCCAAAGCCGCCAGGAAGAGCCTGAGGTTGCGGAGCATGCGATCACCCCCTGGAGAATAGTCTGTGCCGTTTCGAATTTTAACACAAAAACCGTTGGCGAATAAAAGACCGAACAATATCCCCGCGCGTCTCATCTCGGGGGCCTGAACACCCTGGTGTCCCGCGAGAATGATAGTTCCCCGAATTTGGACCGCGGCGTCAGCTCGCTGTCCTCCGCCAGCCCCAAGTCGTCGAAGCCCCCGGCCCTGTTGAAGTTCTCAGTCCTGATAAACAGATTGGCAGCATTCAGCGGCGCGCTCTCGTCCAACGCAGCATCCGTCTTCAGGCGTCCATCGTTCCAGCACAGGTCTGAACGGACTGCGCCCTCCAGCCCCGACAGGGAGCGGTCGTCAAACCACGGGCGAGCGGTGGCCAGCCAGTTGGGCGACGGTTCACAGTCGTCGTCGAGGAAGGCCAGCACCGAGCCCCTTGACAGGAAAGCCCCGAGGTTCCTCGCGCGGGCCACTCCCATCACGCGCGTCCTGTAGTACAGAAGGTCCAGTTCCGCGGCGGCCCTTGAGCCTGCCCACTCCGACTGGCTCTGGTCGACAATGACGACCTCGAAGTCGGTGAACGTCTGCTTCGCCATATAACGCGAAAGGCGAGAGAGCAACTCGGGTCGTTCGTAAGACGGCACTATCACGGAGAAGAAGGGCCTGCGCCTCTTCCTTCGCCAGGAGTGCCACCTAAGGAGCATGCCGGTGTCGCGCGATATCGCCTCCCAGGAGTGACGTTCCTCGACCAGGCGTCTGCCGGCCGCCCCGCTCCTGGCGAGCTCGACGGGCTCCTCCAGCAGGTCGCGCAGGTCCGAGACGAACTTCTCCCTCGTCGAAAAGGTCAGGACCTCGGCGCCGCCCAGGTCGATGCCCCTCCCCGCTGCGGGAGAGGACAGGACCGGCAGACCGGCCGCCATGTAGTCGAACACCTTGACGTTCGACCCGATCTCCGAAAACACGGGGTTCAACGCAACGTCGGCCAGCGAGAGAATCTCAGCCTTGCGCTCGTCGTCGACCATCCCCAGTATCCTTGCATTCCCCGGGGCCGGGCTCGAGACCGCCTCCCCGGCCCCGCCGAATATCACGAAGGTCACATCCGGCAACGCAGGGGCGACCTCGCGCAGGATAAACTCCGCGGCGTCGACGTTCGCAGGCGAGGCGGCGCCCATGAACACCGCCACCTGCATCTCCTTCTCCGCGTGGGTCAGGTTCATAGCCTCCCTGAGTTCGGTCCTGCGACCGTGGCTGGCGGGCAGAATCCTCTCGGCGAAGGCGCCGTTCGGGACGACCCGGATCTTATCGCACGGCACTCCGTACAGCCTGCAGATCGACAGCCTGTCTCCGTGCGACGGGACCAGCACCAGGTCCGCATCGCGGCAGAGCGCGGACTCCAACTCCCCCACGAAGGAGACCATCTCCGTGCCCGATCCTCCGTCGTCGAGCTGGGCGCAGCGCAGCACGCTCTCCACGTTGTGGGCGTCGTAGACAAGAAGGCTGTCGCCAAATCCGGCGCTGTCAGCCGCAAGCCTGTAGCTCCAGGGGCGCGAGAAGACGAGGACGTCTGATTCCGGTATCAACCTCCCGGCCTTCGACGCGTACTCCGGGGTGAGATGCCCCAGCAGGGGGAAGGAGACCTCCAGGGCCAGCGCGCCTCCGGGCTGGTTCTTGATGGCCTCCCGCTCCGCCAGGTGCTCGTCGGATAGCGGGACATCCACCTCTACGAGGGTGCGGGTCGGTCGAACCTCCCTCGCCTCCCCCTTCTCCTCGAGGACACCGAGGTATTTCGCCTCGAAACCGAGGCCGCCGAAGACCCCCAGGGTGCGCGCCGCGCCGCCCTCCGTGACAGGGGTGAGCGGACCTGCACCCATTACCAGGGTGAGCGGGGGAGGCGTCGAGTCCCCCGGCCTTGCACCGGTCCACGGGCGGGATGATTTGCAGGCCAGCCCGAGAGAATCGCACAGGACGGAGGCGGTATGTCCTGGAGAGACGTATGCCATGGCGCCTCGCCCGATCTCGCCCATGGCGGCGGCCGTGTCAGGGGAGGCGGCGAAAAAGTCTATGCGGCGGGCGATCTCCGTCGGGTCGGGAGGGACGACAAACCCCGTCCGCCCGTCATATACCAGACGCGACGGCTCCCCGGAGTCCGTGCACGTGATCACCGGCTTCCCGAACGAGGCCGCCTCAAGCGCCACGAACCCGAAGTCCTCTCCCAGCGGGACGCATGGAACTGCCAGGCATCTGGAGTAGAGCTCCGCCAGGCGTTCGTCGTCGACCTTCCCGAGGAAGTGAACTTGGGGCATCCCGGAGGCCTGGGCCCTGAGCCGCGCCTCGCATTCGCCCTCGCCGCAGACCAGAAGCTCGACCCGGTTCTTTATGTGTTCCATCGCTGCTATCACTAATTCCACCCTCTTCAGTGGGTGCAGGCGTCCCGGCAGCAGCAGGTACTCATAAGACTCGCTTCGCGCCCCCTCCAACGTGGAGAAGGGGTGAAGCACCTCCGAGTCAACGCCAAGGTACTTCAACAGCCGCCCGCGGGCCTCCTCGCCTATGACAAGCGCACGTCTCGCCTCCTTGAGCGCGTCGCGGTCGAGGTCCTGGATGTAACGGCGAAGCCGACGGTCCTCCGGGGTTGGCGAGGGATAAACCCTGTCGAAAAGGTCATAATACCTGCGAGCGGTCCGAACCAGGTATGCTACCTTGTTGCCGTGCTTGACCAGGCAACCGGGAATGCAGGAGGCGATCACGCCGTCAAAACCGTCCAGGTCCAGCGCGGCGTAACGCGCGTAAGTGTCGGTGACGGCCTCGTACGACGATTCGTCGTGCTCCACGGGCACGACCTCCATCTCCATGCCGGAGCCCTCCAAAGCCATCCTTACCCCCGCCTTGAAGCGCTCCTCGCCCCAGCGCTCCTCCCCGCGAACCTGCGCTGCAACGAGGGCAATTCTAGGGCTCATCACCCGGCCTTCTTTCTAGCGCGCTTCACCGGCGCGGCAGGCTTGTCCGCAACGGTCGAGAGGCGTTCGTCGGCAGGGGAAGCTCCCTCGGCCGTCGCCTGCCTTGACACGGCGTCCAAGGCATCGACTCGCCTGGCGATGGCATCGAGCTTCTCGTCTAGTCTTTTCACCGCTTCCCCCTCCGCCTTCTTGCGGGTAGAGGACGCCTGCCCGCCGGCCTTCTCAACTCGCGCCACGGACTTCTCAAGGCTTTCGCCAAGCCTCTTCAGGACTTCGACATCCATCCCGAGCGAGATGAGCGATTTGACGATCTCGAGGTCTGCCTTCTGTTCAAGGCCGGACTCGAAGGTGGCGAGGCGGCGCGATAGCGATTCCTCCAGCGAGGACACGCTATCGGACGGGGCCAGGCCGTCAAGCCTGGTCGACAGGGAGGCAAGCGATTCCTCCAGTGAGGCCACGCTCTCGGACGATGCCATGGTCGTAAACCTGGCCGACAGGGAGGCGAGCGACTCCTCCAATGAGGCCAAACTTCCGGCCGATGCCAGCCCGGCAAGCCTGTCCGAAAGTGAGGCTAGAGATTCCTCCAGCAAGGCAACATTCTCAGCAGAGGCCAGGGCTGCAATTCTATCCGAAAGAGAGGCTAGCGATTCCTCCAACGAGGCAACTCTATCAGTCGATGCCAGCCCGGCGAACCTGTCCGACAGGGAGGCTAGCTCATAGCTGCCGGCTTTTCCTGCGAGCGCGACTCTCATCGCGTCGACTGCGATCTCGAATGCGTCCAGCCTCGCGTAACTAGGATTGACGGTTTCGGCGCCCGCCTTCGCCCGAAACTCCGACTCCAGCGCTTGGAACTGATCGCCCAACCTTTCGATAGCAGTCATGGTCCCTTGCAGCGCGCTCTTTATCTCGGTGATCCCGTCGATCTCCTCGGCCGCGCCCTTGCCTGCGAGCCGGGCCGACAGGTCCTTCGAGAATTCTTCGAAGCGCTCGGCATCCAGCTTCTCTCGCAGGCTGCGGGCTAAGACTTCGAGTTCATCCGAGGTGGCCCTCCTGGCCATCTCCTCCTCGATCTCCCTGCGGTTCAGCGCCGCCTCCTCGCGAAGCGCGGTCACCCTGCTTCCTATGCCGTCCAGCCTGGCCTGCAGAACAGTCTCCTTTTTCGTCGTCTTGACGTGAAGGTCGCGCAGTCTGGACGGGAGGCTGAAGAGAAGGACTAGGCTCTCCAACACGTTCCCAAGGATCGGGATTGAGAAAACAACCTCCGCGAACGAGCGTCTCGAGCTGTTTTTAAGCGTGGGGCTTTTCTGCGCGACGACAGGCTTCTCCCTGCGCTCCTTCCGCCTGTCCGCGACGGTCGCCTGCGAGGCGGTGCGGGCCGCGACCGCGCGCTCCAGTTTCTTTTCAAGACGCGGCCGCCTGGAGGCCGGCCTGGTGGAGTCCTCCTTGCGTCTTTTCTCCAGCTCGTCGCGGATCTGGTCGATCATAGGGCGGGCGTCGTCGGACGGCCCGTCGGGTCTGTCCTCCCCGAAGACCAGCTCGCCCGGGCGAGGGAGTCCGCCGGGAGTCTCCACGCGCGAATCCACCGCGGCTTCCACAGGCGCGCTTGAAAGTAGCAACAGCGTCTCCTCCTCCAGAACCGAGGAGTCCACGGCTTCGCTCCTCTCAAAAAGAGGACTGATTCTTCGCTCGTTCACTACCGAGATTCTCCTTTCCGCGCACCGACCCTCAATCACTGAGCGAAACCTGGAGTACGTGTCCGCTTCACGATTCGCGGGAGTCGTCGGTTTTGGGTTTTAAAGGCCCGATAAAAACTTGCCCTCCATTATAACAGTAAACCCTGCGCAGACAGCGAGGAGAAACAGGGGCGGCACGACCTGCACACGATCCTGGCGACGCTGTTATACTCTCAGCGAGGTCGTCCGCTTCGGGACAAGCCTCAGGCGTTCACGGGGCCCGGCTCCGCTCCTCCTTCGCCTGAAGCAACGCCTCCCTGTTCGCGCCCGCCTCGGACAGCCTGGATTCAAGCTCGGCGGGCGACGCGGAGAGCAGTTCGCCCAGTATTTTCTTGAAGTCCTCCGCAAGGCGGCGCAACTGTTCATAGTTTCCCGTCACCATGTCCGCGCCCAGCCAGGCGGGCCCGGCGGCTACTCGCGTGCAGTCGCGGAAGCCTCCCGCGGCCAGCATGGCGACCGCCGGATTGTTCTCCAGCTCCCTGCCTGCAAGCAGAGAGAGGGCGGCCGACAACAGGACGGGGAGGTGGCTGACGCAGCCCGCAGCTGCGTCGTGCTCCTCCGGGTCCACCAGGAACGGGCGTCCGCCCAGAGCCTCCGCCAGCCCCCGGGCCAGCGTCAAGAACTCGGGGCGGACGGCGGGAAACGGGACGACGGCGCAGACCGCATCGACGAACAGGTCCGGATCCGCGTTCTCGAGACCTCCCTTCTCCCTGCCGGCCATCGGGTGAAAACCTGCGTATCGGTCCCCCCAAAGGGTCGTCAGCGACGCGCCTATCTCCCTCTTGGTGCTGCCGAGGTCGAAGACCGCCGCGTCCCGGCGGGCGGACTTCACGATACTGCGGCTGAGTTCAAGCATCGACCTGACGGGGACCGCCAGCACTATGACATCCCCCAGGGAGGCGCACTCCTCGGCGGATGCGCAGGCCCTGGTTATCATGCCCCTGGCCGCGGCGGCCTCGACCGTGGCGGGGTTGCGGCTCCACCCCGCCACCCCCCTGGCGGCACTCTTCGAGGCAAGCCTCCAGGCGAGCGACCCCCCCAGCAGACCGAGGCCAAGTACGGAGACCACGCTCTCCTCAAGGCTCTTCATTCAATTCGCATCCCGGCGCAACGCGCCTCCCGCCCCGTTTCAGGTGCTTTTTCCTTTTCTGCGGGGCACTCCTTCCAGAGAAGCACCGCCACATCCGCAAGCAGGAAACACCCCGTCACGACCCAAAAGGGCCACCCGCGCGGCACAAAGAGCAGGGTGGAGGTTCCGCCGCCGAGGGTGATCATGGTTACGCTCCAGACCTTCATGCGCCTCGTGATGCAGCGCTTCTCCTCCCAGCTTCGCACAGTGCGGCCGAACTTCGGGTGTTCCCGAAGCCAACTGTGCATCTCCGGGGACGACTTGGCGAAGCATGCGGCCGCGAGCAGGACAAACGGAACCGTCGGCATGACGGGAAGAAGAGCGCCGACAATAGCCAGCAGTACGAAAAACAAGCCAAAAAACCTCCACATGCTCACAGCGCACCACCAATTCGATACTATTTGAGTGAAGAAACAATACCACGGATCGGGGAAAAACGGGAGGGGCAAAAGAAAAAAAAGGCCGGACGCCGCCTCCGGTTTCAGGAGCGCTGACATCCGGCCACTGCCGATATTAACGCTAAAGCAGCGGAATCCTGATCTCGGTTATGTTCTCGTCGGGCGCTGTCCGTGGAGAACGACCCCTACGGCACGCGACTTCCGGCATCGCACCAAATCTGTTCCTCCTTCAAAACAGCGGTATCCGGAGCAGCGCCACCGCCGCCACACCTGTAAGCATCGCCAACATCACGTTGCCGGTCTTCTTCGTTATGAACACGACGAAGACGGCTGCGATCAACCCCTGCCAGCCGGCGGCCAGCAGGCCCGGGAAGACCAGCGCGGCGAATATCGTGCCCGGCAGCGCGTCCATGGCCTTCTTGAAGACCCCGGTCTTGGGCAGCCTCTTGCCCAGGGCCAGCCCCAGGAAGCGGATGGAGTAGACGAAAAAGGCGGAGAGCAGGATGACGGCGATGGCTTGATGGTTGGTCACGTTCAATCCCCCTCCTTCATTAATACGGCGGCCGCCGAGCCCGATATGCCGCCCAGCAGCA
>JAKJGK010000179.1 GCA_022704435.1 Synergistota bacterium | reverse complement strand
CGGTCCTCCTCGGACAGCCTGTCCCAGGTCTTCATGCTCATCATGAAGTTCAGGTTCTCGACCGAGTAGCGCAGGTCGTACCAGTGCTTGATCACGTCGCCGAGGATCGTGAAGGCGGCGGCCGGGGTCATGCCGTCCACCCCCTCCGCGAAGCCGTTCTGGAGCGACGCCCTGACCTCGTCCCAGGGTATGGTTATGGTCCTGTACCCCATCGCCTCGGCGCCCAGCTTGAAGACCTCCATGTTCGGGATCCGCAGCAGGATTCCCTTCTTCGCCTCCGGGTCGAGCGGCTCGTTCACCGGCTTGACCGAGCCTATGCCGATGAAGCCCTCGAACTGGAAGCCCAGCAGCTTGACTCCGAGCGCGGAGTGCATCTCGTCCATCTTGCGGAATATCCAGCCGTCGGGGGCGAATGCGGCCCTGGCCTCGTCGAAGGTCCGGACGACTCCGTTTACGTTGGCCAGCTCGAGGCGCGGGTCGAACTGGCTGGGGACGGTGATGGCAGCCAGGTCCAGCGAACCGCGTATCAGCTCCTCGTAGACCAGGGTGTAGTCGCCCAGCTCGTTGTCGGGGAAGACCTGGATCTCTATGCGGCCTCCGGTCCTCTCCTTGACCTCGTCGGCTATCTGCATCATCAACCTGGTCGAGGTGTGCTCCTCCGGGAACTGCCCGGCGAAGCGGAGGACCGTCTCGGCCGCGCCGGCATGGCGGCACGGGGCGGAAAGGACCAAAAGCACGGGGACGACAAGAAGCAAAAGGGAGGATCTTCGCATCGAACGCACTCCTTTCTGGTTGGCGGAACCCTTGAGAAACGACGCCCGGCCTATTTCAGCGCCGGTTGCTTCTGCCTGCTGTCCGCCAGCAGGCGGCAGACCTTCTCCACCATCCTGGGCAGCTCCGGCTTCGTGACGTGTGCGTCCGCGCCGGCGCCGGAGATCTTCAGGCGCACGTCCTGGGCCATGATCGACGAGTAGATGATTATCGGCATGCGCTTGAGCTCCTGGTGATCCCTGATCTGCTTCACCAGGGTGATGCCGTCCAGCCGGGGCATCTCGACGTCGGTTATCAGCAGGTCGAAGCGCTCCCCCTTCATCGCCAGCCTCTCCCACGCCTCCTTGCCGTCGGCCACCTGGGTTATCCCGACGAAGCCGCCCGCGGTCAGCACGTCGGTTATCTGCGTGCGTATCAGGGGTGAGTCCTCCGCCACGAGGATCCTGTAGCGGCCGAGGTCCCCCAGGGGCGCGGCCAGCTCCGCCACCCTGGCGGTGTCCACCGACATGGTCGTGTCGAACGCGGGGGCGGCGGACTGGATGATGGCTTCGTAGTCGGGTATGAGCACGTTGACGTCCTTGCGCTTGATCACGTAGAGTATGGACTTGCCCAGGACCGCGTTGGTCAGCGTGGAGTCCAGCTCCTCCGGACTTATGCCGTAGATTCGCTCGACCGCGTCCACCACGAAGCCCAGCTTGCTCTCGTTGAACTCGGCGATTATCACCTTGCTGGACTCGAGGTCGACCTTCGGGGTTATGCCGAAGTAGGTCCTCAGGTCGACGAGCGGCATTACCTCGCCGCGGACGGACGTGATGCCCGTCATAGCCGGGTGCGACTCGGGAATCGGGCGGCTGCCCGGCCAGCGCAGTATCTCCCTGGTCTTGTCCACGCTTATCGCGAACTCCTGGCCGCCCAGGAAAAAGACGACTACCTGCCACTCGTTGTTCTCAACTTCCACGGACTCTCCCCCCCGTAACGGAACAGAATGACAATATGATATGCCATCCGGCCCCGAAGAACAAGACCTGCCCGGCGGGCCGTCCTTGCGCGGGGGAGGGGGTCGCTCCTCAGGGTGTTATAATCGTCGGACAGGCGGCGCGACGGGCGGTGGCCGCCGAGTCGAAGTCACCGGGGGAGGGTGAGGCATGACACTGATGCTGAAACGGGTTTACGACGCGCCCGGGCCGGAGGACGGCTTCCGCGTCCTGGTCGACCGGCTGTGGCCACGCGGCGTGAGCAAGGAGGCCGCGAAGGTCGACCTGTGGCTGAAGGAGGTCGCTCCGAGCCCCGACCTGCGCAAGTTCTTCAACCACGATCCCGAGCGGTGGGAGGAGTTCCGATCCCTGTACACGAAGGAGCTGGAGGCCAACAGCGCGGTGGACACGATACGGGAGCGCATGCGCGAAGGGGACGTGACCCTGGTGTACGCCGCGAGGGACAGGGCGATCAACCACGCCGCGGTGCTGGCGGCCTTCATCGAGCGGAGCGGAGAGGTGCGATGACGACCTGCGCCGACCCGGGCGCCCCGACCTGCGTGCGCGTGCTGCGCTACTCGCCGGAGGGGTTCGAGGAGATCCGCGGGGCGAGCCTGGAGGAGTGCGAGCGTGCGCGGAACGACCCGGGCGTGACCTGGATAGACGTCGGCGGGCTGGCGGATGCGGGCGCGATCCACGCTCTCGGAGAGCTCGCGGGCCTCCACCCGCTGACCACGGAGGACATCCTGAACACGTCGCAGCGCCCGAAGGCCGAGGACTTCGACCACTACCTGTTCTTCGCGCTCAGGGTGCTGTCCTACGACGACGCCTCCCGCACGGTGGGGAACCGGAGCCTGAGCGTGGTGCTCGGGGACAGGCTCGTCGTCACATTCCAGGAGGACCGCGGCTCGGACCCGCTGGAGCCGGTGAGGGAGCGCATCCGCTCGGGGAAGGGGCGCATACGCGGGGAGGGGGCGGACTACCTGGCCTACGCGGTGATGGACTCCGTCGTGGACGAGTACTTCAACGTGCTGGAGAGGCTGGGGGACCACATTGAGGACCTGGACGACCAAATACTGTCCACGCCCGACAGCGGCCACATGAAGGAGCTGCACCTGCTGAAGCGGGAGGTCCTGTTCCTGCGCAAGGCGGTCTGGCCCCTGAGGGAGGAGATCTCCACGCTGGAGAAGAGCGACTCCCGTCTTGTCGGCGGCGCGGTGAGACCCTTCCTGCGCGACCTGTACGACCACACGATAGAGATCATCGACATGATCGAGACCAACCGCGACATCGTCGCCGGAATGCACGACACATTCCTGTCGGCCATCAGCAACCGGATGAACGAGATCATGAAGGTGCTGACGATCATCGGCACCATATTCATCCCCCTGACGTTCATCTCGGGGATCTACGGGATGAACTTCGAGCACATGCCGGAGCTG
>JAKJGK010000054.1 GCA_022704435.1 Synergistota bacterium | reverse complement strand
AGAGAAGAAGTACATGGACATGCAGGAATACTACGACAGTCTGGATTCTTCGGAAAAGAAGACGGAAGCTGGTGCGGCTGCATGAAAATGACCGAAGGCCAATTTACACACTAAAATGGACTTGACAGTTCCAAGAGCTATGGAGGCAATTCGACTTGGCATGGGTTCCGCCGTCACTACTACTATATGCGGAAGAGGTCCCTTTCTGTTGCGTATCAAGTTCAGCGCCTCCGTCCTTGAATTCTGACTTCTGTCGCTTCGAAGGGTCCACTTGCATGAGATGCTCGCGTGGAGTATTGGTCCCGATCCGTTGGCTTTCCTAAGTAAGGTCCTGTTTGCAGAGAGGGAATCGACAATGCTCTCCGATCTGTTGATCTCTTCATCCTCTTCGGGTTCGCGAGAAATGACTATATCAGGCTTGATAATGTAATTGCCTCCAAGAACCACGGCGAGCTCCGGATACTGCGACATGAGACTCTCCACGTCTACAAGGTGCTTGTACTGCTCGAACCTTGCTATGTTGAGGTTTCGGTCATAAGCCCATTTGCCGGGTCTAAGGTGTGCTGTTTTTACTGAGCAGTCACGAATAAACGCGAGGCAGAGCTCTTCGAAAATTCTTCCGGCCTCCTGCGGTTTTACCATCCCTTCGCCCGTCGAACCGCCAAAAACAGACATCATCTCGCGGGCGATGGAAGAGCTGCATTCGCTGGAACTGTCGGCAAAGTTGGGTATTCCTTTCGCGTTCATCCTGACGATGCGGGAAAGAACCTGAAGGCGAAACTCCCTCCGAGCTCGTGTAATAAAGCCTTCCTTCATGAGACCTTTCTCGCCCCTTTACTGGATTTCGCGATGCCATCAAGGGCTTCTTTGACCTGCCTGGCTACAGCCCCGGCCATAGACGGCGGGACTGCGTTGCCTATCTGACGGGCTATCTCGGTCTTGCTGCCGCGGAAAAGAAAATTATCAGGGAACCCCATTAGGCGCGCAGCTTCGCGATGAGTAATCGGGCGGGGTTTCTCGGGATGCAGGTAGCGTCCCTTCTCAGGTTTGAAAAACTCCGTCCGGATTGTGACTGACGGACGATCCCACCATAGACGCCCGAAAATATCCGTCCCGCCGGAGGTCTTTTTGCGCCAGCACTCCGGGAGCAGCTCCGGCGCGTTTTTCTGCAGATCGAAGCGATTCCCGCCTGGGGGCACCGCCTCGTAGCGTTCTCTGCTTTTCTTCGTCGGGTTCCTTCCAAAATGGAGGTCCAGCGGCGGCTCTTCATCGCGTATCTCAGTTCCCTCGGGGTCGGGGAGATCGCCGATGGCCTCGCGCACGGTAATCCAGCGTCCTGCATGCGTCGGCTCGGGTAGGAGTATCCCGAAGGGGAACAGATCCAACTTGGCGCCTATCGTGAATGTCCTCTTTCGCGTCTGGGGGGCGCCGTAGTCGGCCGCGTTGAGCACCGAAGCATGAAGCATAAACCCATTCGCCTCGGCGCGCTCATTTATCTGGTGCATCTCTTGAGATCGAAGCAGCTCCGCGACATTCTCCATGACAAAGACCGCCGCGCCGCTTCGGATTACGATCTCAAGAAACGGCTCCCACAGAGCGCGTCTGGGGTCGCCTATCCGAGTCCTGTTCAAAAGGCTGAACCCCTGGCAAGGGGGGCCGCCGATGACGATATCCGCCTTCGGCACGGATGCGCCGGAGGAGAGGAATTCCTCGATATCTCCTATTATTCGCTCCCCGGCAAAGTTTGCGCCGTGCGTGCTCATGGCGGCGGCATCGCTGTCGAGAGAAAAGATACATTCGTACCCTCCGCAAAAACGACCGTCGACGAAGCCCAGCGTCATGCCTCCGGCACCGGAGAAGAGATCGATCAGTCGAAACACCTCGCACGCCACCTTTCCTGTAAGGCTCTCAAGCCTATTCTACAGTCTGGAAGCGATTTCTGCACACTGTAGCCGACGGCGTTTTTGACAAGGCAACGGACTCGACGTACCATTCTTGCATGTTGCAGTTGCGACAGCGAGTTTCAAACAGGCTGAGGGACAAGTCCCCGGACGCGTCGCAAGCAAGGAGATGGAATCATGGCCGACACGGTATCCGAGGAGAAGCGCTCCGAGGTCATGTCCTCCATACGGAGCAAGGACACGAGGCCCGAGTGGATACTCCGCTGCGGACTCCATCGGATGGGGTTCAGATACCGCCTGCACGACAGAAGGCTCCCTGGCGTTCCCGATCTTGTCTTCCCCAGGTACAGGACTGTCGTCTTCGTTCACGGATGCTTCTGGCACAGGCACGAGGGGTGTCGCAGGGCGACCTTTCCGAAGACCAGGCCGGGCTTCTGGGCGGAGAAGTTCGCTAAAAACACTGAGCGCGACGCAAGGAACAGGGCGGAGCTCGAGAGCGCGGGCTGGCGCGTCCTGGTGGTCTGGGAGTGCGAACTCGAGGATGACACGGAGGCTACGCTGGAGAGGGTCGCTCGCCTTGTCCGCGCTTCGTCCGACGACGAGCCGACAGCTCCTCCGCCCCCGCGCCGGGAGCTGCTCTACACGGCCACGGAAAGGGTCCGCATGCGCGTCGCCTCGCAGAGGGCGGAGAGGCACTCGGCGGACAGTTGACTCTCGCAAAGGGTCGCTAAAAGACGACGTCCTACCTCAGGAAGTCCACCAGGGTGGGCTGGACGATCTTGGCTATCACGGCCAGGCTGGACTGGTAGACGGCCTGGGCCATCGCGAACTTGGTGCTGGTCTCGGCAAGGTCTATGTCGGAGACCTTGCTGTACAGTTCGGTCATGTGGACGCCGTTCTGCTTGAAGCGCGCCTGGTTGTTCTCGTAGCGCTTCAGCATGGCGCCGCCGGAGGTGCGGCAGCGCAGCAGGTTGTCGATGAACTGGTCCACCTGGCCCAGCATGGTGTTGCTCAGCCCGATGCGGTCCTCCGCGGTCACGGAGTTGGCGAGGTTCTCGAGCACGCCGAAGAAGTCGGTCCGCTTGGTGTCGGAGGCGGTGCGGACCACGATGTTCTGGTTGTAGCGAGCGGACGGAGAGCCCGCGCGGGATGGTGTCGTCGGGAGAGCGGTACCGAAAAGAGCCGCATACGCCGGTGCCCCGCCTGACACGGTTACGTCCTGAATAGCATAGCCGCGCGGCGAGGTGAGCACCAGGTACTGTTCACCCGAAACTCCATCGTCCACGAGCTGCGCCTTCACGTCCATACCCTGGAACCTGGCGTTGATGGCCGCGACGACGTCCTCGATGTCGATTGTGCCGCCGGGGGAGTCGTTGCTGTCGAAGATGGCGTTAAGGTCTATCGTGTGGCTGTATCCGTCGACTTCTATCGTGAGCAGGTTGTTGGCCGGATTCACCAGATCCAGACTCCACGCCGAGACGTCTGCTGTGCCGCGAATTGCGTTGTCGATCGTCAGGGTAGACGCGACACTTCCCGACACGTCGAATATGGATACTGGCGCGCCGTCCTTGGCGGCGATGTTCAGCATCACGTTGTTTGCCGCATTCGGCTTGGCGGGGTCGAAGTAGGCGATATCGAGCCAGCTCCCAGCGGCCTTGCGTATCTTGTCGGCGACTGCTACAGGGTTGTCCCCGGCAGAGATATCGACGTCGACCGTCCGGCCGAGGGATTCTATCCGTATTGTGCCTGGTCCGGGGGTTGTGCTCTCCAGAACAGGTCCGCTCGTTATCCCCGACGCTATCCCCATCTGCATCGCTATCCCCGCCGTGTAGGACGGCGTCCAGGCCGGGTCCCCGATGGGCATGTCGACAATCCTGAGGGCCTCGCCGTTCTTCGCGTAGATGGAGACCTGCGGGTTCGCGCCCGTCTCGAGGGCGGTCCAGCCGAGCAGCGCCTCCCCTGCCGCCGAGTTGACCTGCTTGACGATCTGCTCCACGACCTTGGCCTGGTCGGCGACCATGGGCGTGGCCAGGGGGTTCACCGCGACATCCTCCGGGTATAGCTTGACGGTGAACTCCTTGCCGCCGACCGTGACCTGAACGCGAGCGGCCATGTTCCTGTCCAGGCAGAGGAAGTCGGGGAAGACCGCGCCCGTCCCGCCCTTGCCGTGTATCGCGGTGGAGAATCCCAGGTCCATGGCGTGGTTGGAGGCGTTCTTGTCTATGACGACCAGAGGCTCGTTGTCCTTGGGGCGGAGTATCAGCCTCTTCGTCGTTTTCTCGATGTTCTCGCTGGTGTCAAGCCCCGTCTCGGTGTGGTCCTCCTGCACGACGACCTCGAGCCAGTCGCCCGCGACCTGTTTGATGCGCTCGGCCAGCTGATCTATGGTGAGGTTGGCCCCCCCGTCGATCTTGAGCTCGGACACGTTCTTTCCACTCTCGAAGTGCAGGTGCAGCCCGGCTCCGGTTGCGAATGTCTCCCCATCCGCGAACTGGCGGCTCTTGAGCGTCGTCTCCATCCCCATCAGGGTCGAGAAGTCTATGTGGCTGTGGTCGACGGGCCGGAGGGACTCCTCGGACGCGAGCGTCACAACCGGATCGGTCGCCCCTGCGACAAATATGTCCTGCGCTCCCCCGGTCAGATCCATGTTGAACTGGAAGCCGACCTTGTTGGAGCTCACCACGAGCCTGACTTCACCCGTCGCGACGTCAGGCGGCGACAGGCGCGCCTCGATGCCCTGGACGTTCGCATTGATCTTATCTGCGATACTCTGCAGGGTCTCACCAGCGTTAACATCTACGGTCACGTCCAGCCCGCCGGGGACGTAGATTCGGAGCGTCCCGTCAGTTGCAACCCAGGCAGGATCATGACTCAACCCCGTTATGCTCTGGAACTGCTGCAGCCTGTCGGTCTCCGGCCAGCTCGTGACCTGTATCGGCTCGCCCGTGTGGCTCTGGAAGACCAGGCGCTGGGTGCCGTTGTTGTAGTCCTTGTCCACCTTTACGGATATCAGGCGGCTGACGTCGCCCATGTCCATGCTCTCCTCGATCTGCCTGGCTATGTCGTCGAGGGTCATGCCGCGGACCTCGCCATGGTCGCGGAAGCGGTTGTAGTCGGTAACGTCGACGGAGCCGTTTATGTTGCGGTCGACCCAGTCCTCGTTCAGGTGGACCTTTACGGCGCGGTCGCCGACCTTGATCTGGACGATCTCGTCGCGTCCCTTCCACAGGAAGTCTATCGGAACCTCGACGCTGGTGAGGGTGTTCGACGCGTACTCGAGCGGGAAGGCCTCCCGCCCGTGGAAGCTGACGTTGCCGACGGCGCCGCGCTCGACCTCGTACTGCACTTTGCCGGTGTTGCCCATGTAGACTACGTTACCCTTCTCGTCGCGCTCGAACGGACGCACGCCGGTGGCGAGGCCGGACAGCAGGAACCGCCCCTCGACCGAGTAGTTGGCGATGTTGCGCATCTCCTCCTGCAGCTCGTTGATCTCCGCGGCTATTGCCTGGGTCTCTCCCGGGCCGAGCGCGCCGTTGCCGGCGTAGATGGTGAGCTCGCGTATGCGGTGCGCGACGTCCATCATCTGGTTGAAGGCGACGTCGGTGTTGGCCAGCCAGGTCATGGCGTCGTCCTGGTTGCGGATGTACTGGGTGTTCTCCAGCAGGGTAGTCTGGAGGGAGAGCTCCCGCGTGACGTCGATCGGGTGGTCCGACGGGCGCGAGTGCTTCTTCCCGGTGGCAAGCTGGTGCTGATACTCCAGCAGCCGTGAGAGGTTGTTGTGCATGTCCGAGAGCATGAGGCCCTGGACCATTACGTTGGTTACTCGCTGCATGGCGCCGCCCTCCTTCTTACCTGCCGACGATTCCCATTCCGTTGATGACGCGGTCGAGCATCTCGTCTATGGTGGTTATGTAGCGGGAGATGGCGTTGAAGGCCTGCTGGAACTTTATGATGTCCATCATCTCCTCGTCTATGTTCACTCCCATGACCGACTGGCGCTGGTTGTTTATCTGCTCCACCAGGGTGTCCTGGTTCTTCAGCATCGTCTGGGCCCTTTGGGCCTGCGATCCGAGGTTGGCGATGAAAGCCTCGTAGAAGGTGTTGAAGTCGGAGCTGCGGCTCTGAAGCACCTTCGTCTGCTTAAGCTGCGCCATGCGGAGGGCGTTGCTGCCATCCCCCTCGCCCTGGGTGTATCCGTGCCCGTTGCCGCCCGCTGCGGCGATCAGGCTGCGGTCCTCGTCGATCTCGCGGGCCAGAGAGAGGCCGCGGCTCGCCCCGTACAGGGCGCTAAGCGGCGTGAAGAAGGCCGTGCCGGTGACCATGGAGCTCTCCCCCATGCCGTGGCCGGCGTAGTGCAGGGCATTCATCTCGGACGCGAGGGTGTAGGCGATCTCGTCGAACACGTCCAGGAAGTTGAGCACCACGTCGTCGCGAGCCTGCATTATGCCCTTGATGGCGCCGCCCTTGACGTGGTGTCGCACCGTGATGCTGGACTGACCCGTCCCCTTGAGATCCAGCCTGATGCCCTCGGAGACCTCCTCCATCGTGGTGGCGGAGAAGTCGTTTCTCACCGGGACGGGGCGCGCGTTCCTGAAGGCGTTGCTCTCGGAGAGGTAGAGCTTCCCGTCGAAGGTGAAGGCGGCGTCCCGCGAGACGGCCAGGTAGCCGGTGCTGTCGTCGGCGCCGTTCAGGAAGCCGAGCCTCTTCGCTACCTGCAGGCCGCCCCTGGGGTCTCCCATGACGTTTATCCTGTGCGCCTCGCCTGCGGCGTTGCTCTCCAGCACTAGGTAGTGGCTGTTGGTGTTCGGGTCGAGCGCTATGGACGCGTGCAGCCAGTCCTCGGGCCTGCTCAATTTTCCCGACGTGGTGTAGGCGCTGTTTATCTTGTTGCGGATCGTCTCGAGGGTGTCCTCCTCGACCACTTCTATGGTTATGACGGGGGCGTCGTTGGCTATGCCGAGGATCGAGGCAAGGTCGCCCTTTATGTCGACTATCGACAGCAGGTCGTCGTCCGTCGCCGACAGGCCCATCTGGTTCTCCGCGCTGTTGAGCGACACCGTCACGTTCGGGGCGAAGCCGGCGAGGGCCTTGTGCAGGTCCTTGAGGGTCAGCTTCCCGTCGGCCGTGGCACCGACCAGTGCGCCGTCGACACTGATGTCCCAGTGGGAGGGGGGAGCGGCGTCGTTCCAGGAGACTTTAACCAGGCGCTCGACGTCGTGCGCCGAGACCCTGAAGACATACTCGTCGCCGGGCGCTCCGGTCTCGAAGACAACTCCGTTGCCGGGGGGGTCGGCGGTGAAGATCGAGGACGCGACGCGGGTCCCCTGGCTGCCGACCTGCAACGAGAAGGAGCCGTTCAGGTTGAGCGCCTCGGACTTGCTCTCGGGTTTCACCCTCTCCGGGCAGTCCGATTCGCCAAGGCCGACCGACCAGTTGTTCTGCGTGGCCAGGCGCTTCACGTGCACCGAGTGTATGGCCTCGGGGGCGCCCTGCTCCACCACCGCGTGCAGCACGTCGGTGTTTGATACTATGTCGAACAGGTTGTCCTCCACCTGCACGTCGTAGAATCCCCTGTTGCCGGGCACGTCCACGAGCACCAGGTGGCGCGTCTGCTCCCCCTGGACCAGCAGCCTGCCGTGCAGGTCGATCTTGAACTCGCCGTCCCCCTCCAGGCACGGGGGGTTGACGTCTATGTCGATGAACCTGGCCAGCTTCTCTATCAGCAGGTCGCGGCGGTCCATAAGGTCGTTGGGGTTGCCGTGGGCGGCCTGCACCTGGGCGATGGTCTTGTTGAGGGCGGCTATCTGGTCTATGAGGGTGTTGGTCTCCTCGACCATCAGCTTGACCTCGCGGTTCATGGCCCCGCGGTACTCGTCGTAGTTCTGCACGAGCTGGTCGAGGTAGACGGTCAGGTTCTTGGTCTTCTCGACTATCTCCTCCCGCACGCTGGAGCTGTCCGGGCGCTTATGGAGCTCCTGAAGGGCGGTCCAGTACTCGTCGAGGGATGTCTTGAGCCCCTTGCCGTTCGGCTCGTTGACGTACACCTGGAGGGCGTCCATGGCTCGGTCTATCTGCTCCCAGTACCCCTTGACGGTGGTCTCCTCGCGGTACTGGATGTCCAGGAAGGCGTCGCGAAGGCGCACTATGGCGTCGATCTGCACGCC
This sequence comes from Synergistota bacterium, assembly GCA_022704435.1. Lineage (GTDB taxonomy): Bacteria > Synergistota > Synergistia > Synergistales > Aminobacteriaceae > JAAYLU01. The sequence goes on along the minus strand of JAKJGK010000054.1, from coordinate 6,580 downwards.
GGTGCCTATCTGCCCCGGTATGGCGGGGCGATTCAGGCCGGGCTCGGTGTATGGGCGGGTGGTGGAGGGCTCGACCCTCTGGCGGGAGTATCCCTCCACGTCGGCGTTGGAGATGTTGTGACCGGCGGTCTCCATCCCCCTGCGGAAGTAGTCGAGGGCGCGGCGTCCCATCTCAAGGCCGAAGAAACTGTTCAACATGGGCGTTCTGCCTCCTTATCCCCTGAAGTCGTAGCCGGAGCGGGCCGACGGGTACATCCCTTCGAGTCGCCTCCACTCCGCGGCCATCATGCCGTTCAGGCGCTGGTTCTCCTCCACCAGGGAGGATAGTATATATATCTCGGACTGGAGGGCGTTGACCTGTAGCATTAGCCGGTCGGCTTTCTCCCTCAGCTCCAGCGCCTCCTCGGGAGGAAGGGCGGCGCAGATGGCGCTTATCCTGGGCTCGCACCCCAGCGACGCGGCCAGGCCGGCGGCCTCGCGCCGGCGCCTCTCCTCAGCCGCCTCCGCGGCGAAGCCCGCCGCCTGCAGCTCTTTGAAGAGGTCCTGCAAAAATTCGAGGCGCCCCTCTTTGAGCGCCTCTCTCTGCCTTATGGCGACATCACTAAGCCTGCGCAGGGCGTCCGCCTGCTTCGACAGCGCGTCCCCCAGGGAGGAGGCGGAAGCCACGATCAGTCCTCTCCCTCCAGCAGCCCGGCGCTTATCAGTGCCCTTGCCACCCTGTTCAGGTCGGGGGAGTAGGTGCCCTCGGCTATTTTCTTCTTGAAGTCCTCGACGAGCTGTTCGCGCACGTCGGGGATCTTCTTTAGCTCACCGGAGACCTTGGCGAGCTCGACGGCGAACGAACTGAACTCGGCGCCGTCCCCCCCGGCCGCCTTGCCGGCGGGGGCGTAGCCTCGTTTGGCCTTTATCTTGCCCGCAGCTCCCGGCACGTAAACCCCAGAAATTTTGTCGATCATAATCATCACCCCGGAAAGAGATCGTTTCTCTTCATAACTGTTATCGGACGACCTGTTCGCGCCCTTTAGCCTCCGCCGCCACAGTCCAAGAAAGCGCTGCGACCGGCGTCCCCCCGCCGCGCCTCGCCGCGTCGGCCGCCCTGAGCAGAGTAGTCCCGGTGGTGGACACGTCGTCGACAAGCACCACCCTCATACCGGCCAGAGCACCCTTCTTCGGCGCGAGGGCATCCCGCGGCATGGCCGTGCGCCTCTCGGCGCCGAGGGTCGTCTGCTCCGCCCGTCGCTCGCTCCAGGCCAACCCCTCGCGCGTCGGGATGCCCCACTCGCGCGACAGGCCCTCGGCGATTGCGGCGGACTGGTTGAAGGCGCGCGGGCTTCCCGGGTGAAGCGGCACCGGAACGAGCAGGTCCGCGCCGGGGCTCGGGTAGGCCCTGCCGAGCGCCCTTCCCATAGCGATCCCCAGCGCCCTGTCCCCGCCGTACTTGAGGGCCAGCACCAGCTCCCGCAGCACGCCCTCGTGCTCTCCCCCCGGCATGAGGGGCAGCCCCCCGAGGTCGATCGGAAGGGGCGGCTTCAGCAGACGCAACAGGCACAGCACGCACGCGCTCTCCCCCACTGCGCCGCAGAAGGGGCAGGCCCGAGGCCACGCCAGGTGCGCCGCGAAGCGCGCCAGCTCCTCAAGAGTACTCAATCGACCGCCTCAGCAGCATCAGCGCGCCCTCCCTGGGGGCAAAGCCGTGCGGCACAAGGAACGGCGCCAGCTCGCTGGTGTAGGTGATGACCAGGGGGATGTCCCTGATAGCCGGGTGGTTTATGGCGTAGTCCAGCAGAGCGGTGCCCACCTTCTTCCCCTGGTGGTCCGGGTGCACCATTATGTCCCACAGAGACGCCCTGTAGACGAAGTCCGTCAGGATGCGGCAGAAGGCCACCAGCCGCCCCTCGTAGCGGACGCTGAAGCACATCGACGTGCCCGCCAGCATTCTGTCTATATCCTCGACCGAGCGGCTGCGCCCCCACCGGGTGAAGCGGTAGAGGTTGGCCAGCTCGGACGCGGTCACCGCATGCTTGCTGTCGTAGAACTGGTAGCCTCCGTTCACCGGCACTCCTCGGCCTCGACCCTGGTCAGGCTCATCCCGCACACTATCGAGCGCAGATCGGCCTTCCTGGCGTCGGCGGCCACCGGCAGCTGCAACACCTGCCCAGTCCCGCACACTGGACAGATCCACATGGCGCGCGCCATCCCGTCCGCGTCGGGAGTGCCGGCTATGACCTTGGTCTCCCCGCAGACTTGACAGGCTACAATCAGCATCTTTCATTCCTCCGATGGTTCCGTATTCTCCCCGGCGGGCCTCACCTTTATCGAGACCCGCACAGGCCCCTCTGTGTGTATGTCCTCCGCCGCCCTGACCTCCACCACAGCCGGCCCCTCCGACCTGGCCAGGCGGTCGGCGGCCTCGAAGAACTGCGCTCCGTCGAGCGTGCCCACGTCCCCGGTCACCGGGTCGGGCTTGATGCTGTCCGCGACCGCCTTCCTGTTCACCAATCTTAGAATGGTATGCAACTCTATCTCCGCGTCCAAGTTCTCGGAGGGCGTCACGGTCCGCGACAGCAGCAGCTGCCCCTTGCTGTAGACCAGCCTGCTGTCGTAGACTTCGTATGCGGCCCTGATGTCCTCGCCTATGACTGCGTTGCCCTCCGCAACAGCCCTGACGAACTTCCTGGCCGGATTGTCCGTGCACTCGGATATGCAGGCTCGCTCCGCGTCCAGGTCCACCGCCAACACAATGTCCGAGGTGGACTGGCCGGTGCGGGCCGCGACCAACAGCGAGGCTCGCCGGCGGAGCTCCTGGAACAGGCGCTCGACCTCGTCCTCGGCGCTCATCGGCTCCACCGCGGCCTGGGCCAGTGTCTCCCTGGCAAAGGCCGCTATGCGCCCGCTGCGCATCTGCACCAGGCCCCTTCTCAGCTCCTCCGCCTCCGACCTCAGCTCCTCGACCGAGCGCGACAGGGACTGCTTCTCGGCCTCGAGGCGATCCCTCTCCTCCCGCGCTCCATCAAGGCTCTTCCTGGCCTCGCTCAGCATCGGGGCCACGGTGTCGAGCTCCGCCTGAACCTTGGATAGCTTCTCCTGCTGCTCCTGGAGCCTGGACTCGCTGCCCGCCAGGTTGATCGCCATGAGGTCGGCCTCGCTCCGGCTCTCCCTGAGCTCCCTGGTCAGGGTCTGGAGCTGCCCCTGTATGAACTTCATGCTGAACAGGGCGGTGCGCACGTTGTCGGAGACAACCGTCATGGTGATCAGTATCGCTATGGATATGAGCGCGCCGGTGACGGCGGTGATGACGCGGCTGGTCGAGCGGGGGCGGAGCCCCATCAGCGAAATGCGGCGCTTGCCCAGGCGCATCCCCAGCACGTCGCCGAGGTACGCAAGCACGCCGCTCAGGAGGACCAGGGCAAAAATGAGCCCCCAGTTCATGTCCGACCAGATTTGGATGGTCACCAGCACCCCTCCATTCCGTCGGACTAATTATAGCAGGTCGGGAAATGGATTGATTCTTAAAAGGGAGGATATCTCGACCGCGGTGTGAAGTTCCCCCGAGTTCATTCCGGGGCAGTAGCGGGCCGCCGCGTCCCACTCCTCGCGCGACTCGAGCAGGGACGGCCAGAAGGGGAACAGGCAACACTGGGCCGGCCGCACCGGGTAGATGGCGCACCGGGCCGTGGAGGCGTCGTACATCAGGCATTCGCCGTTCTGTCTCTCACGGATGCTGGGGGCCTCCCACCGAAGGGTGACATATCTGCGGCGGAACTCGGCGTCCGACAGAGAGAGAAAGGAGGCTATCTCAGCCCCCTCTGAATCGGTGAAATATATCGCGCCGGGCGCCCCGCGGCAGCAGCGCCCGCACGACAGGCAGGTGAAGCGCAGGCCGCCCTCCCACCACACCTAGCGCGGCTCCTTCTCCTGCCGCTCGAGCTGAACCACGAGGCTGTCGTACAGCATGCGCCACATGCCGGTCCCGCCCTCCCTGGCCAGCTGCTCGGCGGACATCTCGACTGCCAGGTCCTCCAGCGGGCCGAACGCCCGGTCGGAGTCGCTCCTGCCGCTTATCCGGCGCGCGTCGGCGTTCATCTTCTTCCACAGCTCCGCCAGCAGGATGGACTCGAACTGCTGGCACGCCTCCTTCAGTTTCTCTCGGTCCTTCTCTCCCTTCAGGCTCTCCGACACCCGGGCGATCGCCGCGGTCGAGGGGACGAACGGAGCAAACTTCGGATCAATCTCCATCTACATCACCACCAGCTCTCCATGAAGCGCCCCGGCCTCTTTTATGGCCTGGAGTATCGCTATTACGTCGCGCGGGGAGGCCCCGACGGAGTTCAGCGCGTCTACAAGCTCCTCCACGGTACTGGTCGATTTCAGAGTGACGAACTGGGCGGACTGCTCCTCGGGGTTTATATCGGTCCTCGGCTGCACCGCGGTAGTCCCCCGGCTGAAGGGCGCGGGCTGCACCACTTCCGGATTCTCGCTCACCCGGACCGTCAGGTTGCCGTGGGCGACCGCCACCGTGCCGATGCGGACGTCCCCTCCCATGACCACCGTGCCGGTGCGCTCGTTCACGACGACGCGCGCGGCGGTGTCTGGCTGCAGGGAGAGTACCTCTATACGCGATATGAAGGTCGCAGGCGACGACTCGTACCCGGACGGCAGGTTCACCGCCACCCTGCCCGCGTCCACCGGAAAGGCCACCGCGCCGAACGCCGCGTTGATGGCAGCCGCCATCCTCTCGGACGTGGTGAAGTCCGGGTTCCTCAGCAGCAGGTTTATCTGGCGGCCGGCCGTGAAGTAGGTCGGAACGTCGCGCTCGACTATGGCCCCTCCGGGGATCCTCCCCACTGTGACTATGTTCTTGGTCACGCCCCCGGCCGCACCCTCCGTGGCGAACCCGCCGACGACCAGGGGACCCTGCGCCACGGCGTACACTCCCCCGTCCGCGGCCCTGAGCGGCGTCTGAAGCAGGGTGCCGCCCTGCAGGCTCTTGGCGTCGCCCATCGCGCTGGCGGTCACGTCTATCGTCTGCCCCGGCCTCGCGAACGCCGAGAGCTCCGCGGTAAGGGTGACCACGGCCACGTTCCTGCTGCGGACTGCCTTGTCGTTGACCGCTATGCCGAACTGGCTCATCATGTTGCGGATCATCTGGGTGGCCATCGCGCTGCGGTCGCCGGTGCCCTGCAGACCCATGACGAGCCCGAGGCCGACGAGCTGGTTCGATCGGACCCCCTCGACATCCGCCAAGTCCTTTATCCTGACCTCCGGGTGCGACGCCCCGGCGCACCCCGCCGCCAGGGCCAGGATCAGCGCGGCCGCGGCCGCTGTCAATCTTCTCATCCGCACTGCTCCGTCCTCCTAGAAGATCGCCTGCAGGATCTGAGTCAGGATGCCGGGCTTCTGCAGGCGCGATATCGTGCCCCGCCCCTTGATGTCGATCTCCGCGTTGGCCACAAGGTCGCTCCTGATCCTGTTGTAGCTGTCGACGTCCTGCGGGCGGATAACCCCTACGATGTGCAGCTGCAGGGTCTCCTCGTGGGTGGCTATATCCCGCGTGCCCTCGATCACCAGGTTGCCGTTCGGCAGGACGTCGGTGACCAGGCAGGATATCTGCCCCTTCGCGGTGTAGGACCTCTCCGTCGAGCCGTCGCCGGTCATCTTGCTGGACGACTTGAAGCCGAAGGCCCTTATGAAGTCGAATATGCCAAGCCCGTCGTCCACCTTGCTGTCGTTGATCTTGCTGGCCTCGGTCGTGCCCTCGTCCTTGGTCTTGGTCTTCTCGTCCACCACCACGGTAACTATGTCCCCGACTCCCGACGGCCTGCGGTCGGATATCCAGTTGGTTCTGTCGTTCCACAGGGAGGCGGCCAGGGCCGGCTCAAGGCCGACCGAGGACAGGGCCGCCAGCAGGGCCAGCATGATTGCAATCCTCTTCATCCCTCACGGCACCTCCACTCTTCCAGGCCCGGTTATCACGGCCTGCAGCACGGCCTTGCTCTGCAGGTTGCGCACCCTTATCCTGTCGCCCTCGGCTCCCGGGTCCAGGGCCTCGCCCCTCACCTCGACCACGAGGCTGGACTTCCTGACAGTAATTATAACAGAATCCCCTCTTTGGATTATCGGAGTCGCGGACAGGTAGTTGAGCGGCACAGGCTCCCCCGCTAGCAGACTCCGGACAAGCCGGCGGCCGACGACCTCCCCGGCCTCGGTGGCGAGCTGAAGCGACCGGGTGACCCTGACCTCGCGAACCTCGACGTCGGACGGAGCTATCACTATTCCGCGCTCCAGCGGGCGCAGCGCCACCACGGCGGGCTTGCTCCACGACAGGCGCACGGCCAGCGCCCTCTCGTTCCCCGAGTCGTCCGCGAATCGAAGGGTGGCAGACCCGGCACCCGGCGGGATCGACGGCGGGAAGACCAGCCTGCCCGCGGGCACGGGGCCGAGGGGCTCGACCTCCACCCTCCACCTCCACCCGGCCAGTCGCCTGACCGCGGCGGCCAGTGTCTCGTCGAGCGTCACCCGCACTGCGGCGGGCATGACCAGCCGGAGGCGCACCCCGCCGACACCGCCGGCGACCAGCGCC
>JAKJGK010000178.1 GCA_022704435.1 Synergistota bacterium | reverse complement strand
CATGACCAGGCACATCGCGCGGAGGGCCACTACTCCGATGCGGACGACCTCCGCGTCGGTCCTTATGAAGACCCTTATCAGGTCCGGGGCGAACACGAACCCCGCGATTCCACCGACGGTCATCAGGGCGCTGGTCGCCTTGAGGGTGAAGAAGAACGCCCCCCTCACCCTGTCGTACTTCCCCGCCCCGTAGTTGTAGCCCGCGACCGGCATGTACCCCTGCCCTATTCCGAGGTTGACCGCGAACACGAACATGAACAGCCTGCTGACGATGGCCATCGCGGCCACCGCTGCGTCCCCGTGGACCGCTGCCGCCAGGTTGAGCGCGATGGTGGCGACGCTGGCCAGGGCCTGCCTGATGAACGCCGGGAAGCCGTTCTTGAGTATTGTGGCGTACAGGGGCAGGCTCCTGGTGACCCCCCCGAGGCTTATGCGGGTGATCGACTGCTTCCTGATGAACCAGGAGATGAGTATCCCGAAGCTCACGCACTGGCTGATGGCGGTCGCTATCGCCGCGCCGGCTATGCCCAGGTCGAGTACGAAGATGAATATCGGGTCCAGCACCAGGTTAAGCAGGCCCCCCGTGGTGAGTCCGACCATCGCCAGGCGGGCCTTCCCCTCCGCGCGAAGTATGTTGTTCAGCAGGAAGGAGGCGGCCATTATCGGCGCCGCGTAGAGTATGTAGCTCGCGTAGTCGCGGGCGTAGGGGAGGATGGTGTCCGTCGCGCCAAGCAGCCGCATCAGGCCGTCTATGCGGCTGAGGCCGAAGACCGCGAGCAGTATGCCGAACAGGAAGACCACGAAGAATCCGCTGGAGGCGACCGTGTTCGCCTCCTCCACCTTCTGCGCTCCCAGCAGGCGGGATATCCAGGTGCCGGAGCCCATGCCGATGGTGAACCCCACGGCCTGGATTATGGCCATGAGAGAGAAGACGATCCCGACCGCCCCCGAGGCGCTGGTGCCGAGCTTGGACACGAAGAACGTATCGCCTATGTTGTAGATCGCCGTCACCAGCATGCTGATTATCGTGGGTATGGCCAGGGAGACGACCAGCCTGCCGACCGGCGTAGCGGTCATCCTCTCGTGCTGAACGGCGCTAGCGTCCATAAATCGTGCCCCTCTCTCTTCCCGTGCATGGAGTGCATCATGTCATGTGCAATTATAGCTGCATTCGGCCACAGATTCAAGCCTGAACAAGCCCCCGCCGGAACGCGCGGGGGCTTGCCTAAATGGCGGCCTAGCGGCGGGATTGCCCGCTACTCTATCGTTATCCTGCTCTTCTTGTTGCTGTTCCAGACGTGCAGGCCCAGGGCCAGTCCTATGACCCCGTAGACCATGAAGGTCCTGAAGTACTCGCCGAGGATGGCCTGGCCGAACAGAGACTGGCCTATCTCCGGCGACATGATGAACATCGCGTTGAACAGGATCGTGCCGAATATGGCGTGTCTTACGCTGGCCTTCGACGTGGAGGCTCCTCCTACGAGGAGCGCAGCCACGGAGAACATGCCTATCTGAGTGTGGGCGTTGTAGGTGTTCAGCGTGCCCATGTTCTGCAGGTAGATTATCTGCCCCCAGGAGGCCAGCACTGTCGAGATCATCGTGGCGATTATCCTGGTCCGGTCGACGTTTATGCCGGAGACCTCCGCGGTGTGCTGGCTCTGTCCGACCGAGCGGAAGTCCTGTCCCAGCTTGGTCTTCATTATCAGCACGGTGAAGACGCACAGTCCGATGATTATGATCCCCGTGACCACGGGCACCTTGCGCACGACCATCAGAGGCGACTTGGTCATCATCGCGTGGATCGCCAGGCCGGCCAGCGCGAGGCAGAGGCCGGCGTTGACCGCGAGGGTGGAGGGGCTGTTCCTGTAGCCGTACCCCCTCCTCTTGTTAAGGTAGTACCTGATGAGGAGGATCGCCAGCAGCGCCACTGCGATTATCAGCAGCGCGTGGACGAAGTTGATCTGGTAGATCGCGTCGAGCGCGTCCTTCATGCCGCCCTTCTTGACCGGGATGAGGTCGACGGTCATGCGTATGCCCACTCCGTCCGGCTTGATCAGGGGGTGGGTGGCGGGGACTGGGAGGACCATTCCGACTACGAACAGGAACAGGAACTGGTAGATGCCGTTGGCGAAGTAGCCGACTATCAGGGAGGCGATCATCTCCTGGCCGCGCGTCTTGTTGTACAGCAGCCCGGTCAGGTAGCCGCACAGGGCCGCCACGAGTCCCGCCACGGCGAAGCAGAAGAGCAGGCCGGACACGCCGCCCATGTCGTAGTAGCGCGCCAGCGTCACGGCGACCTGCCCCGACATGGCGCCTATGACTATGCCGAAGTTGAGGCCGAGCCCGGCTAGGACCGGAATGATGAGGGACAGAACCAGGAAGGCGTTGCGGAACACCCTGGTGGAAAGCTCGGACAGGAAGAAGCCGAGCGACACGCCGGACGAGACCATGAAGCCGAACAGGGTGAACGCGATGAATATCAGCGTCACGCTGTTCTCGAGCATCCACTCGCCGGGGCCTTTGGACTGCTGTCTGAGGCTCTCCATCACTGCACACCTCTCTTGACTTGGGTAAGGGCGTAGAGGATTATCCCGTTCTGGACGATCATCCTCATTATCTCCGACAGGTCGGTGCCTGCGAAGAGCTCGTTGGCCACCGGAAGAGCGGTGGTGAGCAGCCCCTGGAACAGGAAGACCCCGATGACCACGTGGGACACCTTGGCGCGGGACGCCGTGGCACCGCCTATCAGTACTGCGGCGACGGCCGGGAAGGCCATCATCAGGGGGGCGGAGTAGAGCTGGGCGTAGCCGTAGCTCTGGGAGTAGATTATTATGCCTATCGCGCCGAGCAGGGTGGAGATCACGTTCGCGTAGACCCTGTTGCCGTCGATGTCGAGCCCGGCGGCCTGAGCGAACTTGGGGTTGGCGCCGCCCGCGGAGATGGCTATGCCGCGCTTGGAGCGGAAGAACAGCCACACCAGGAACGAGAAGAAGGCGAATGTAAGCAGCAGACCGGTGGGGACTATCACATCCCCGATCTTGAAGGCCAGGAAGTTGTTGAGTATCTGGGCGGCCTCGACGGCGTCGAGCTGGATGGTCTCCCTCAGGCCCTGCCCTATGAACCAGCCCATCTTGGGGTTCTTGAACGGGATCATCAGCCACGCCAGGCACATCAGCGCGACGACCGAAAAGCCGGTGTAGGTCGCGATCGTCATCTCCGAGCCCTTGACGGAG
>JAKJGK010000053.1 GCA_022704435.1 Synergistota bacterium | reverse complement strand
AATGTTCATCGCCATCTTTCCACCGATGCCCTTTATCGTAACCAGTCGCAGAAACAGGGCTCTCTCCCTCTCGTCGCAGAAGCCGAAAAGGGTGGGCCCGGACTCCGAAAACTGAAGATGGGTCACGAGATCCGCGGCATCTCCCTCCGAGCACTGCGCCGTCGCTCTGCCGGTGCACAGCAGCTCGAATCCAATGCCCCCCACGTCGAGCACCACCTGGTTGTCGCATACGGACCTGACTTTACCTGATAGAAACCGAAGCATAGGCGCCTCCTGCCCGCGGCATGCGTCTCTTCTCGGCCAACAGGAAAAAACCGGCTATCGCCGCACCTATCGCATCGGCGGCGTCGTCCGGTTTCGGAATGGAGTCGAGGCCAAGAAGCTTCTGCGACATCCTCTGAACCTGGTCCTTCGGGGCCGTGCCGTAGCCGCAGACAGCCATTTTCACCTGGGAGGGCTTGGGCTCGAATACCTCCAGCCCGTTCAATGCGGCCTGAAGAAGGGCGACTCCGCGGGCCTGCCACACGTACTCGGCGGTCGTGATATTCCTGCCGAAAAAGAGCTTCTCCACCGACATAAAATCCGGGGAGCAGGTATCAATCCGCTCCCCGAGTTCTCTGAAGATCATCTCCAGGCGGCGGGGCAGTTCCATGTCCGGCGGCGTCTCTATGCACCCGCAGGAGACAAGGTGGAATGCGTGTCCCTCCTGCAGCACGGTCGCCACTCCCATTCTGCCCAACCCGGGGTCTATTCCTATGCATCTTCGCAATGTCTAATCTTCCAGGCTTTCCATAAGCTCGTCGGGGATGTCGAAGTTCCCGTATGCGTTCTCCACGTCGTCATGTTCCTCCAGCAAGTCCATCAGCCGCAGTATCTTGCGCGCCTTCTCCGGATCCTCTATGAGAATCGTGTTCTTCGGGACCATCTCGGTCTCGGCCCTCTCCACCATGTACCCGGCCTTCTCCAGGCCCTCCCTTACCGAGGACACGTCAGCGGGCTCCGAGTAGACGAGGAACCCCTCTCCCTGGTCCTGCAGATCTTCGGCTCCGGCCTCGATCGCCGCGGTCATCAGGGCCTCCTCGTCGAGGTTCTTGCCCGTCACCTCGACTACTCCCTTCCTGTCGAACATCCAGGCCACGCTTCCCGCCTCTCCCAGGGAGCCGCCGTTCCTGGTCAGGAGGGCGCGCATTTCGGACGCCGTCCTGTTTCTGTTGTCCGTGAGCACATCGATCAGGATGGCTACGCCGTTGGGTCCGTAGGCCTCGTAGACTATCTCGTCGTACTGTCCTCCTTCGAGCTCACCGGTCCCTCTCTTGATGCCGCGGATTATGTTGTCGTTCGGGACGCTCGCAGCCTTCGCCCTGTCTATCGCGGCCTTGAGGCGCATGTTCATGTTGGGGTCCCCGCCCCCCTCCTTCGCCGCCACTATTATCGCCTTGACCAGTTTTTGAAAGAGGTTGCCGCGCTTCGCGTCCTGAGCGCCCTTCCTCCGTTTGATATTAGCCCATTTAGAATGTCCGGCCAACAGGAATCACTCCTTTGAGAAAATTAGTATTCCGGTGAAATAATGCACACGGGCGGCGGCACCCTCTTGTGCTCGGAAGCCCTCTGCAAGCGTTCAATCCGCTCCGCCGCTTCTTCATCGATGATCCCCGAGGAAAAATACGCGTCTATCTGGTCGTAGGCAAGGCCAATCTCCGCCTCGTCCGTCTGTCCCGGCCAGAGTCCCGCGGAGGGAGGCTTCTTTATCAACGGCTCGGGAATTTCAAGGTAACCGGCCAGAAGCCGAACCTCGCTCTTGAGCAGGTCGCCAATAGGAAGAAGGTCGCACCCGCCGTCTCCATATTTCGTGAAATAACCTATCTGCCTTTCCGCTTTGTTGTCCGTCCCGCAGACCAGATAGTTGTTGCTCTGGGCAAGAGCGTAGAGTACGGTCATCCGAAGGCGGGGCTTGATGTTGGCCCTCGCGAGCTGCGACAGGGGCACATTGATGTCCCTCTCCAGCGATTTGAAGGCTGTGGAGAGATCGACCTCCATGAAGGGCAAAGCGAACGACTCGACGACCATGAGTGCGTCCTCCCTGTCCGAATCCAGGCTGTCGCAGGGCAGGTATACCGCCAGCATGTTCGCGCCGAAAACCCTTTTTAAAAGCACGGCCACCACCGCGGAGTCAATTCCCCCGCTCAACCCCACAATCCCTCCCGCAGCTTTCGCTCCCTTTACGCGCCGCAGAAGCCAGACCTCTATTGTTGTGCAGATGCGGGCAGCATCGCTGCATCGGGACAAAGCCATAACACCCGCCTTTTTTTCGAAATACGGATACCGGAGCAACCGGGACCCTCCTTCGGAGGATCCTGCTTGTATTATACTACAGTGGCTGTTAGCCCGGCATCGAGGTCCGGGCGTGTTTAAACAATCGGTAAAGGAGGACTGAAAATGGACTCGCTTGTTCGTTTTGGAGTGGCGGTCCCGTCGTCCCTGTTGGAGGAATTCGACTTGCTGGTCGAGAAGATGAAAATGCCGAATCGATCCGAGGCGCTGCGCCAGCTCATAAGGGAGCGGCTCTCCAGGGAGACGTGGGTGAGCGGCACGGGGACGGTGTACGGAACTGTCACCATCATGTACGACCATCACGGCAAGGACACCGTGGCGGACCTGACGGCGCTGCAGCACGATCACGGCGAGAGCATAGTATGCACCACCCACGTCCACGTCGACCACGATCACTGCCTTGAGTGCATAGTCGTGAAGGGTGGCGCCGAATCGGTCAGGCGGCTGGTCGAGGCGCTGTGCTCGCTGAAGGGACTCAAGAGCATGGACCCGTCGATATCCATAATACTATGAAAAAGGGCGGCGAACCGCCGCCCCGTGTCAGACGCCTCAGGTTGAGCAAGAGGACGCGGAACACCCGCTGCATCTTCCCCTCGACAGGCTCTCTCCCTCGACGAGTATCAACACCCTGCTGCCGCACTCGGTGCAACGCGGGGATCGTTCGCGCTCGTCCGCGCGAAACTCTGCCCCGCACGCGGCGCACCTGAATAGCCTAGATGCCGGCTGCGCCATCATATCCCCTCCCTTGAAACTGCGCGCTACTGGTTGCCGATAGTAGCCACCATTACTGCCTTAATTGTGTGCATTCTGTTCTCCGCCTCGTCGAACACCTTGGACGAGGCCGACTCGAATACCTCCTCGGTAACCTCCTGCCCCTTGATAGCCGGCAGACAGTGGAGGAAGATCGTGGAGTCCTTGCCGGAGGCCTTGAAGAGCTTCATGTTGACCTGGTAGGGTGTCAGCAGCTCCTGCCTCTCTTTCTTCTTGTCCTCCTCGCCCATGGAGACCCACACGTCGGTGTACACGACGTCGGCGCCCTTCATGGCCTCGTACGGGTCCTCGAATACGGAGACCGACCCGCCAGTCTGCGCGGCTATCTCCGAGCAGCGGTTCATCAGCTCCTTCTCAGGGAAGAGCGCCTTCGGGGAGGCCACCACGTAGTGCATCCCGAGCTTGGCGCAGCCGATCATAAGGGCGTTGGACATGTTGTTCCTCCCGTCGCCGCAGTAGACGAGCCTGATCCCCTTAAGTCTCTTCCCAAAATTCTCCTGGATGGTCAGAAAATCGGCGAGTATCTGGGTGGGGTGATCCACGTCGGTGAGGCCGTTCCACACGGGCACTCCGGCGTAGCGGGCCAGTTCCTCCACCAGGGACTGTTCGAAACCGCGGTACTGGATGCCGTCGAAGAGCCGCCCCAGCACTCTGGCGGTGTCCTTCACGTCCTCCTTGGCGCCGAGGTGGATATCGTTCTTGCTCAGGAACTCGGGGTGTCCGCCCTCGTCGATGCAGGCGACGGTGAACGCGCACCTGGTCCTCGTGGAGGATTTTTCAAAGATAAGCGCGACATTCTTGCCCTGAAGGGCGGTTCCCTTTGTACCGGAGCGCTTCTTGGCCTTGAGATCGGCGGACAGGTCGAGAAGGTAGTGGATCTCCTCCGGGGTAAAGTCCATGAGGGTGAGGAAACTGCGTCCTTTGAGGTTGACCGGCATTATAAATCAATCTCCTTTCAGAAATATACTGCTCATTATAACTGTGGCGCCAGTTATTTTGAAGAACGGATGAACTCCTCGAACACAATCGGCAGTTCTTCCAGGGATACCTCTCGCAAAATGTCGCCCCTTTTGAAGATGACCGCTCCGGCCGCGGACCCCGCGACGCCGAAATCAGCGTCCATGGCCTCGCGGGGGCCGTTGACCTCGCATCCCATAACCGCCACGGTGAGGGAATCCGGCAGGTCGGCGAAAGAGGGTTCCAGCAGTTTCAGTATGGACTCGACGTCAAGTCGCCTGCGGCCGCACGTTGGACAGGAGATTATGTTGACGCCGCGATGTCTCAGCTCCAGCGCCCTCAAGAGCGAATACCCGGCAAGGATCTCCTCCTTGGGGTCGCCGGTGAGGCTTATCCTCAGGGTGTCTCCAATGCCCTGCGTCAGCATGAGCGAGAGCCCGGCCGCGCTCTTGACGAGGCCGTCCCTTCCATAACCGGATTCGGTTATGCCCACGTGAACCGGAAAGTCGGGGTGTCTGGAGGCGAGAATGGTGTTGGCTCTCACCGTCTCCATCACCGAAGTGGACTTCGCGGACAGGATTATATCGTAAAAATCCTCATCCAGTAGTATTTTGAGCTGCTTCTCGACCGCCGCAGCGAGGGCGTCCGACCGCACTCCGCCCGCCTCTTTCACCTGTGAGGACGACAGAGAGCCCCCGTTTGCGCCTATCCGCAGCACCGCGCTTTTCTCCCTGGCCGAGGCTACAATGTCGCGAAGGCTGGATGCGGGCATATTGCCGGGGTTGATGCGCACTGAGGGTATGCCCGCCTCGAGCGCTGCCAGTGCCAAAGATCCGTCGAAATGGATGTCGGCCATCAGTGGGATGGGAGAACGCTCGCCCAGCCACGCCAAGTCTTCCGCAAGGTCGGCGGACGGAAAGGCGGCCCGAATCAGCTCGGCTCCCACCATGTGCAGGTCCTGGCACTGCGAGAGACATTCCTCCTTCGAGGAGAGGGGAATTTTGAGCATGCTCTCGACCCTTATCGGGGTACCGCCGCCGATCTTGAGGTTCTTTATGTTCAACTGCCTGGTGCTCATGAGATCACCTCGCGATGAAAAAATGCACTATATCCTGCCAGGTCACGTAGACGATGAGCATTATCAGAAGGACGAAACCCGACATATGTATAAAGTTCTCGATTCTCTCCGGCAGTCTCCTGCCCGTCAGCATCTCCGCCGCTGTGAAGAGAAGACGTCCTCCGTCCAGGGCGGGAAATGGAAACAGGTTGAGGAGACCGAGGTTCAGGTTGATCAGGGCCAAGAACGTGATAAACGGCCACAGTCCCCTTCTGGCGGCCTCCCCCGCCATCGAGGCGATGCCCACGGGGCCGGCCACGTCTACCTTCTCGTCGCCCGTAATCCAGTGAATTATGCTCCTGAGCATCTCCACTGTCATCGTCAGAGTGTACGAAAGAGAGGACGTCAGGGCCTCGCCGGGAGAGTAACGCCTCAGGGCCGGTCTTATCCCGAGCAGGGCGTGACCGTTCTCATCCGGGCGTATGGATACCGACAGGGACATGGTCTCGTCGCCGCGCTGCAGGGAGATTCGGACCGGCCCTCTAGGCGCGGCGTTCCGGATGCTCTCCGACATCTCCAGCCAGGATGAGACTTTAGCATCGTTGACCTCTGTTATCCGGTCCCCTTCGCGTATCCCGGCCGCTATCGCCGGATAACCCTCCATCGTCTCTCCTACGATTGTGTTGGAGAGATCCATTACGCCGTTCCCGTACAGGAAGAGGGCGGTCAGCAGCATGGCGAGGAGGATGTTGCTCACGGACCCGTTGGCGAGTATCAGGAAGCGCTTCCACGGGGCCTTGTCGTAGAACCCGGCGCCCTCCTCGACTGTCTCGTCCTCTCTTTCCTCTCCCATCCCGGCCAGGCGCACAAACCCTCCTACGGGGAGGGCGCGAAGCGACCAGACATTTCGCGCGCCGCGGCGTTTCATCAGGACAGGTCCCATCCCGAACGCGAACTCGTGCACCTGTACGGCGAAGAGTCTCGCGGTAAGGAAGTGCCCGAACTCGTGTACTATTACGCACACGCCGATTACCAGCAGAAAAGAGATAATGCTCGCCATTAGTAACGTCTCCTTAAAAGCATCGCCCGCGTCGCTTCTCGCAGGCGGCCATCGCAATACTTCTTCCTTCTATCATGATATCCAGTGCGTGCTCCAGCGTAAGCGGGGCGGAACCCGAGTAGCGCTCCAACACTTCCTCCACGACCGCAGGGATATCCATGAAACCTATCTTGCCATCCAAGAAGCATCCAACCGCGGCCTCGTCCGCCCCCACGAGAAGCGCAGGATAGGCGCCCCCCCTGTGCGCGGCATCTCTCGCGAGGCGTATACAGGGAAAGCGGACATCGTCCGGGGCCTGAAAGCTTAGTACCAATCCCTCAAGGGCCGGGGTGTTGCCTCGGTCGCGAGGACTGCGAGCCGGATGAAAGAGCGCCGACATCGCCGGTATGCCCATGTCGGGGGCTGACGCGCACATCTTGAAAGAGCCGTCCGAAAAGAGCACGATGCCGTGGATGAACGGATTGGGCGCCACCACCGCGTCAACCTGCGACGCAGAGAGAGAGAACAGGTACATCGCCTCGAGTATCTCTATCCCCTTGTTCATCAGGGAGGCGCTGTCCACGCTTATCTTGGCGCCCATGCTCCACACCGGGTGAGCGACAGCCATCGCGGGCGTTACTTTATCCAGTTCCTCCCTGGAGAAGTTTAGAAACGGGCCGCCCGAGGCCGTGAGGTAGATCTTTTTTACGGCGCTAGCGCTCTCTCCTGAAAGACACTGCCAGATCGCGTTGTGCTCGCTGTCGAGGGGACGCAACTGTCCCTCTTTTTTCGCCAGGGGCATTATCCAGGGCCCCCCGGCCACTATGCTCTCCTTGTTGGCCAGGGAGACCTCCTTGCCGCTTCTCAGGGCCTGCATAAGGGCCCCTACGGCACCGATGCCCGAGGAGGCCACCACGACGTGGTCGATATCCTGGCTGGAAGCGGGTTCACGCAGGCCCTCCTCGCCGGACAAAACCTTCACGCGTCCGACTTTGCCTGTGGATTGCGAGACGATCTCCTTGGCTCTCCCCGCCGCAGCATGGTCGGAGAAGACAAGCAGCGAGCAGGAGAACTCTTCCGCCAGCGCGATCATACGTTCGACCGAGGAGTTTGCCGCCAGGGCCGCAATCTCGAAGTGCTCGGGGAAGGATCGGCAGACCGACAGGACCGAACTGCCGACGCTTCCGGTGCAACCGATGATGTAGAGGCGCTTTCTCATCTGAGTATCACCCCGAATAGAATATAGACGAGCAACCCGTTGATAAGCGTGCTGTCAAACCGGTCAAGCACGCCCCCGTGTCCAGGAATGAGGCCGCCACTGTCCTTGACCCAGCTCTCGCGCTTTATCACCGACTCGGCCAGATCGCCGAGCTGGCCGGCGAAGCCGCAGATGGCGCCGACATAGAGAAACGGCATCGGGGGTATGTCTATCAACAGAGCGAGCAGCACGCTTGCCAGCAGCGAGGCCGAGAAGCCGCCTACGAACCCCTCCCAGGTCTTGTTCGGGCTTATGTTGACGCACAGACGGTTTTTACCCCATCTGGATCCGATCAGGTACGCGGCCACGTCGCAACTCCACGTGGATACAAACATGGCCAGTAGCAGCAGCCCTCCCCCGGGCAGGCGGCGCAACAGTATCATGAATGCCCATGGGATTGTTATGTAGACTATTCCTGAGATTGTGCCGCCCATGTTCCAGACCGCGAAGCTCTCGCCCGTGAGCTGTCTTCTGATTATCTCGATAAACAGAACCGCGAAGGCCGAGACGCTCAGCGCAAGCACGAGCGAGACGGGGTGAATGCCCTCGGACGCCGAGAATATTATCAGGCATGACGTGAGAAAACCTATGCCCTTGGACACCTTGAACTTGCGGGAGAGCATCCCGTAGTACTCGGCCAGCGATGCGAGGGCGACCGCCGCGGCGAAGAAGGTCCATATCATCCCGCCCACGTACAGGGATGTCATGGTCGCGGCGACTATGACCAGCGAGCTGCCTCCACGCACGGAAAGCTCTCGGATCTTGTCACTTGAGAGCGCCATAGCGTCTCTCCCTGTTTGCATAAAATTCCATGGCTTCAGCCAATTCCTTCCCTCCGAAATCCGGCCACAGCACGTCGGTGAAATAAAATTCGCTGTACGAGCTCTGCCACAGCCAGAAGTTGCTGATGCGCCTCTCGCCGCTCGTCCTGATCACGAGGTCGGGATCCGGGATGTCCGGAAGATACAGGAAGGAGCGGAACACATCCTCGGTGAGAGGCAACTCGACGCCCGCGCGAATCGCACTTTCCACGGCGTGAAGGATCTCCTGGCGGCCGCCGTAGTTCAAGCACGGAACAAGGGTGAGGCCGGTGTTCTCCCTGGTCTCGCCCTCCGCCCACTCCATCAGTTCCACTATGTCGGCGGGCATTGTATCTCTGCACCCGGCGAAGCGCAGTCTTACGTTCTCCCTTTTCATCTCGTCCACCTTGCGGCGCAGGACGAATCGAAAGATGCTCATGAGTCCGGACACTTCCTTCTCCGGCCTTCTCCAGTTCTCGGTTGAAAACGCGTAGAGAGAGAGATACTTGATCCCGATGGCGTCGGCCTCGCGCACCGTCCGTTCGATAGCCTTGACGCCGGCCCTGTGCCCCAGCAGGCGAGGCATCATTCGCTTCTTCGCCCAGCGCCCGTTGCCGTCCATGATGACAGCGACGTGACTCGGCAGAGAACTCACCGTATTCAAGTATTATTCACCCCCCTGCCTTATCGTGGAGAGTCTGTCTTTAAGCGCGTTTATATCCTGCCAGGTCAGGTCCTTGGGGCTTCCCTTCTTCCTTGAGTCGTTGCGAAGAAGGTAACTCGGGTGAAACATGGGGAAGAGCAGTATCCCGCGCCAGGGGAACCACCTGCCGCGAAGCGACGAGATGCCCTCGGAGGTCTTTAAAAGCCATTTGACAGGGGTATTGCCGAGGCAGACAACAATCCTGGGCCTGAGCAACGCCAGTTGCGCCTCCAGGAACTCGTTGCAGGCCATCATCTCCTTCGCCAGCGGTGTCCTGTTCTCAGGAGGCCGACACTTTACCACGTTCGTTATGAACACGTCGTCCCTGTCAATTCCGACCGACTGAAGGATGCTGGAGAGCAGTTTTCCCGCTCTGCCGACGAAGGCGATCCCCTGCTCGTCCTCCTCCGCTCCTGGACCCTCTCCGATAAAAACGAGCGGAGAGGTGCGGTTGCCCTGGCCGAAAACCGTTTTTTTGCGACAGGCGTGCAGCTCGCAGGCGGCGCAGGTCTCCACCCGCCTTTCCAGCTCCTCCCAGGCAAGGCCCGGATCGCTCCCTCCGTTGAAGACATTCATCGCAACCTGACCTCCACTATATGGATGTCAACTTCCTCCACATCCATACCGGTAAAATAACTGACGGCTGATGCCACCCTCTTCTGGTTGACAAGGCCTATCTGTCGAAAATCCATCTTCCCCGGCAAAACCTGGAGCGATGCCTCTATTGAAACAGCCTCCTCCCGGTAGCGGACTCTTACATCCTTGATAGACGCCACCTGGGGGTTTGACTTAAGGACGTGCCGCACGATATCCAGGACTGCGGAGGACTCGATCGACAGCTCCCCATAAAAGCTGAAGGGCGGGCGCACGATGGTCCGCTCCCCGTCCTCCCTGTCCACGCTCTTGAAGAGCCCCCTCAGGTGTCCGACCAGCTTTCCCGCGAAGTTCTTTCTTATCTGGGTCCTTGAGGCCGGGATCACATGCTGCCCCTTTTCGTGGCGTTCCCTTCTGGCCTTGATTATCTCCTCCGGCGACGCGACCTCTGTTATGTCGATTATCATCTCCGGATACGGCAGGCGCAGCGCGCGCGAGATCTTCTCCGCCATGGAGATCGACGTTGCAATGATCATCAGTTTCCTCGGCCTCTTCTTGTCGAGGAAGGATAGGACGGCTTTTCTGTGGTCTGGAAACTGGAACAGGGCTCTTCTGATCGCTCTGACCAGGTTCTTCTCGGCCTTGGCGCTCTTTCCGGCCATAATCCGACCCTTTGCGATGACAAGTCCATCATCAATTATATAATCCACCTCGTTCTCCAGCGCCACCACCTGCGCCCTCTGGCTCTTGCCGGTTCCGGCAGGCCCTACGAAGGCGATTACCCTGGTTTTGGGCAGATCAATCGACGGCATTTGCTAGGAGCGGGGCAACTCGGAGACGCCCTTGACGTCCTCTTCCGACGGTAGAATCGATATATTGGCGCCAATTGCTCTTAGTTTGTCCTCCAACTTCTCATAACCGCGGAATATATGCCCAAGGTTATGGACGCAGGTCGTGTCCCGAGCCGCCAGCCCGGCTATGATCAGGGCCGCGCCGGCCCGCAGGTCGGTGGCAAGCACGTCGGCACCGGCCAGGGACTCTACACCGTTGATTATGGCCGAGTTGCTCTGAATGTCTATCCTGGCGCCCATCTTGTTCAGTTCGCTGACGTGAAGAAACCTCGACTGGAACACGCTCTCCTGGACGACGCTCGTCCCCTCGGCGAGGCAGAGAGCGGCCATCACCTGAGGTTGAAGGTCGGTTGGAAAGCCCGGGTACGGAAGAGTCTTGAGTGAAACCGACTTGAGCCGACCGGAGGGATAAATCGTAACCTCGGTGTCGCTCACGGAGAGTAGCGCCCCCGCCTCCTCCAGCTTGGCGAGCAGGGAGTCGATGTGGTTCGGTATTATATTGGCGACCGTCACCTCGCCGTTCGTAGCGGCACCGGCGAGTATGTAGGTCGATGCCTCGACCCTGTCGGGGATGATGTTCGCCGAAGAGCTTTTCAGGCCCTCCACTCCTTGGATTCTTATTACCCCCGTTCCGTCCGCCTCGATGATAGCGCCCATGGAGCGAAGCGCGTCCACCAGGTTGAAAATCTCAGGCTCCCTGGCGGTGTTTTCCAGGATGGTCTCGCCCCTGGCAAAGACGGCAGCCATCATGAGGTTCTCGGTCGCCCCCACAGAGGGGAAATCAAGGTATATCCTGCACCCCTTCAGCACTCCGGCCTGGGCGTGAACTGCGCCATGCACCAGTTCTATTGACGCCCCCATCCTGGTGAGTCCCTTGAGATGAAGGTCTATCGGACGGCTGCCGATCGAGCATCCTCCGGGAAGTGGCATTACTGCCTTGCCGCACCTGGCGAGCAGCGGTCCCAGCACGAGCGAGGAGGCCCTCATCTTTCGCACCAGGTCGGGCGGAGTCTCCCATGAGATATCAAGGGGGGTTGAGATCTCCATCTTCTGGTCCTTGAACTGGACCGACGCCCCCAGGCTGCGAAGAAGGTCCGCCATGGTGACTACGTCCAGAAGATTGGGCACCCTGTTTATCGTTAATTTTTCCCCTTTTAGCAGAATCGCCGCGGCCATCACGGGCAGCGCTGCGTTCTTTGCTCCCTGCGCCAAAACCCTGCCCTTCAGTGGCGTCCCGCCAATTATCTTCATTTTGGATTCCAATTTAATATTCCCCCTGAATAACGATTATGGAGACCCCGGCCGGGACTCGCGAGTCAGCGCACTACAGGCTGAAGAACTTCAGGATCATGTCCGAAATTCTCTCCGAGGCATCTCCGCTTCCAAAAGGGTTGGCTCCCCTGTTTAAGAAGCTGTTTCTGAAGGCTTCGTCGATCAGAATCCTGAAGGCCGTATCGGCGATAGTACTCCGTTCCGTGCCCACCAGCGTTGCTGTCCCCGCCTCCAGGGCCTCCGGCCTCTCGGAAGTGCTCCTCATGACCAGCAGGGGGACCTTGAGCTCGGCGGACTCCTCCTGGACGCCTCCGCTGTCGCTGAGAATCAGGGAGCTCCTCTTCATTGCCCAGACAAAATCGGGATAATCGAGAGGCTCCGACAGTATCACCCGCTCATTTTCACCGAGGTGTCTTTTGATGACTCCTCGCACCGAGGGGTTCTTGTGAAGCGGTATGAGAACGCGCACTTCGTCATTTCTGTTCAGGATGTCCGTGACGGCGCCGCATATGGACTCCAGCGGCTCCCCCCACGATTCCCTGCGATGAGACGTCATAAGTATGAGGGGTCCCGTGAACGACTGCAGACCGGCCAGTTCCTCGCATAAATCATGTTTCTTGGCGAGCGCTATTTTCAACGCGTCGATCACGGTGTTGCCCGTGACAGACATGGTGTTTCCAGTTACAGGCAGGCCTTCGCCTCTCAGGTTCGCCGCCGCGCGCTCGGTCGGGGCGAACCACAGCGAAGCGAGCCTGTCCGTCAGAGCCCTGTTAGCCTCCTCTGGAAACGGGCTGGACATATCGCCGCTCCTGAGGCCGGCCTCGACATGGCCAACCGGAATCCTCCTGTAAAAGGCAGCGAGCGCCGACGCCATAGTGGTCGTAGTGTCGCCGTGCACCAGCGCCAAGTCCTGCGGGTGGCGGTCCAGGAAGTCGCCCACACCCTTCAGCACCTTTACGGTGATTCCGTCTAGGGTCTGCTGCTTTTCCATGATCGACAGGTTCACATCCGCCCTGATGTCGAAAAAGTGCAGGGCCTGGTGCAGCATATGAAGGTGCTGTCCGGTGGAGAGGACTGTGACTGCAAAGCGCTTCCTGCGAAGTGCATGTATGAGAGGGGCCATCTTTATTCCCTCGGGGCGTGTTCCTACAACACAGACGATCTTTTTCACCATGGCAGATTATACCTCGCAATACCACGTTGACATACGCCAAGGCAACCCCGACAGGGCCTGCTTCGGGGCCGCTAGCATCACCGAACTCTATAAAATATAACGACCAAGGAAGAAAAGCCCCCCCGCCAGAAGCAACAGGTGCGCGGTGCTGAGAAAAACCACCGTCGAGACCTGCCCCCACCCGCGATCCATCAGGCGATGATGTATATGGCCGCGGTCCGGAGAAAAGGGTGACCTGCCCTTCATCGACCTTCTCATTATAGCAAAGAGCGTGTCCGCGGCGGGTATGCCGCCGATTAAAAACAGGTAAAACGGGAGCTCGAGCACCGGTACTCCGTCGATGAAATCGACGGTCGAACAGATGAAAAGGGTTGAATATAGAAAACCCAGCAGCGTTGTCCCCCCGTCGCCGAGGAAGGTCTTCGCCCTTGGGAAGTTCCATGGAAGAACACCGGCTGCCAGGGCGGCTACAGGGGCGAATGCGCCGGCAAATCCAAAAGCGGACAACGCCAGGGAGGAGGCGATGAAAACGGAGAGGCATAGCCCGTTTACCCCGTCTACAAGGTTGAAGGCGTTGATCATACCTGCGACCCAGAGCAGGCAGACCGGCCAGTGGCGGAGTGGAAAACCCGGGAGGGCGATCAGAAATATCCCGGAGGCGGCCGCATGAAAAAGCAGCCGCACGCCGGGCTTTAACGTTCGCATGTCATCCCAGTAACCGCTCAGGAAGACCAGCGTCCCTCCGAAGGCCAGGGCTCGAAACGTACTGGCCTCTGTGACTGCGTAGAGGCTCCAAAGTAAAAAACCGAGCCAGAGGACAATCCCGGCCCCCCTGGGTGTGACGGAGCTATGGGTCTTACGCCCTCCCGGCAGGTCGACAATACGATAGCGGTTCGACAGAATAATGGAGAGCGGCGTTACCGCAACTCCCCAGATGAAGAGCAGTGTTGATGCTACGAGAAGGGACGGGGTTCCTATGTCCACTTTTTATTCTCTTATTTTGTGCCGTACAGCCGGTCGCCCGCGTCTCCAAGGCCCGGCACTATGTATCCGTGCCCGTTCAGGTGGCTGTCCAGCGCAGCGGCATAAATATCCACGTCCGGATGTTCGGCGTGCACCTTCGATACTCCCTCCGGGGCGGCGATTATGCATACGAGGGAGATTTTTTTGCCTCCCTTCTCCTTGACGAGGCTTATCGCCGCGGCCGCGGATCCCCCGGTGGCCAGCATCGGATCCAGTACGAGGACGTCTCTTTTGTCGATGTCTCCCGGGAGCTTGCAGTAGTATTCTACGGGGAGCAGGGTGTCCGGGTCCCTGTACAGCCCGATGTGGCCGACCTTGGCGTTGGGAACGAGCTGCAATATTCCGTCGACCATGCCGAGCCCGGCCCGGAGTACGGGGACTATCGCAAGATCCTTCCCGGCCAGCGCGTAGGCCTCCGTCTTCGCCAGCGGGGTCTCCACTTCGATCTTGACGAGGGGGAGATTGCGCGTCATCTCGTACACCATGAGTCCGGCGATCTCCTGCACAAGCTCCCTGAACTCCTTTACCGAAGTGTTCTTGTCGCGGATCATGCTGACCTTGTGCTGAACCAGGGGGTGTTCGAAGAGCACGGTCTTCCCCTCCTCGGAGAAGGAGCAGCTTGGACAGATTTTGTGCTCGTAATCCGAAATTTTACTGATCCTCCTGATGTGGCGGTCCCCCTCGAACTCGGTTGAAATCCAGACATCGAGGATATTTTTCGCAAGTTCCGCGCTGATGATCCTGGCGCCCATGGTAAGGATATTCGAATTGTTATGGAGACGGCTGTAGCGGGCC
This sequence comes from Synergistota bacterium, assembly GCA_022704435.1. Taxonomy (GTDB): domain Bacteria; phylum Synergistota; class Synergistia; order Synergistales; family Aminobacteriaceae; genus JAAYLU01. Next base: position 108 of record JAKJGK010000053.1, on the reverse strand, counting down.
GTGTCGACGTCATGGCAGTGAGCGGCATAAACGCCCGGGACTTTGTTGGCAGCTATGCTCATGCCGACTCCGGTTCCGCACAGGAGCAGCCCCCTGTCGGCACGGCGG
>JAKJGK010000052.1 GCA_022704435.1 Synergistota bacterium | reverse complement strand
TCTTCATTACGCCGGCCTCCATGGCGACCCGCCCCAGCACCAGGGAGAACAGCGCGACCGACCATGAGTGCTCGTAGGTGTATGCATCGTGATCCGAGAGTGAGTGCAGCTCCGAGAAGACGGGGGATTCTCCCGAGAAGAGAGCCTCCACCACCACGGACATCTGCGCGATGAGGTACGAGAGAAGGTTGGAGGAGATGGTCCTGTCGCGCATGGTCCGAATTATGAGCTTCTGGACCCCGCGCCGCGCCTGAAGCGCCAAGTCGGCGGGGATGGGTGGCTTTATGGGTTTGCCGGCCTCCTCCCCCAGGCGCACGCGCACCGTGGTTATCCCGTTCCGGAGCATCGCGCGCCTCAGCGACTCGGTCGCATGCGCGCCTCGCCTCACAAGGGTGACGCCGCTCGCCGAGAGTATATCTTCATCAATAATCCATGGCGGGCGTATCTCCCCCACCGGAATGACCATGCGCATGGCGTTCCTCCCCGACCTCGATTCTCAGCACTGTTCGAGGGATGTTATAACAAGTAACACCCTTGCGCAAGCGTGGTATTACTAGTATGATTTCGTATGTTCAGTCAACTGGTCGTGTCCAGTCACCAGGCGGCGGCGCAGCCGTCGGTCCTGGATTCAGTAGCGCCGGCGAGGGTCCCCTCCGGCGTCCTCCATATTATCTGCCCCCTTCCGAACGACGCCGGCTCCATCTCGTACTTCACCCCGTGCCCCCTGCGGCGCAGGCTGTGCGCCAGGTCGGGGTTGAAGGAGTTCTCGACGAGCACCTCCACCCCCCCGGTCCACTGCCATCGAGGCGCGTCCAGGGCCTGCTGGGGGTTCATTGCGAAGTCCAGGGTGTTCATTACAACCTGCACATGCCCCTGCGGCTGCATGAATCCCCCCATGACCCCGAACGGGCCCACCGGTGCGCCGTCCTTAGTCAGGAAGCCCGGAATAATCGTGTTGTACGGTCTCTTGCCCGGTTCAAGGGCGTTCGGGTGTCCGGCGTCGAGGGAGAAGCAGTGGCCGCGATTGTTGAGGGCTATTCCCGTGCCCGGTATCACCACGCCGGAGCCGAACCCCATGTAGTTGCTCTGTATGTAGGAGACCATGGTCCCCTCGCCGTCGGCGGTGCACAGGTAGACCGTGCCGCCCGGCCTCGGCTCGCCGGCCCTCCAGTCCGCCGCCCGGTCGCCGATGAGGGCGCGCCTCGAGTCGGCGTAGGACTGCTCAAGAAGCCCCGCGACCGGTACGCTGCTGAAGCGGGTGTCCGCGACGTGCCTGTGAGCGTCCGCGAACGCGGCCTTCATCGCCTCCAACTGGCGGTGGACAGTCTCGGGGTGGTCCCGGCACTGGAAATCGAACCCGTCCAGTATGGACAGGGCTATGAGGGCCGCGATCCCCTGACCGTTAGGGGGAATCTCCCAGACCCTGCAACCCCTGTAGTTCACTCCGATCGGCTCGACCCACTCCGGGGAGAAGGCCCCCAGATCGTCCTCGGTGAAGTAACCCCCGGTCCTTCGCGCCGCCTCGAGAATTTTCCCCGCGATCTCCCCCTCGTAGAAGTCGCGGCCACCGCTGTCGCCAATCCTCTCAAGGGTGGAGGCGTGCGCCTCGGATCTCCAGAGCTCGCCGGGTCGAGGGGCGCGCCCCTCCGGGGCGAAGGCCTCGAACCAGGCGCGGAACTCCTCCCCCTTTTCATCCTGGTATCTTTTGATCCCCAGCTCCCAGTAGCGCGCGGTGGCCACCGACACGGCGTGCCCCAGTCGCGCGAGCTCCACCGCCGGGGCCAGGTTCCGGGCGAGGGAGAGCCTGCCCATCTTCGTGGTCAACTCCGCCCACGCGGCCGGGGCACCCGGGACGGTGGCGGGCGCCCAGCCGAACTTTGGCATCTGGCCGGAGTCCGCCCAACCCAGGGATTCGGCGAGTTTCATAGTCACGGCCGCGGGGATGGGGCCGCTCGCGTTCAGCCCCGACAGTCTTCCGTCCTTCCATACGAGCGCGAAGGCGTCGCTGCCTATTCCGTTGGCGGTCGGTTCCACCACCGTCAGGGCGGCTGCGGTAGCGACGGCCGCGTCCACCGCGTTGCCGCCCGTCTTCATGATGTCCAGACCGGCGTTCGCCGCCAGCGGATGAGATGTGCACACCATCCCCCGAGAGCCGTAGGTCACATTTCTCCTCGACGGGTACGGATAGTAGTGAGGGTCGTAGGTCAGTGTCATCGCGATCGCCTCTCCTCGATTTCCGGATGTTTCCCGGTTACTTCCTGGTATACCTCCGAGCCTGCTCCGATCCTGCGAGCACCCGGTACGCTCCCTCGGCGAGGGCCAGCATCTCGTCCTCGCCCGGATAGACCTTCACTTCAGAGACGAACTCCACCCTCTCCCGGATCAGGCCGGTGAAGCGCTCGTTGTACGCCAGCCCGCCGGTCAGAACTATGGCGTCCACCTCGCCCCCGAGGGTCGCGGCGCATGCGCCGATCTCCTTCGCTATGCGGTAGGCCATGGCCTCGAACAGAAGGCGCGCTCTCTCGTCGCCAGCGTCCATCCGCCGAACGACCTCCCTGAGGTCGTTCGTCCCGAGGTGTGCGACCAATCCCCCCTTGCCGGTCAGCATCTTGAGCATGTCGGGCAGCCCGTGATCGCCGCTGAAGGCCATTTTGATCAGCCCGCCCACAGGAAGGCTTCCCGCCCGCTCGGGCGAGAATGGGCCGTCTCCATCGAGGGCGTTGTTCACGTCGACCACCCGCCCCTTCTCGTGTGCGCCGACGGATATGCCGCCGCCCATGTGGGCCACTATCAGGTTGCACTCGTTGTAGGGACTTCCCAGCTCGACGGCAGCCCTCCTGGCGACGGCCTTCTGGTTCAGGGCGTGGAATATGGAGCGGCGCTCTATCTCCGGTAGCCCCGACAGGCGAGCCAGTGGCATCATCTCGTCGACCACGACGGGGTCCACGATGAACGCGGCGATGTTCCCTCCCTCGGCGGCCAGCCGCACCGCGAGCGGCGCGCCGAGGTTGCTGGCGTGCGCCCCCCATCTGCAGCTTCGCAGGTCCGCCAGCATCTCCTCGTTGACCTCGTATGTCCCGCTCTCTATGGGCTTGAGAAGTCCGCCCCTGCCGACGACAGCGTCGAGCCCCGAGGGGTGCGTGTCGTGTTCGTCGAGGCACCTGCGTATCTCCGCGAGGCGGAACTCCTCCTGCTCCATCACTCCCGCGAAGCGCCCCAGGACGTCCGCGTCGTAGCGCTGGGTATCGCTCCAGGCCTCCCTTATCCCGCCGCATGCGGGATCGTCGCACTCGAACAGAGCGACCTTGGTGCTGGTGGAGCCCGGGTTCAGCGCGAGGATCTTCATCGCCCCGGCCTACTTCTGGAAGTCGGAGAGGGCCACCGCAGCCGCGATGGAGAGCAGCTTGGACCTTGTGGAGTCGGCCCTGCTGGTTAGCACTATCGGCGCGGATGCGCCCAGGATCAGACCTGCGGTCTCGTTCTTCGAGAAGTAGACTATGGCCTTCGCAAGCATGTTGCCCGAGTCTATGTTAGGCACTATGAAGATGTCGGCCTTGCCCGCGACCGGGGAGACTATCCCTTTCGTGCGGGCGGACTCCTCGCTGACCGCGTTGTCGAGGGCGAACGGGCCGTCGACTATGCAGTTCTTTATTTGGCCGCGCCGGTTCATCTGGGTCAGCGCGGCTGCCTCCAGGGTGGCGGGCATGTCCGGGTTTACCACCTCTACCGCGGCGAGCACGGCGACCTTGGGCTCGGCCACTCCGAACGCCCTCGCGAGGCCGACCGTGTTCTGGGTGATGTCCGCCTTGGCGGCCAGGTCGGGGTACATGTTGAAGGCGGCGTCGGCGATGAAGAAGACCCGATCGAACCCCTCGACGCTGTGGAAGTAGCAGTGGGAGATGGTGTTCTTGCCCCTCCGCAGGCCGCACTCCTTGTTGAGCATGGCGCGGAGGAAGTTGTTCGTGTGAATCTGCCCCTTCATGTAGATGTCCGCTTTTTTGGACGACACCAGGGTAACGGCGGCGATGCCCATCGCCGGCTCGTCGCGCTCGTCGATCAGCTCGTAGTCCGAGAGGTCGACCCCCGCCTGATCCGCGGCGGCCTTCATCTTGTCGCCGTTGCCGACGAGTATGGCCTCGGCGAAGCCGGCCTTCCTGGCCTCCTCGATGGCGGCAAGCAGGCCTGCGTCCTCGGCCATCGCCACCGAGAGCTTCTTGGGCCCCTTCTCGGCGCCGATCTTCTTAGCGTGCTCCAAAAGCTGCGAAAGCGAACGAATCTGTTCCATGAACGAAATCCCCCTCCAGAGATGAGTTGTTGTTTACCCTCGGGCGACTACCGCGCCGAGGGAGATCGAGAGCAGCTTGGTCTCCACGCTGTCGAAGCGGCTGGTGAGGACGATGGGCTTTCTCGCGCCCAGTATCACCCCGGCCCCCTTGCCGCCCGTCATGTACATCAGGACCTTGCCCACGAAGTTGCCCGACTCGATGTCCGGGACCAGCAGCATGTCGGCTGAGCCGGCCACCGGGGAGGAGATGCCCTTGATGCGCGCGGCCTCCTCGCTGACCGCGTTGTCCAGAGCCAACGGGCCGTCCACCAGGCACCCCTTGATCTGTCCCCTCTCGTTCATCTTGGCCAGCGCGGCGGCCTCAAGCGTGGCTTTCATGTCGGGGTTCACAGCCTCGACAGCGGCCAGCGCCGCGATCTTGGGCTGCGGGGTCCCTATCCTGTGGAAGCAGGCGACGGCGTTCTCGATGATCTTCACCTTCGCCCCAAGATCCGGGTAGGTGTTCATGCCGCCGTCGGACACCCCTATGACCCTGCCGCCAAGGACGGCCACCTCGAACAGGAACAGGTGCGACAGCAGGGAGCCGGTCCTCAAGCCCCACTCCTTGTCCAGTACCGCCTTCAGCAGGGTGGAGGTCTTGACGAGGCCCTTCATGAGGAAGTCCGCCTCGCCCGAGGAGACCATCCTCACGCTCGCCTCCACCGCCCTGTCGTCGTCGGGCTCGTCGACCAGGGTTATCCCGGTTATGTCGCACCCGTCGCGCTCCGCGGTCGAACGAATCCTGGCCGCGTCTCCAATGAGCACGGCCCTTGCCACTCCCTCGCGCTGGGCCCTGCATGCGGCCCCCAGCGCGTCGTCCCCGTAGGGACAGGCCAGGGCCAGCGTCATGGGGCGGCCCTTCTTGCTCTCCGCGATCAGAAAATCCAGCCCCTCGCCCGCAGGGCGGGAGGAACCCCTGACGTCTGCGGTCATCGACGATCCCCTCCTGTTGCGTAATCGGAATAGATTTTTTCCCTCTCCTCGCCCTTAAGGACGCGAAATGCGCCCTCGGCCAGCGCGGGCATCTCGTCTTCGCCCGGGTAGACCAGCACCGGCGCTATCCACTGCACGCGCCGCTGTACCAGCGAGACGAAGTCCCCATCGTAGGCCACACCCCCTGTTATCAGGATGGCGTCCACCCTGCCCGAGAGCGCCGCAGCCATGGCCCCTATCTCCCGGGCCACTCCGTAGGCCATCGCCTCATAGGCGGTCCTCGCCCCCGCGTCCCCCTTGGAGACAAGGTCCTTGACCTCCCGGACATCGCTGGTGCCGGTGTAGGCCACGAGCCCGCCCCCGCCGACCACCCTCCTCAGCATCTCCTTCTCCGTGCGGCCGCCGTCGAAGCAGAGGCGCAGAAGGTCGCCGGCAGGGAGGCCGCCCGCCCTCTCGGGGGAGAACGGGCCGAAGTCGTTGGCGTTGTTCAGGTCCACCATGCGCCCCCTCTCGTGGGCACAGACCGTGATGCCTCCTCCGACGTGGGCGACGATGAAGTTCAGCTCGTCCCAGGCCTTTTCGAGATCCCTCGCCGCGCGGCGGACGGTGGCCTTTACGTTCAGGGCGTGCCCCAGCGAGGCCTTCGGAAGGTCGGGCAGCCCGGTGACCTTGGCGACAGGATCCATCTCGTCCACCGCCACCGGGTCCACGATGAAGGCGGGGATTCCCCTGGGACGGCAGATGGCGTCGGCAAGTATGCCCCCCAGGTTCGACGCGTGCTCCCACGGCTTGCCCATCCTCAGGCGCTTCAGCAGGGCGTCGTCCACTCGGTAGGTCCCGCCGGGGACCGGCTCTACCAAGCCTCCCCGGCCCGCGACCGCGGAGAGGTCGTCGAGCGAGGCACCCCTCGACGCCACCGCCCCGGCTATTGTGTCCAGGCGGAACTGGAACTGGCCGGCGACTGAGGGGAACTCGGACAGTGCGTCCGGATCGTGACGGACCGTCTCCCTCCACTCCTCGAGTCCGTCCTTGAACCAGGCGATCTTGGTGCTGGTGGAACCCGGGTTGATTGCAAGCACTCTAAGCGACATAAAGACCCTCCCCTTTTGAATTTAGGCGAGTTTTACCCTGTTTTCAGATTCAGCATCTATTTACAGAACTCATTATACATTACTTGCTGTCAGGCATAAAGGTCAGATCAGGGATATTTCGTAGCTCTTTTCATCGAACTGGAAGCCGTCCTCCATCACCGCGAGGCACAGCTCGACGGCCAGCGGGTCGAACAGGCTTCCGCTGCCGCTGTTGACCTCGTCGAGCGCCCTGTCCAGCCCCAGGCCGGGGCGGTAGGGGCGGTGCGACGTCATCGCCTCGACCACGTCAGCCACGGCGACGATGCGAGCCTCGCTTATTATCTCCGCTCCGACGAGCCCGTTTGGATACCCGGATCCGTTCATCCTCTCGTGGTGCTGCACCGCGATCTCCGCGAGGGGCCAGGGGAACTCGGCCGAGGACAGGATCTCCCACCCGTGAATGGCGTGTCTTTTTATTATCTCGAACTCGACCTGGTTCAGGCGGCCCGGCTTGGACAGTATCGACGAGGGTATGACTATCTTGCCGAGGTCGTGGACAAGCGCCCCGTAGTACACCCGGTCCAGGAACGTCTCGTCGAAGCCGCCCTTGACGGCCATCGCGCGGGCGAGGCGCGCGACTTCGAACTGGTGCCCCACGGTGTAGGGGTCCTTCATGGCGAGGGTCCTGCCCAGGATCTCGACTATTCCACGCGACGTCCCCTCGAGGATTCGAGCGCGCTCCGCCGATGCCGACTGGCGCCTCTCGTGCTGCAGCACGCTTCCCACGAGGTCGCAGAAGACATCCAGGGCGGAATCCTGCGCCTCGGACTGGCTCGCCCACGCCCTGTGCAGCCCCACCCAGCCGGCGACCCTGCCCTCGGACAGCACTGGCAAAACATGCAGAGGGGAGCCGAACAGCCTGGCCAGCTCGCCGTGACGACGCGAGTCCGCGATCAGGGATGGCCGTTCGTGGTCAAGCACCAGCCGTTCCCCGCCCCGCAACCGCTGGTTGATCGCCTCAATGTCCGGCCAGGCCAGTATATCGGACAGGTGCGGGGAGGAGCTCCAGACAGCCCTCCCGCCCGACAGCAGCAGTTCGCGGCCGATGTAGCCGCTATCGGCAAATTCGATGAAGAAGCCCTCGTCGGCGCCTACGAGGCTCGCCGCCTCCTCGAGCGCCTTTGGAACCACGGAGTATGAATCGCCGGAGAGGAGCGTGCCGGAGATACTGACCACCGCCGCCTCGGACTGGATAAGGCCCTCCATCTCAAGCTCGCCCTTGCGCTGCGCGGAGATGTCTGTGTATATGCCGTAGCCGAGGACCTCCCCCCCGGGCAGGGAGAAGGAGACCCCCTGCAAGCGGACATGCACCGCCCCGCCGTCCTTCCTGCGGCGCACCCCCTCCGTGCTTACGGCCTCGCCCTGCTGCACCCTCCGGGATATCCGCCTGGCCGTGTCCTCCTCCTCGTGCCCTCCGGCCACCAGGGTGTCCACGTCGCGCCCCAGCGCCTCCTCCGGGGTGTAGCCGAACATCCTGCAGAAGGCGGCGTTGACGTTGAGGACCCGGTTGTCACTGTCGAAGACTATGTATGAGTCGGGTGAATTGCCGAAGAGCCCCTCCCACATCGATTTCCTGACCGCCAGGGACTTTGCGGCCCTCTTCCGGCGACGCTCGTTCATCATGAGCAGCGCCACGTAGCCGGCGCCTGAGAGAAGCACGGCGGCATTTATGAGGATCAGCCTGTAGTTCAACATGCCATCCTGATCTGGCTCGTTGATAACAGTCGATCCGTGCGGCAGGTCCTCCTTCTTTATTCCGAAGCGGGCCAGTTCGCCGTAGTCGAACATGGGCACGTACTCCGTGTCGGGCTGGGCCGGGACATTCAAGGGGGGCACGCCGGACAGCACCTGCAGCGCAATCTCGCCGGCCTTCTCGCCGTGTCTGCGAGCGGACAGGACATTTCCGCCGAAGGCGCCCGCCGCCGGCATCATATCCCACAGGGAGAAGAGCGGGCTCGGGCAGGAGTCTCTCACCAGGGAGGCGCTCTGGGAGGGGGAGATAAAGTTGCCGTCCTCGTCCTGGAAGTAAATAAGCATCAGGATCACACTGCCGGGGGGCAGGGCCGACAGCCTTTCCTGAAGTTCCGACGTTGAGAGGGCGAACAGGTCGATGATCCTTACGTATCTGTCCAGCCCCGCCAGTTCCCTCCTGGCCCTGCTCAGCACCGCGAGGCCCGAGTCCGACATGTCGCTGATCAGCACCAGGTTGCGCGATCCGGGAAACAGGCGCATCGCCAGCTCCGCGGTTCCGAGGATGTCAACGTCCTCGAACAGCCCGGTCGCGTTGGGATACATGTCGGGGTCGTACAGGCCCCGGTTGTTGAGTCCGCAGAATACGACGGGCACCCCCGGGAACAATCTCCTTCCAATTCTGTGCAGAAAGGCCAGTGCGTCGTCGTCCACGCAGACCACGAGGTCCAGCTCCCTGGCCGAGTACTTCCTCTGCATGTAGTCCAGGAAGGCAGCCTGCGCGGCCTTGGAGAAGCTGTGCTTGGTGTCCATGTACTCGATGCTGAACTCGACCTCCCCGGTCCCGGAGAGCAGAGCCTGGCGGACTCCCTCGGTGACCTCGGCCGTCCAGGGGTATATGCTGTGGTACGAGTTCAGAATCAGAACCCTGCTCTTGTCGCCGGCGGCCGCGCCCCCGCAGGAAAGGAGCAGGATGGACGTTGCTGTAAAAACGAGTTTGCCCAGTCGGCGGAGCGCCGTTTTCGACATAATCATCCTCCTGGAGTGAAAATCGTCGGATACCGCGTGCATTTTCCCTATGATACCCTTATACTGCAAAGGTTCCAATACCGACACTACGAGGTGAGTCGCAATGTCCCTGTGCTATATAAACGGTGAGTTCCTGCCCATCGAGAAAGCTACGCTGCCGGTGACGGACTTCATCATCCTGAGGGGCGTCGGCGTGTTCGAGTCGATCAGCACGTTCCGCAAGAGGCCGCTGATGTTGACGCCGCACCTTGAGCGCCTCCTGCGCTCGGCCGCCAGCGCGTCGCTCGCCCTCCCCCTTCCCGGGGAGGACATCAAGTCGCTCGTCCTGGAGGGCATTTCCAGGATGACGGAGGACTGCCTCGTCCGCCCCTATATCACCGGCGGAGACGTATTCCTGTCCGGCGCCTTTCCGGCGTCGAGGCTGTTCATACTCTTCGAGAAGATAAACAAGCCCGCTCCGGAGGTCTACGCCGACGGAGTGCTGCTCATGCCGGTGGACGGCGGTCGTCACATCCCGGGCATAAAGAATATCGACTACATGTTCTCCTACACGGGCTTCGCCAAGCGCGGGGACGCCTACGAGATACTGTACTGCCCCGACGGCGAGATCACCGAGGCCGCGCACAGCTCCTTCTTCCTGTACACCGGGGGGAGGCTGGTCACCGCTCCCCTGTCGCGCGTGCTCAAGGGGACCATGAGGGATATCATACTACAGCTCGCCGCGGAGAAGGGGATGAAGATCGAGGAGCGCTGTCCGCTGCTCTCCGAGCTGTCGACCGCCGAGGAGGCTTTCATCACCGGTTCGGTGAAGGAGGTGGTCCCGGTGGTGAAGATCGGCGACCAGGTCATCGGGAGCGGAAGGCCGGGGGCGGTCACCAGGATGCTGCACCACACGCTGCTCGAGGAGATCGTTCGCTGGCTCGAGTGACACGTGTCGGCCGTGCCGCTGAACACCGGGATTTGATTATCACTCTTCAGGGGGGGCGACGGGATGAGGCTGAAAAAACTTGAGGTGCTGAGGCGAATGTCCGACCTCGGGGTGGTCGGGCTTGTCGCGACAAGGGACGTCGAGGACGCGGTGGCATCGGCCGAGGCGGCCTTCGAGGGCGGGATCGACGTGCTGGAGATATCGGCCTGCTGGCCTGGCGCGGCCGAGGCCATGAAGGAGATAACGGGGCGCGGACTGTGCAGGGGGCTGACGCTTGGGTGCGGATCCGTCGCCGACGCCGTGACCGCGCGGCTGTGCATCGATGCCGGGGCGGAATTCATCTCTTCCTACCGGTTCGACGACGAGACGGCTAAGATGTGCAACCGGTCCGGCGTGCCCTACATGCCCGCCGTCGGGTCCATAGGCGAGGTCGTGGGGGCGGTTGAGCGGGGCGTCGACGTCGTGCTGGCCTTTCCGGGCGACGTTCTGGGGCCTCGGTTCGTGAGAGCGGCCCTCGCGGCCCTGCCCGACGCGCATATAATTCCGGTCGGCGGGGTCGCCCCGGCCAACCTCGATGACTGGTTCCAGGCGGGGGCATTCGCCGTGGGAGTGGGCGCCGCGCTCTTCCGCCCGGCCGGAGCGGAGAGGGACTACCCGGCCATCACCAAGACGGCGGAGCACATAGTCACCCAGGTGGCCCTCATACGAGGCTGCCTGGAGTAATAATATAATACTCGACGGGGGGAAACACTGAATGTCAAAGCACTGGGCCGGCGTCCTGGCGGCACTGATAACCGGCATCTCCTGGGGCGTCGTCAGCCCGGTAGGGCGCATCCTCGCCCTCCGCGGTGTCGACATGACAACCGCGGTCGTCCTGCGCACCCTTCTCGTGGTCCTGCTGGTGCTGCCCTGGGCTCTGGTCATGGACCGCCGCTCCCTGCGCCTGTCCCCCCGGGAGGGGGCCGTCCTGTTCGTCTACGCCGTCTTCGCCGTGCCGATGACCGGGGCCTGCTTCATGTTCTCCCTCAAGTACCTGACGGTCCCTGCGGCGCTGATCATCCACTACACGTTCCCCCTGGTCACACTGCTGGGGGACCTTTGGATCACCAGGGAGCGTCCTACCCCGCTCCAGTACCTCGCAGCCGCGCTCGTGACGGCAGGCGTTTGGACCGGCGTGTTCTCCGGCAGCGCGGCGGAGGGCGGCTTCTCGATCCCCGGCATCCTGTGGGGAGCGATGGCGGTGGTCGGCCTGTCGGGGCAGTTCCTGGCAGGGCGGGTGCTCATCTCGCGCGAGCACGTGTCGGGGACCAAGCTGCTCTTCTACTCGCACCTGTTCGGCGCGCTTATCATGACCGCTGTGAAGCACTTCCTCCACGGATGGGGGGACGTGGCGGCGCTCGGACTCTACGACATCGGGCTGATAGCCGCCATGACCGTGTTCGGCAGCATCCTGGGGTACGGATCCTACTGCGTGTCGCTCCGCTACGTGTCGGCGTCCACCGCCAGCCACATCTGCACGGTGGAGATCCCGTCGGGGATCCTGATCGCCGCCCTCATGAGCAGCGAGGCGCCCACAATTCGCGAGATAGGCGGCAGCGCGATGATAATCCTGGCGATACTGCTTGCGGCAGTGCCGGGCGGCTTCGTGGAGCGCCTCCTCGCCAGGAGGAACGCCTGACCCGACGAGGGGTGCGGGTCAATCCAGGTAGGCAATGCGCTTGTTCTTCTCCTCTATGAACCGCTCTCGAAACAGCTGCTCGACTATAAGGTCCGTATCCTCCTTCGACACCTGGCCCTGGAACAGGGTCTCCATGCTGGAGGACAGGGTCTTCCTGGTCTTCGGCCTCCTGGTCTTGTCCTGTTTTTTCAGTATCTCGAGGGCCTTTGCGTACTTCGGGACCAGCTCCGCCGGCAGCACCTGCTTCTCCCTTATCTCCTCGGGCGTTATTATGCGCTTCACCTTCTGGCCGAACCTGGCGACGTGCTTCACCAGCGGGTCGTAACCGGCGTCCTTCGACAGGATGTAGTGCGTGGTCGAGGCGCCGACGTTGTACTTGGCCAGGTAGTAGGCTATGTGAAAGTCGAGCGCGTTTCTCCCCGAGCCGCTGATGGTGATCCACTCGACCCTCTCCCCGAGCGGCTGCATCTTGACTATCGTCTCGGTGGGTATCTTCTTCTGGTTTTCACCTATGAATATCAGGAACTTGGTGTCCTCCACGTTCTCGATGTTCACTCCGGGCATGTTCTCATAGTCGATATACACTATCTTTTTCATCTGCGCCCCCTTCAGCATGTGAAATATGTCTCGCCGGGCACGAGCTCCAGCGCCACCCTGCCAACCGAGCCGATGGAGCTCGTCAGAGACAGCGGCAGGCGTTTATAGACGTCGGTCGGCACATCCAGCACGATCGTCTGGCCGGCCCTGTCGAAGCGGTAGGCATCCTTGCCGCCAAGCCGAGCGCCGTCCATCTCCCCGGGCAGATCGCATGCGAACCAGTTCACCGGGGCTATCTGCGCCAGCAGGTCTACGCAGAAGTCGACAATCTCCAGCCTTCCGTCGTACAGCATGCATACGTTCAGGAAGACGTTGACCGGGTAGTCGAGGTAGCGGTGCGGACGTCCCAGGATCCGGACCGACGTGCCGGCAACCCTGTATACGGCGGTGTAGTCCGCGTCGCACGGCTTTTCGCCCGTCTTCTCAAGAATATCCATCCCCCAGAGGATCTCGGCTCCCATCACGGAGCCGCAGTACCTGGGGTGACCTGTCAGCTCCTTCGTGTAGGGGATCTGGCTCGGGTTCTTCGCAGGCTGCATTCCGTGGCGGACCTCAACGGTATGGAACACCTGCTTGATCCTCTCGAGGAGCGGCGGCAACAAACCGTTATTCACAATCGACACCTCCGCAGACTCATTCTGAATACTACGATGAACAAGATCGCTCGCCGTCGTTTGAACTTGCGATGATCGCAGAGGTCCTAAAGCAGCGGGCTGAACAGCTTGGTGATCCCGTGCACGACGCGCACCGCCCGCGGACGGTCGCCCCAGGACTCCCTGGTGAGCCGCCGAGAGGCGGTTATGTAGGAGTGCTGGGCGTTGCGGACGGCCCTGGTCTCGTCTTTTCCGTAAAGCACCAGGTTGAGTTCAAAATTCAGCGCGAACGAGCGTATGTCGAAGTTGCTCGTGCCTAAAAAGGCCAGGCTGTGATCCACGGTCATCGTCTTGGAGTGAATTATCCCCCCCTGGAACAGGTAGATCTCGATCCCGGCGTCCAGAAGCACGTCGAAGTAGGCCTTCGCCGCGTTCCCCACGAGGAACTGGTCGCTCTTCTCCGGTATCACGAGCTGAACCCGCACTCCTCCCAGAACGGCGGTCTCGAGGGCGTGCAGCAGCTCGTCGTCAGGGATCAGGTAGGGGGTGGTTATGACCACCCACTTCTTTGCGCCGTGAAGGGCCGACACCACGAGCCGCTGGTAGTTCTGCCACGGGTAGGAGGGGCCGCTCGGCACCGTCTGCACCACCGCCTCTCCCGCCAACTCGGGCGCGGGAAAGATCTCGCCGGAACGCGGCATCTCGCCGGTCTCCACAAACCAGTCCTCCATGAAGACCCCCTGCAGCTGGAGCACCACGGGGCCCGACAGGCGCAGGGTGAGGTCCTTCCACTCAAGCCCCCCCGCCTTCCCCCCGTACGCGGCCTCTATCACGTTGTGAGACCCGGTGTACCCCACCCTTCCGTCGATCACCGCTATCTTGCGGTGGTTGCGAAGGTCGTACCGCGCGGTGGTCGGGGTCCTGCGGAACAGTCGCGGCGGCAGGGCCTTCTCCACCCGCACCCCCATCGACCGCAGGGGCTTGGCGTCCCTCTTCAGGAACCTCTTCGCCCCGAGGGCGTCGACCAGTATGCGACACTCCACCCCCCTGGCGGCGGCGGCCTCCAGCGACCTGAACAGCGGCTCCGTGACGCTGTCGCGGGCGAAGATATAGTACAGCAGGTGCACGGTGGAGCCCGCCCTGTCGATGTCGGCCGAGAGAGCCCGTATGAACTCCTCCTCGCTGTCGATGAGCAGGAACTCGTTGCCCCTGGTTATGCACATGTCCCCCAGCTTCCTGCCCAGCGCGCCGAATCTGACCAGCTCCTCCGGGAGCCAGTGGGCCTCGTCGTCGAAAAGGCACCTGAAGGACCGCCTACCGTCCTCAAGGCTGCGAAGCATCTTCTCGTGCCGCTCCACGCGCTTTTCCGGCAGGCTGGCCGAGCCGAACATCAAGTAGAGCAGGAAGCCCGGCCACGGCCAGAAGTAGATCGCCAGGAGCCAGGCGGTCGCGGCGGACGGAGCGTGCTTCTGCGGGATGTAGCAGAGCATGACCAGGCGTATCGCGATGGAGGATATGTCGTATGCGGTGTACAGAAGCATGGTGGGCGTCATCCCGCGATCCCCCTCACGCGACTATGAAGTCGTACACCAGGGGAAGGTGGTCCGACAGGCGCACGGCCGGCACATCGAAGGACTCCATCTCTATGCCGGGTCCGTAGAGGACGAAATCGAGCGCGAGGGTGGGTATGCGGCTGGGAAAAGTTGGTCTGCTGCCAGGGTTTGCGTTCTTGAAACCCGTCCTGCGCAGGAAAGGAAGCAGCTCCCCCTCGCCGCGGAAGGTGTTGCAGTCGCCCGCGAAGACGACGGGCTTGCTCGCGGAGGTGCAACGCTGGGCTATCTCCTCCAGCTGAATCCTCCTCGCCGCGTAC
>JAKJGK010000177.1 GCA_022704435.1 Synergistota bacterium | reverse complement strand
CATGAGTTCAACGCCTCCTCGATATGATGTTGGTTTGTCAGCTACATCATAACCGAGGCTTGAGCGAATGGCTCAATTCGAATTTACACCATTATAGGGACTCAATCCCTTTAGCAAGAGCAGAATTATGCCGTTTGGTTACTAGAAATCTAGTAAGATAGGGACAAAAGCGTTGACCGTTCCCTTTGTTTCGTATATTTTTTATGCGTCGGGCTATGCCCGCAGCCTGGAATTTCCCTGCGAGGTGTTATCATGGGCAGAGTGAACGAGCTTTCACGGAACGCCGTCCTGGTGCTCGCCGGCGGACGCGGCAGGCGCATGGGGGGAGAGAAGCTGACCCTCGCGGTGGACTCGGAGCTCATCCTGGCCAGGGTACTGCGCAGGGTCAGCGGTTTCGCCGGCGAGATACTTCTTTCAGTGGCCCCGGACCAGGTTCGATATGTTTCCGGCGTCCTGTCGGGTATAATCTCGCAGTACGGGATACGCACGGTAGTGGACGCAGCCCAGCCCCTCCACCAGGCGACGTCGCGGCCTGACGGGGACGAACCTCTAAGCGGCCCCCTAGTCGGTATTGTCTCGGGTCTAGAGGCGGCCACGAGCGCCTGGGTGTTCGTGTGCGCGTGCGACATGCCCTTCGTCTCCGAGGCCGTGGTACGGGCTCTGTGGAAGGAGGGGGACAAGCGGGCGTCCGTCATCGTTCCCTTTGTCGACGGCTATTACGAGCCACTTCACGCCTTCTACAACAAGAGCTGCCTGCCGGAGGCCCGGAGCCTGCTGGCCGCCGGGCGCAGGAAGACAGCGGCCCTGTTCGAGGTGGTCCGCACGTCGCTGGTGGATGAATCGCACTTCTCGCACCTGCCCGGTTTCCGCAGGTCCTTCGAGAATATAAACAGCAAGTCCGATCTGGAGAGAATGGCGGACTCCCTGTAGGAGCTTTCAAGGAGATGTTTCATGAGACAGGAAAAAATTCGCAACTTTTGTATAATAGCACATATCGACCACGGAAAGTCGACCCTGGCCGACAGGCTGCTCGAGGAGACCCAGACGATAGAATCCCGGGACATGAAGCTTCAGATACTGGACTCGCTCGACCTGGAGAGGGAGCGCGGCATAACGATCAAGCTCGTGCCGGTGCGGATGACGTACAGGGCGGTCGACGGCGGGGAGTATGTGCTCAACCTCATAGACACGCCGGGCCACGTCGACTTCGGCTACGAGGTGTCCCGCTCCCTGGCGGCCTGCGAAGGGGCGCTGCTGGTGGTCGACTCGACCCAGGGGGTGGAGGCCCAGACCCTGGCCAACGCATACATGGCGGTCGAACAGGGGCTGGAGATCCTGCCTGTAATAAACAAGATCGACCTGCCCTCCTCGCGGCCGGACTATGTGATAAAGGAGATCGAGGACGTGGTCGGGCTCGACTGCTCGGAGGTCATCCTGGCCAGCGCCAAGGAGGGCAGGGGGATAGTCGAGATACTCGAGCGGATCGTCCGCGACGTGCCCCCTCCGGGCGGCGACCCGGAGGCGCCGCTGCAGGCCATGATATTCGACTCGAAGTACGACAACTACAAGGGCGTCATCTGCTACGTGAGGGTAGTGAACGGGGTCCTGAGGCCGGGACGGAACATCCGCTTCATGGCGACCGGAGGGGTCTTTCCGCTTGAGGAGGTCGGGGTCCTCCGGCCGAACTTCGAGCCGTGCGCCGAGCTGACCGCGGGCGAGGTGGGCTACGTAGTGTCCAACATAAAGACGGTGGCCGAGGCCCACGTCGGCGACACCATCACGGACGACATTCGGCCGGCCTCGAGGCCGCTGCCCGGCTACAGGAAGGTCAAGCCGGTGGTCTTCTGCGGATTCTACCCGGTCGAGAGGGACGAATACCCCCAGCTCAGGGACGCGCTCGAAAAGCTGGTCCTCAACGATTCGGCGATCACGTTCGACCCGGAGACCTCCGTCGCGCTTGGGTTCGGATTCCGCTGCGGCTTCCTCGGGCTGCTTCACATGGATGTGTCGAAGGAGCGCCTTCGCAGGGAGTTCGACGTCGAACTGGTGGCCACCGCTCCCAACGTCATCTACGAGCTCGTCACGAAGGGCGGGGAGATTATCGAGGCCCACCGTCCGTCGGACTTCCCCGAGATCGGCGAGATAGACGAGGTCAGGGAACCGATGATAAAGCTCACCCTGTTCGTCCCGTCCGACTACGTCGGCAAGGTGATGAAGCTCTGCCAGGACAAGAGGGGCGTCTACGTCTCGATGGACTACCTGGCCCCCGACAGGGTGAGGCTGATCTACGAGATTCCGCTGGCGGAGTTCATAATAGACTTCCACGACAAGCTCAAGTCGCAGACCAGGGGCTTCGCGTCGCTCGACTACGAGCACACGGGGCTTCGGGCGTCGAACCTGGTGCGGGTGGACGTCCTGATAAACGGCGAGGCCGCCGACGCTTTCTCCTTCATCTGCCACAGGGACTCGGCCTACACGCGCGGCCAGGCTGTGGTGCGGAAGCTCAAGGAGCTGATCCCCAGCCAGCTGTTCGAGGTGCCCATCCAGGCCTCCATAGGCAAGAAGGTCATAGTGCGCCAGAACGTGAAGCCGTTGCGGAAGGACGTGCTGGCAAAGTGCTACGGCGGCGACATCACCAGGAAGCGCAAGCTCCTCGAGAAGCAGAAGGAGGGTAAGAAAAAGATGAAGCAGATCGGCCGGGTGTCGATACCGCAGGAGGCCTTCCTGGCCTTCCTGAAGGTCGAGGAGGATGAGGAGTAGCTCCGCCGAGGAGATAGCGGCCCGCATCCTGAGCGCCGGGGGACCGTTCTCGGTCTACGTCCACCTGCCCTTCTGCGCGGCCAAGTGCCCCTACTGCTCGTTCTACAGCATGGTCCCGGCCGGGGGGGATGTCGAGGAGTACTGCCGGCTGCTGGCGCGTGAGACGAGTCTTTACGGCAGCATCCTCAAGGAGGGCGAGGCGAGGGCCGCGACCGTCTACTTCGGCGGCGGGACGCCGACCATGCTCTCGCCCGACCAGTGGCGCGCCCTTCTCGGCCGAGTCCGCGACGATCTGCCCGCAGCCCCCGACGCTGAAATCAGCGTGGAGGCCAACCCCGACTCCCTGACGGAGGAGCACCTGGCGGCCTGGAGCGACCTCGGCGTCACGAGGGTCAGCGTGGGAGTTCAGAGCCTGTGCGACGGGGAGCTAAGGCTACTTGAGAGACTTCACGACGCCGAGAAGGCCAGGCGCGCGGTCGCAATGTGCGTCGAGGCGGGCTTC
>JAKJGK010000176.1 GCA_022704435.1 Synergistota bacterium | reverse complement strand
AGGCGACCGAACGGGCTCGTTTTCTGTCGTCCCGAACGAGCGAAGCGAGGAGGGACCTTAGTTCGAGGTGGCACTCCGTAGGATCCCTCCTCCCTTCGGTCGTCGGGATGACATAAGCAGGCGACCGGCGCAGCGTAGCGAGCCGAGTCGATCGCTTACCCTGAGGAGCGCAGCGACGAAGGGTGCAGGCGACCGGCGCAGCGTAGCGAGCCGAGTCGATCGCTTAGGCGGCATGCACCTGGCCGCCCGGCAGGCGACCGCGATGTTGATCGCTTAAGCCGACCGGCGGGGAATTGTCGTCCCGAACGAGCGAAGCGACGGAGGGAACCTAGTCCGGGGTGGCACTCCGTAGGATCCCTCCTCCCTTCGGTCGTCGGGATGACGGTACTCGGTGTCGGGATAACAGGACTCGGTCGTTGGGATGACGAGGTTCGGTTAGAGGGATGACGGAACCTCGGTCGTCGGGATGACGATCTTCGTCGCCCCTTTTTGTGTTAATATGAATTATCAGACGGCAGCTCAGGGTACCGACATATACCCTCCGCCTGTATTATGATATACTTCACTCGCAGAAGCGCGGCGATTGCGCCGCGTCGACAGGGGGGCGAAGTGCGAATGACGACCGACAGGGCGCGTCTTGCGCGTTCGCGTGGCACGGATCCGTGGAGCAATCTGGCCCGCGAGGAGTTGCTTATGGGCGAGTGCGGGGACGACGAGGCGATCTTCTACCTCTGGCGGAACGCCCGCACGGTGGTGATCGGGCGCAACCAGAACGCGTGGAGCGAGTGCCAGCTGGATCTGCTGGAGTCCGAGGACGGCAGGCTTGCGCGCCGCTCCTCCGGGGGCGGGGCGGTCTTCCACGACCTCGGCAACCTCAACTTCTCCTTCATCGTGCCTCGCAGGCTCTTCAGCATGGAGCGCCAGCTCGGGGTCGTGCTGGGCGCGCTCCGCTCGCTGGGGATCGACGCGGAGTTCTCCGGGCGCAACGACCTCGCGATAGGCGGGCGCAAGTTCTCGGGCAACGCGTGGCAGCTGACCAGGGACAGGGGGCTGCACCACGGCACTCTGCTGCTGTCGGCGGACATGTCGATGATGTCGCGCTACCTGAACGTGGACCCGGAGAAGCTGAAGTCGAAGGGGGTGGGCTCAGTGGCCTCGCGCGTCGTCAACCTGGCCGACGTCAGTCCGGGGCTGGAGCTCGCGCCCCTTATGGACGCGCTGGAGGAGTCCTTCCTGTCGGAATACCCGCATTCAAAGACGCGCAGGGACGAGGGCGAACCGGAGGGGGAGGAGTTCGAGCGACTGTACGCGAAGTACAGCGGCGTCGAGTGGCGCTACGGCAGGGTCCCCGACTGCTCGGTCTCCGTCTCCAGGCGCTTCCCCTGGGGTGGCGTGGACGTGCGGTTCGACGCGCCGGGCGGCGTGACGGAGGGCGCTCGGGTCTTTTCCGACGCGATGGACGGGGAGATGATCCTGTCGCTGGCCGCGGCGCTGAACGGACTGCCCTTCTCGTGGGCCGGGATCGCGGACGCGGTGCGAGCGCGCTTCCCCGGTTCGCCGGAGATGGCGGACGTGGCGGGCTGGCTTCAGGAGGCCCCTGTAGGCAGAGCAAAGGAGGCAGGCGAATGAAGAGAACCCCGATGTACGAGAGGCACGTGGCGGCGGGAGGCAGGATGGTGGACTACGGCGGCTGGGAGCTGCCGGTTCAGTACGAGTCCAGCGGGATAAAGACGGAGCACCTGAACGTGAGGTCGAAGGCCGGCCTGTTCGACGTCTCCCACATGGGGGAGGTAACGGTCGAGGGGGCGCGCGCGGAGGAGTGGCTCTCCTCGCTTCTGTCCAACGACATCGCCGCAATGCACGACAACCAGGTGCAGTACAACATCATGTGCAACGAGTCCGGCGGCGTGGTGGACGATCTGCTGGTCTACCGCTACTCCCGGACAAAGTACCTGCTGGTGGTGAACGCGGCGAACACCGACAAGGACGTGGCGTGGTTCAGGGCGCACCTGCCCTCGGACGGCGTCTCGATGGAGGACATCTCGCCCCGCACGGCCGAGGTCGCGCTGCAGGGCCCGGAGGCGGAGGCCATTCTAAAGAAGATCGCCGACTTCGACCCGGCGTCGCTGAAGTTCTTCTACTTCAGGGACGGGGCGACCGTCGGCGGCATCCCCGCGATTGTCAGCAGGACCGGCTACACCGGCGAGGACGGCTTCGAAATCTACGTCGACTGGAAGAGGGGCGCCGAGCTCTGGGACGCGGTGATGAAGGCCGGCGAGGGGCACGGACTGCTCCCGATAGGGCTGGGGGCGCGCGACAGTCTGCGCTTCGAGGCGGGCCTGCCCCTTTACGGGCACGAGTACACCGACGACATGGGGCCGCTGGAGGCGGGGTACGGCTTCTTCGTCAAGCTCGACAAGCCGGGCGGCTTCATCGGGCGCGACGCGCTGAAGCGCCAGAAGGACGACGGCCTCAAGCATCGAATAGTGGCCACCAGGCTGGAGGACAAGGGGGTGCCCAGGCAGGGCATGCCGGTGGCCGACGAGGCCGGGCGCGTCCTCGGGCACGTGACCTCGGGGGGCTACTCGCCCACGCTCGACGCCAACATAGCCTCCTGCTACGTGGCGACCCCCGCGCCGTCGGAGGGGGAGAGCCTGTGGATAGACATCCGCGGCAAGCTTAAGAGAGCCGTCGTGATCAAGCGCCCGTACTACGCCAGGGGCAAATAGAGGGCATCGGCCCATTCGAAAACGATAACCAGGGAGGTTGAGGAGAATGTCGAAAATACCGGGAGATCTGCGCTACACCAAGGATCACGAGTGGATCAGGCTCGAGGGCGGGACGGGCGTGATGGGCATCACCGACTACGCCCAGCACGCGATGGGCGACGTGGTATACGTCGAGCTGCCGGACGTAGGCAGGAAGGTCGCGGCGGGCGACGACTTCGTCGTGGTCGAGTCGGTCAAGGGGGCCAACGACGTGTTCAGCCCCGTCTCCGGCACCGTGACGGAGGTCAACGAGGAGCTGGACGGCGCGCCCGAGCTGGTCAACCAGGACCCGTACGCCAACTGGCTTGTCAAGCTGAAGGTGGACGACCCGTCCGAGGCGGACGGGCTGCTCGACGCGGCGGCCTACGGAAAGCTCGTCGAGGAGCTGGAAGCCGAAGGCTCCTGAGAGGTGGCCGACATGAACCGCTACATTCCGACCACGGAGGACGACAGGCGGCGGATGCTCGGCGTCATAGGCGCGGCCTCCGTTGACGA
>JAKJGK010000051.1 GCA_022704435.1 Synergistota bacterium | reverse complement strand
GCGCGTACACCCAGGCTGCTGCGATCTATTTCGCGGCGGCACGCCAGAAAATCAGCTACATCAACCCTCCGGCGAGTTTTGAAGAGACCGGCCAGAAAATCAGAACCCCGGAGCACCTGCTTGACCGTAAGCTCGGCACCTGTATGGACACTTCAACGCTACTCGTCGCGTGCTTCGAGCAGGCTGGGCTTCGACCGGCGGTTGTGCTGGTGGAGGGACACGCTTTCCCCGGCGTGTGGCTCGTAGACAAGTCCTTCGACGATACCGTGACCGGCCACGCGTCGATCCTCCTGAATCGGATCGGCCTAGGCGAGTTCCTAGTCGTTGAATCGACGGGGATAACCAAGACACCACCCATAAGCTTTAAGACCGCACTGGAACAGGCAAAAACTCGCCTTCAGAGCGAGACACGCTTTCACTTTGCAGTGGACGTAAAGGCCGCACGTAAAATCGGCATCCGCCCGCTGTCGCTGACCGAGGAGGTTTGTGGATCTGCGGACGAGAACGTCATCCCTGGTGGAAATGCTGAATCTCTCTGTGAAGACCTCGCTGCCCCGGAGGCGGTCGCGGATGCTGACACCCTGAAGTCGACGCGTGCTCCGTGCGAACAGGAGAGCGCCGCCAACCGCCTCGCCCGGTGGAAAACCAGCCTGCTCGATCTCAGCCTCCGGAACCGCCTGCTCAACTTCAAAGACTCCAAGAAGTCGATCCCACTGCTCTGCCCCGACATCGCGGACTTGGAGAATGCGCTGGCTGCTGACGAGGCGTTTCGCGTACGGCCCAAGCCGGACGCTTGGGGGGCGGCAGACCTCCGCGACGCCGCTCTGTACCAAGAGCAGACGGGCGGTGACGCCCTGGCTGACTACCTGCGCGAGGAGATGGCCCAGCGGCGGCTGCACGCCGCCGTGACCGAGCGCGACCTTTCAGGTCGCCTCACCGAGATTGAGCGCGCCGCGCGCTTGGGCCTGGAGGAGGGGGGCGCGAACACACTGTTCCTCGCCCTCGGTTTCCT
Organism: Synergistota bacterium; assembly: GCA_022704435.1. GTDB lineage: Bacteria > Synergistota > Synergistia > Synergistales > Aminobacteriaceae > JAAYLU01. The sequence continues at coordinate 13,853 of JAKJGK010000051.1, read as the reverse complement.
GGTCTGGACAGAGGCCGCGACGAGCGACATCGAGCGTCGCGCGCCGATCCTCCTGATCCCGATGAGTATCGAACGCAAGTCCGTGCGCGACGGGTTCCGTATCCAGCGCATCGACGAGGAGTCGCGGATCAATATCACCCTGCTCCAGAAGCTCAAGGTGGACTTCGGCATCACCGTCGACGGTCTGGACCCGTTACCCGAAGACGAGTCCGGTCTGGATTTTCCCAGAATCCTTCGGACTATCCGCGATGCCATCAAGCGTGAGCCGCGCTGGAAGGTGGAAGAGGACGCCAATCTCACCATCCTCACCTTCTCCCGGTTCCTGATGTGGCTAGACCTGGAGGCGAACGCCGAGGAGATCAAGAAGAACGCGGTCGTCCGGCACCTGATCGAGACCTCGAACGAGCTGTTCGACTCGGGCGCGTCGTTTCCCGACCTGGAGATCCTCGACGACCGGTATCCACCATCTGCCACGTTCTGCCCGCTGCACGCCGACTCCTCCCAACTCCGCGCTGTCCACGCGGCGGCGGAGGGGCGAACCTTCGTGCTGCAAGGCCCGCCGGGCACCGGGAAGTCCCAGACAATCGCCAACCTGATCGCCCATTGCCTGACAGTCGGAAAGCGTGTGTTGCTTGTCGCCCAGAAGCGGGCGGCACTCGACGTGGTGCACAAGCGCCTCACGGATGTCGGGCTCGGTCCCTTCTGCCTGGAGCTGCACTCGAACAAGACGACAAAGGAGTCCTTCCGCGCACAGCTGCGCGAGACACTCAGCGTGGCCGGGACCGGGTCCAGCAAGTACTGGGAGGCAGAGACGAGCCGCCTCGCCGAGCAGCGGAAGTTGCTGAATGAGTACGCGCGCGATCTGCACCAACCTCGCGCGTTCGGTAAAAGTGCGTACTGGGTCATTTCTCGGCTCATCGGCCGTGGGGGTGAGCCGAAGGTCTCGCTGGACCTCGGCGACCTCGGCGGACGGACGGGTGAGGAGTTCGAGCGGATGCGGTCCGCCGTGCGTGAGATGGCCGAGGCGGCGTGCGTCTCCGGTGACCCGGTTGGACACCCTCTGAACGCGGTTCGCTTATCTGTCTATATCTGGGGTATCGAGGACGACGCAAAGAAAGCGATCCAAGCCGCCGAGGAGGCATACTGGCACCTGAGAACCAAGGGGTCGTCGACCCTGCAGGACCTGGGACTCGAGATCGATGAGGTATCGCTCTCCGATCTCCAGCTCGCAGGCGACCTGACCGCCTTGCTGGAAACCGCGCCAATCGTCACACAGGCGATCCTGTCGGAACCTGACTGGCAGCGTACAAGGTCCGATCTGATGGAGTGGATCGAGCTGGGACGCGGGTGCGCCGCGAGACGGTCGAAGCTGTTGGAGACCAACACCGACGGACTCCTCACGCTGGACCTTCCCGCGTTGATCGAGAAACTGCGAACGCGAAAGGAAGCCTGGCTCTGGAAAAAGTGGCGCATGGAGGTTTTCGTTCGGAGGGCCGTGTGGGCGATCCGTAAGGACGGTAGGAAGCCCAAAGACCTGACCGCCCTAGAGGAGGAACTCGGCCAGGCGCTGACCGTAGTCGAGGAGAGTGCCAGGCTGGAAGCACATGGCGAGGTTCTCTCCCGGCTCCTCAGCCCATCCTGGAAGGGACTGGAATCTCGGTGGGAAGAGCTGCAACGGATCGTGGGGTGGTCGGACAGGTTCCACTCGGTCATCGACCGCGCTTCAGGCGCGGACCTGGACGCAAAGCTGAGGACTAGGGCCACGTGGATGCGGTTCGCCACGGAGAAGCGTGCATTGTTTGTCGCCGGTGCTCCTGCCACGCTGCAGGCGCGGGCTTTCCGGGACGCACTTCAGGGCGTCGAGGACCAGCGAGTACACCTCGGAAGCCTTCTGCGACTAGACGCCCAAGGGGCCTGGGGCGGCGATGCCGACGCGAGGATGCTAGAGCGGGCCGAGACGACCTTGAGAAACCTGGCGGCGAACCTGCCTCGCCTGCGCGAGTGGTCGCACTACCAGGCGTCTCGCGCGGTGGTCGTTGAGCTTGGCCTCGCCGCACTCGCGGAGGCTCTTGATCGCGGAGAGATAGGTGTTCATCAGTTGGAGGCCGCGTTCGAGCACTCCTTCGCCGACTGGTGGGCGCGGACCGTACTGAAGTCGATCCCCTCTCTCGCCGGTTTCATCGGGGAGCGGCACAACCTGAAAATTCGTGAGTTCCGAGAGCACGATGCCAAGATCACCGACCTGACCAGAAAAGAGACATTCGCTCGGATCGCCAGTGGGATGCCGCGAGCGGTGGCGACCGGGCAGCGCACGCCCGCCAGCTCCGAAGCCGGGCTGCTCCAACGATTCGCGCAAGGGGGACGAAAGACGATCCGGCGTATCTTTAAGGAGTGTCCCAATGCACTCGCCAAGTACAAACCGTGCGTCCTCATGAGTCCGCTGTCTGTGGCCCAGTTCATCGGCGTGGACTTCCCGAAGTTCGATATGGTCGTGTTTGACGAGGCGTCGCAGATGCCGACGTACGATGCAATCGGCGCTATCGCGCGCGGGAACCAGCTCCTCGTGGTAGGTGATTCCCGCCAGCTCCCGCCGACGAGCTTCTTCGAGCGGCAGAAGGGCGACGAGGAGTACAGCGAGGACGACCTGCCCGAGGAACTTGAGAGCATCTTGGAGGAGGCGGAGGCCGCAGGAATAAAGCCCCTGCGCCTCGACTGGCACTACCGTAGCCGCCACGAGAGCCTGATTGCCTTCAGCAACCGGCAATACTACGAGAACCGGCTCCACACTTTCCCGGCAGCAATCGCGGAGCACCCCCGACTCGGGGTCCGGTGGTGCGAGGTCCTGGACGGTGTGTACGACCACGGAAAGTCGCGCACGAACCGCAAAGAGGCGGAAGCAGTGGTGGCGGAGATCATCCGGAGGCTGCGCGATCCCCAGGAGCAGAGCAACTCCCTGGGTGTGGTGACCTTCAGCCAGGCGCAGCAGGGCCTTGTAGAGGACCTCCTGGACGCCGCGCGAAGCGAGTACCCGGAGATCGAGCCGTACTTTACGACAGTCAGCGAGCCCGTCTTCGTGAAGAACCTGGAGACGGTCCAGGGCGACGAGCGGGACGTGATCCTGTTCTCGATCTGCTACGGGCCAGACGCCGCCGGGGTCGTCCGCATGAACTTTGGGCCGCTGAACAACAAGGGCGGGGAGCGGAGGCTCAACGTGGCCATAACCAGAGCCCGCAAGCAGCTGTTGGTTTTCTCGCGGCTGCGGCCAGAGCAGATCGACATCTCCCGGACCCAGGCAACCGGCGTGCACCACCTACGGACCTTCCTCGACTACGCGAAGCGTGGTCAGGCGGCGCTCCTAGAAGAGGTCTCCCGCACGAACGGCGAGGTAGAGTCCTTCTTCGAGCAGTCGGTCTTGGAGGAGTTGACCAAGCGGGGCTGGCGTGTGGATGTGCAGGTGGGCTGCTCGGGGTACAGGATCGACCTCGCCGTCCGCGATCCCGACGCCCCCGGGCGGTACCTCCTGGGCGTGGAGTGCGACGGTGCGAACTACCACAGCGCCAAGTCGGCGCGGGACCGCGACCGACTTCGCCAAGCGGTGCTGGAGGGTCTCGGCTGGCGGCTGCACCGCGTCTGGTCGACCGACTGGTGGCTCCAGCGTCCCAAGGAGATCGACAAACTCGAAGAGGCACTCAAGTTGGCGAAACAGAGGTCCGGTGCGGCCGACGATGTTGACCTGAGCCCTCCGGCAAACGTCCCTTTGGCGCATGTACCAAACGATAACCCCGGTGAGCAGGATATGAACCAGCGATTCGCGAGGGAGAGGACAGTTGTTGTGCGGAAGCCCATCGAACTCCTCCCGGTTGTTGCCGAGCTTCCGGGGCAATCGATCTACCGGCGTTACGGGGCGGGTATCCAGGCCTTCTCGGGCGAGCTTCACGATCCGGCCAACGCACGTAAAGTCCGCGACTTGGTCAGAGTGATCGTCGACACCGAGGCCCCCCTACTGTTCGATACGCTCTGCTCCGAGGTGGCGTCCGCCTGGGGACTGCAAAGAGCTGGAAGCCGCATCCGCGGGGTAGTACTGGACGCGGTGAAGCAGAACGGTCTTCCAGTGCGCCACTCGGGGAAGCGCGAGTTCGTTTGGACCAAGGAATTGACCGAGAAACCCTACGCGGGTTTCCGCATTCCTATAGAGAAGGACCCGAAGGCGCGCACGGCGGAGGAAATATGCCCGGAGGAGATCGCCAACGCGGCAGTCCAGGTACTCATCCTGCATATCAGTATGGGCCAGAATGACCTTGCGCGAGAGACCGCCAACGTGTTCGGCATCACGCGGTTCGGTAACAAGGTGCGGTCGTCCTTCGAGGAGGGAATAGAACTCATGAAGAAGAACGGTGGGTGTCGAGTCGAGGGAGAGAACCTCGTTGCACCATGAGGAGAGGAGCATTCGACGAACTTCCTCAGGCCGAAGGAAGGCGCATAACCGCTGGCTTCTATATTATTCTGGCTGCCTATCTCCTTGAAGATAATAATGGCCAGATCAACGATATGTATCTGTACCATCAGGGCCCGTATGCTTGGCGTGGACGACGTAACAGAAATGCGGGACAAGGCGAGGAGTTGCACGCTCCATTACAGAGGATAGGTTCATTACTGTTGGTTATTCACTCCAAGGACATCTGCTCGTTGTTTCGCACACTGAAAGAGAGGATACGATACGAATTATCAGTGCATGTCCTGCAACGATTTCGGAGAAAAAAGACATGAAAACTAAAATTATAGAAGAATTACGCCCTGAATATGAGTTCGATTATTCAAAGGCCGTTCGGGGTAAGTACTTTAAGCGACTGATAGAGAAAGGAGCTAATGTGGCGGTCCTCGAACCGGAAGTCGCTAGAGTTTTTACCAGTTCGGCTGCCGTGAATGAGGCGCTGAAATCACTCCTTGAAATCGCGAAATCCACTCAGCGCCTGACCAAACACGCAACCGGACGCGCGAAAAAGCTGCGCGCCGGTTAGCTCTGGGTTGGGCTCGCATATTAGGGAGGTACAACTCATATGCTTACACAAAAACCATGGGGGACATAACGCCCGTAAGAGGAATTGATTGTTGAAACAGTTGGTGGTATCATTGGAAATAGCATAGGAGGCACAACCAAATGTCGAACACACCCAAGATAATACCGATTTCCGATCTGAGACAAAATGCTAGCGATGTGGTGAAAGGTGTTTCTGCATCAAAAGAGCCGGTCTTCATTACGCAGCGAGGCCGGGCTGCCGCAGTCATGGTAAGCATGCAGGTTTACGAAGAGTCACAGCATGAGTTGGAAATCCTGAGATTACTCGCGCGTGGTGAAAAAGAAATAGAGGCAGGCACGGGCTACGATCTTGACGACGTTCTGAGAGAAGCTGATCGGTTCCTCGAGGCCGCCAAATCTTGAAAGTACTTTTTACCCCGACTGCCCGCCGCCAGTTTCTCGAAGCACTTGCCTACATTTATCGTGACAACCCCTCGGCTGCCGTCGGTTTTCGAGAGAAGGCAGAGAAGACACTCTCACGCCTCAAACAGTTTCCGGAGCCTGGAAGGCTTACTCCGGAGTTCCCCGATCTGCCTTTTCGCGAGGTTATCGTGAGACCTTATCGGTTCTTCTATAAGCTCAAAGAGCAAACTGTATGGATCGTTGCGGTCTGGCATAGCGCACAATTAGCGCAAGAACCTGAAAGAGGCAGCGGGTAATCGGGTAACCGAGGGGATTAGCTCCCCCAGCCCCTCACACCACCGGGCATGCGGGCCGCACCGGGCTGTTCACAGAGATTACCGGGCCGTAGCCGAGTAGTGAATGTGAAACCCACAGCTCTTTGACAGACAGCAGCCCTTAATCCTTGAGCCATTTGTTGGTCATGCCCGTTTGCGTTGCCGCCGTCGGGTGCGCCGTGGTTGGCTTTCATCCTTTTTCCAGGCCGTTCCCATGTTTTCTTTGGACGGATTCATGTCATAGAAGCTCATAGAGGTTCTTCCCTTCGCTGTGTTCGGCCCTTTGGCGGGGCAAGCCTTTCCCGGTTTTTCCGGGCTTGTTTCCTCGCGCCTAATATGGCCTCTGCTGACTCCTGGCCGGTCCCACGGCATGTTGCCATGACGTGCGCCACTTCGGAAGAAGTTGCCAATCGGGCGGGTCTCCCCGGATAAGAACGTGAACTGTGACGATGCAACCGCAGCATTTACCGTATCTCCCGAATCTGGGGCTTTGTCATGTTGTGCTGACTTGCCCGGAGACTCAGCCTTGTATGCTGCTTCTGTTCCCTTCGACAAGCTCTGGACAGGCTTGGCTCATCGCTTTGCACTCCGGCTTCCTTCGGACGGTCCCTCGCGGTTCTGCCCTTGCCTTCAGCCAGTACTTGTAAAACGGCGTCCTTCGTCCGACGTAACATGCAAGGAGTCGCACTCGCGGCAACAGAGTATTGGCCGTACTTGCACAACATGATTCTGGAGCGCAACCCGGCATGCACAAAGGCACTGGCACGATTCAGACCCGACAGATTATAGGAGTGCCGACAACACGCCGGAAAGTATTTGCCGTTCCGCTATGCTCCACGGCAAAACCCTCAGCGTGAGCGATAGGATAGCGCGAACCAGACGCTCGTTGAGCGGCGGATTTTTTGTCAGGCTCTTTGGCTCGCACTGGTTACGCTGAGCGTTAGGCATGAGAAATTTAGAGACCGATGATTAGACCTCCACAAATAGTAAACACCCTTGTTGAGACAGTTTCCGAGAAATTGGGACGAGAGGCCATCTTCCGGAAGATAAACAATCGGGAGGGGTATTTCATCCTGGATTTGGCGTTTTCATATTTCCAAAAGGCAGACAGGAACAAACGTAACGACTACCGTAGCGGGTACCTTTACATTGCCAACGGAGATAAGCAGCGTTTGCTTTTTGCGCTAGCGCATACTCCCGTGATGTCATCATTCTTCAAAAAGAATTTTGACTATGAAAGATTCAGGGCCATTGTAGAAGACACTGCGAAATACAGGGACGAAAACATCTTGCGTTTCTCAAGAAAGGGCGTCCGAGAGGAAATCAGAACCCCCGACTTGGGCGTGTTCTTGGCCAAGCTCGACAGCATAGAGACTTCAGGTTTTTCAAAGTCAGTGTTTAGTAAATCCAAGATTGGCAAGACAGGGGTCGGAAACATCTTCGGCCTATGCATCGCCAGTGGCTGCGACGACGAAGGTCTCGTAGAAGCAGTAAGAGAAAGCTGGGATTTGTTTCTCTGGTTGTACCCAACACGGCCAGTCTTTAAGAGAAATGCCTCCCTGAATAAGAATATGCAGAGAATACAGAGCAGGTGCGAGATTCTGAGGGTCAGGGCACTACCTAAGTTCATTTTAGAGACACCGTGCGCTGGGCAGGTGGAGGGTGCCCATATCTTGCCTCACAAGTATGGCGGCTCTGACAAGCTGCAAAACGGGGTGTGGCTCTGTAACACTCATCATCGACTGACCGAAGGCAGGTTGGCGGGCAGTCGCGGTGTCGATTGGTTTGAGGTAGAGTATACGGGTTGAGCGAGAATAGTGCATAACCCTTTGGTACAGCTAACTCGGCCGTAAAGCAGCCTCGCAGCTGACCCGTGACTTTCGGCTGGCATTGATAAAGGAGGTATACGCATGGACATGTGGAAGTTCTTTAACATCACGCATCAGGAGCACATTCTCTGCAATCCGATGAGTCTTGAGAAACTTGAACAGCTTATCACGCTTCTGCCTCTGAAACCTGGCGCACGCGTGCTTGATATCGCCACTGGAAAGGGCGAGTTTCTCATCAGGCTTGCAGAGCGGTACCGACAAATGACAGGGACAGGAGTTGATTTCTCTCCCTACTGCATTGCCGATATCCGCAAGAAGCATCAAGAACGTGTCCCGGATGCCCAACTCCATTTCTTGGAGATGGACGGGGCCAAGTATGTGCCAGAGACCTCAGAGAGCTTTGATCTGGCAGCCTGCATCGGTGCGAGTTGGATTTATGGCGGGCATCGAGGGACGTTGGACGCGCTGCAGAAGATGGCAGCCCCAGAAAGTTGGATCGTTGTGGGAGAGCCGTACTGGCGGCATGAACCGGAAAGAGAGTATCTAGAAGCGATCGGAGCGACACGGAACGACTTCGGAACCCATTATCAGAATGTAGAGGTAGGGCGAGAGCACGGATTGGAGGCGGTCTGCACACTCGTAAGCAGCCAGGATGACTGGGATAGATATGAAGGGTTACAGTGGTATGCTGCGGAAACCTGGGCGAGTGATCATCGGGATGATCCAGATGTGGAGACCGTGCTGAAGCGGGTGCGTGAGGGCAAGACAGCGTATCTGAGGTGGGGACGAGAAACGTTGGGGTGGGCGATCTATGTGTTCAAGAAGGGGGGGTATGGCACAGTTCCGGTTGGCTGACGCGCTATTGGGCATGCCCAGGGTGTGCCAGATAAGAAAAGAGGCATCGCCGCCTCCGAACAAGCCGTTCCACCGGATCTGCGGGAAAAGGCGCCCGCCTCCCGGTGAACTTCACGATAAAAGGATGGAAGTCGCTGGGTAGGAGCGGACTACGAGTCCATAATTGAACAGGGCGCATTCCACGATCTTAATGAGCGAGATTTGATCCTGGCCGCCGCTGGTCGAATCCGAGCCGCATTAATCCTGGGCCAGAAGCACTTCGACGATATGGAGCCATCGCATAGGCGTATGCTGGCCGCAGTGCTCTCTATCATTCTGTTTCGGAGGACGCCTGACCTATGAGCCCGACGAAGACGAAGAGGCCTAACAAGAGCATCAACGCGGATGCTCCGCACCGGTTACGCTCGCCGTCAGGCGGAACTCCACCGACTGTGATGCCGACTACCGCCCTTTGGGAGAGAATCGACGTACCAGGCCACGATGCGTGCCAGCTCGTCCAGGTCAAGGACGGCTGGAAGCTTCAAGGCATGGCGGTCTTCCGGCACGAAGTCGGACCGGCCTCAATTGAGTATCTCGTCGAATGTGACCTCGATTGGCAATGTCGTTCCGGTCAAATTCGGGGATGGCTCGGAGCGCACAAGTGGCAGCTCGTTATTCAACGCAGCGAGAACGGCTCGTGGTCTCTAAACAACTCACCGGTGCGTGGACTTCAGGGCTGCGTGGATTTGGACTATGGATTTACGCCGGCAACGAATCTCACCCAACTCCGCCGAATCGATATCGAGATCGGTAGGAGTGTCGATGTTCCGGTCGCATGGATTGACCTGCCGGAGGCAACGCTGAGTCTCTTGCCTCAACGTTACGAACGCCGGTCGTCAAAGTCGTATTGGTACGAATCAAGTGCTGCGGATTACGCCGGCCTCATCGAGGTCGCCGATTCCGGGTTTGCAAAGAACTACCCGGGCTTGTGGCGAATGGTTTCCGGCGTAAGCTCCACCTAACGAAACGCTGAAGCGGACGAGCGGCTCCAAAAGCTCGAAACGATTCCAGTGCAACGCGTGTTCACTGCGCTCAGCGAGATATTATCGGAGCCGCTCGCAGCTTACCTTGAGAGCGTTATGACCCCGTCCAACCGCTGATTGGCGGCTGGCTGCACAAAGTGGTCGAAGCTGCATAGCGTAACCGTGAGAACCCGTTCACAATTCCAGGAGTGAACACCATGCCTCTTCAAGACGAGCTGAAAAACTTCGCCCGAGCCCGTGGCGCCGTCGACTTCTTTGGGGTGGCCGACTTGACTCTCGCAACGCACTTCATCCACGAACAGTCCGGCGGTCTCCTTCCCCCTTTGCCTATGGCCGTGTCACTTGGCATTAGCCTGCCCGACGCCGTGGTTGATATGCTTCCCCATCGAACCCAAAACGCCGTCAAGGTCAGTTATCGAACGCATGCATATGACATCGTAAACCGGCGCCTCGACCAAGCTGCTTCCGAAATTGGCTCTCTCCTGCAAAGCAGTGGCTACAAAGCCTTCCCCGTTGCCGCTTCTGAAAGGACTGATAGCGAAAGGATCTGCGCGATCTTCTCTCACAAGCTGGCCGCCAACCTCAGCGGCCTGGGTTGGATTGGCAAGAGCTGTCTCTTGGTGACACCCTCCCGTGGTCCCCGAGTGCGCTGGGCCACGATCCTGACCGACGCTCCTTTGGAGCCGAGCGGTCGTCCTGTCCCGGACCAGTGTGGTGATTGCAGGGACTGTATCGACATCTGCCCGGTACAGGCCTTTTCTGGCCGGCATTTCCATCCGGACGAGCCCAGAGAACTCAGGTACCGTGCAGAAAAATGTGATGCCTACTTCAAGGGAATGGAATCACGGGGTGAGCCCAAGGTTTGTGGCATGTGCCTGTACATCTGTCCCTTTGGAAAGGGAAAGGACGGGGTCATAATATCCCGCTGAAGCTAATCCCTAAGGTACATCTCCGGTTCATGGGAAAGTCGGTTGCCGGGGTTCGTTTCGCGCTGGTGATTCGGCGGGGCAGCTTAGCTCGGCGTTGGGCGGCATTGCGGAATGAAAAAAGCAATACACATAAAGGAGAATGGCCATGCGAAAGATCATCGTCCTTATGTTTGTTACCCTCGATGGGGTCGTGCAAGCGCCGGGGGGGCCGCAGGAGGATACCGACGGCAACTTCAAGTATGGCGGCTGGGTTGTGCCGCATTTCGACGAGCGGCTTGGCGCCATCATGCACGAACAGATGACCAGAACGCGCGCTCTTTTGCTCGGGAGAAAGACCTACGAAATATTCGCCTCATATTGGCCGGCACACGAGAGCGAGTGGCCGGGCATCAATTCGGCGACAAAGTATGTTGTTTCGGACAAGCGTACAGAATCGCTTTGGGACAACACGGTCTTTATCAAAGATAACGTCGTGGAAGAAATACGGAGATTGAAGCAGCAAGACGGCCCTGATCTTCAGGTGTACGGCAGCAGCCGGCTTCTCCAAACGCTTTTCAAGCAGGATCTGGTAGATGAGTTGTGGCTCAAGATTTTTCCTATCACCCTCGGCACGGGCAAGCGTCTTTTCGGCGAAGGTACCATTCCGGCGGCATTCAAGCTCACGCACTCGGAGCCGACGTCAAGTGGTGTCATCGTCGCCAGTTACGAGCGTGCCGGGGAGGTGAAGACGGGTTCATTTGGAGCTTGAATTCTGGAATATGTCCGCGCATTGAATCACAGTGCCGCCTAACAACGTCATGCAACGGACGGCGCTACGCGCCGCCGCTGATGCCGAACGTCGAGCATAAAGGATGAGGAAAGAATGTATGACCGTGAAGCCGCTCTGAAAACCGCATTCAATAGTGCAGTTGTGCGGTTACTGGGCATTGAGGAGAAGGACTATTACTCCAAGCTGACCACAGATCAGATGCTCAGCCTTAAGACAGCGCTATCTGATATTAACAACCTCATCACTCTTCGCATGGCGTTTTCTCTGGCGGGCTGGATTTGTGGCAGGTTCAACATCTCGGAAGGAGCGAGAAAGACTGTGCTCGACACGATACGGTCAGCAAAGCCGAACGCAAATGGCTATGACATTGAGTTGTCAGACCCTGATACCGTCGCCGAAATCAAATGCAACATTCCCATAAACGCTGGTCGCGTGTACGGGTCCGCGCAGCGAAATGGATTACGGAAGGATATTGAAGGACTTCTTGCCGGCAAGAGCAAATCTTCTAAGAAAACAGACAAATCCGTCAAACTCTTGGGCTTGTATGACACACCGGAAGTCAGGGCAGCAACCCAGCATTTTGTTAAGAACCTGCCCGCAACTCTGAATCAGAAACTGGTTATCGAACCCGAGCAAGGGAAGGTTCTTGACAACCAGCATGTCTATGTCGTGTTTGTTAAGTAAGACGGCGAACAAGCTGCTGCACCCGATCGCCGAAAAAGTTGGCTCCAGGTGAGCCGAGCGTTTAGGTGTCAAAATTGGTTCTGCATATGACGGATACTCTTGAATTTGGCATCGCATCTGTGGAAGAGTTGCCACGCATTGTTCAAATCAAATTCGCCATGTTCCTTGAGTCAAGTCATGCTGATCTCTTGGCATCGGACGCCGCGGACACTGTGCTAGCCGATTACCGGCATGCATCTTTACGCGCGAGGGGAAGCCCAGTACTTTGTGGCTCGCGCAGATAACCACTTGATGCAGCCGACTCGCTTAAACTCGCGGCTGATCCCATTTCGGCAGGAAAAAACATGACATACGAATTTGACGGCAAAAAGTACGAGAAGGCATCCACTCACCAAAAGGAGTGGGGAGAAAGGATCATCGAAGAACTTGCGCTTCAAGGAACAGAGCGCATCCTCGACCTTGGATGCGGTGACGGCGCATTGACGGTTCAGCTTTCCCGGCTTGTCCCCAACGGCGAGGTCGTGGGAATCGATGCATCCCGAGGCATGATTGACGCGGCTCAATCGAAGCAGGGAAGAAATCTACGCTTTGTCTTGATGGATATCAATAATCTCGATGTTGACCAGGAATTCGACGTGGTCTTTTCAAATGCAACCCTTCACTGGGTAAAGGATCATCGGCGTCTCTTCAGTAACGTGCAACGCCTCTTGGGTTCCGGAGGTATTGTGAGGTTTAACTTTGCGGGAGATGGGAATTGCTCTTACTTCTTCAAGGTCATCCGAGAATCTATGGCGCTACCAAGTTTTGCCAACTACTTCGAGGAATTCACATGGCCGTGGTATATGCCTACGGTCGAAGACTACAGAACACTGGTAAAAGGTGCCGGCTTCCATAACACTGAAGTCTGGGGAGAGAACGCTGACAGATTCTTTCCCGACACGGAAGCACTGATAAAATGGGTTGACCAGCCAAGCCTGGTACCGTTCATGGCCTGTATCGCAGGCCATGACAAGGCATCTTTCCGGGAGTTCGTTGTCAGGAAGATGATTGAGGAAACCAGCCAAGCCGACGGCAGATGCTTCGAGACTTTCCGTCGGATTAACTTGCTTGCTCGAAAATAAGACCGCCATCCCTTGAGCGGCATGGCCGGCGTCAGGCACAGCATCGCAACCATGGCGTCCGTCATAAAAGAGCGAAGGAATTCGAACCATGCAGATCTTGGTCATCCTGGCTCATCCCGCGAATCGCAGCTTCAACCATGCAATCGTGCAAGCCGTCATAGCAGAACTCAAACAGGGCGGGCATCAAATCGCTTTCCACGATTTATATGCCGAAGGGTTCGACCCGATTCTTCCCGCGGCCGAAATTCCCGAAGAAGCCGCCGTTCCCCTGGAAATCGAGAGGCATTGCCTGGAAATAGCCAGGGCCGACGGCATCATCATCGTGCATCCGAATTGGTGGGGGCAGCCGCCGGCTATTCTCAAGGGATGGGTGGATAGAGTGGTCCGTCCGGGGGTTGCCTATCGGTTTGTCGATGGAGACCAAGGTGAAGGAATTCCCATCGGTTTGTTGAAAGCGAAAGCGGTTTGTGTCTTCAACACATCGAACACTCCACCGGAACGCGAGGCCAGGGCGTTCGGAGATCCCCTGGAAACTCTGTGGAGAAATTGCGTCTTTGGTTTGTGCGGAGTAACGACTTTTTATCGCAGGACGTTCGGCGTCGTTGTAACCAGCACGATAGAGCAACGTCGACAATGGCTGGCGGAAGCGCGAGAGGTCGTGCAACGGTATTTTCCAAAAGAAAACCGCGCCTGACCGCTTGCAGCCTACGCACTTTGCGCGCGGCTGCGGGAGCGGAGCGAAAGGGAGGAGCGAGAGCGAAAGGAGAGCGAAAGGGGACAGATTTATTTTTCATCCAGAAAATAAATCGAGCGAAAAGGGGACAGATTTATTTTTCATCCAGAAAATAAATCTGTCCCCTTTTATCTGGGGCTGATGTCCCGAGGGGGTT
>JAKJGK010000175.1 GCA_022704435.1 Synergistota bacterium | reverse complement strand
AAGGGACAGATGGCCGAGGTGGGGACATCGGCAGAGCGTGTGGCTCAGGGATCGGAGGAGCTGTCCGGCCTCGCCGCGGACCTGCGCAGGTTGGTGGCCGCGTTCAAGTACGACGAAGTCGAGACTTCCGGTCAGACGGGTCTGGTGCCGTTGAACGACGGCAAGGGCAGCACCGGCAAGCCCGGAGGCAAGCCCAAAAAGGCCGTCCCGGTCAAGGCCGGCAGATAGGCCGCGCCAATCGAAGGGAGGAGGGATCCTGCTCCGTGCTGATACCTTCCTAGGGTCCCTCGTCGCTGCGCTCCTCGGGACGACAATGGGCATTCGGGATAAACGGGCGACCAAAAGGCGCTTTCTGTCATCCCGACGACCAGAGGGAGGAGGGATCCTACTCCGTGCCGGCACCCCCCAGGATCCCTCCTCCTCACCGTCTCCTGACTATGCGGCTCGCCGCGCCTGACTCGAGCGCAAGCACCGCGTCGGAGGCGTCGATCTGGGCCGCGAAGGCCAGGTCTCGCTCGAAGCCGAGCGCGACGAGCCGCCTGCCGTGGACCGAGCGGGCCAGCAGGGCCGCCAGGTCGCGACCCCCGTCCCTCCAGGCGGCCAGGGCCAGGATTGCGCCGTCCCCAAGCTCCGCCCCGCGCTCCGACAGGCGCTCGACCAGGAGGCCCGCGCAGGCACAGTCATCCAGCGACGAGGCTCCCTCGCGGCCTGCGCAGAGGATTCCGATCCGCTCCAGGTCAATGACCGCTGCCGCGGTCGCGGCGGCGTTCCTCGCGCAGACTGGTAAAACCGGGGTGTCCGAGGCCGCGGCTTTAAGCAGGGCCGCAGTGCCGTTGGTCGTCGCCATGACGGCATCGGTCCTGCCGGCCAGATCCAACGCGGCGAGCTCGAGCGGGGAGTTGCCGAGGTCGAACCCGTCCGGCGGCAGGGCGTTGCGCTCGCCCATCAGGATCGGCCTCGGGCCCGCCTCCGCGAGCCTGTCCCTCAGGGCGAAGGCCTCCTCTATAGTAGCTGCCGGGTACAGTCTCTCCCCTCCCCTGTCGAAGAAGGCGCAGATGGTCGTGGTCGCCCTCAGGATGTCGATCACCAGCCAGCAGTCGGCCTCGGGCAGCGGCTCCGACCGCGACAGTACAACCTCGCACCTCATGCGCCTGCGGTCGCGGAGAACCTCCCCGCCTCCTCCACGAACCTTAGGAACAGGGGAAGCATCTCGTCGCCCCCGGTCAGCATCATCTCCGGGTGCCACTGCACGCCGACCACGAAGGAGACGCCCTCCATCTCGATCGACTCCACGACCCCGTCCATCGCCCTCGACGTGACCGCCAGCCCACGCCCCAGATCCTTGACGGCCTGGTGGTGGTAGCTGTTGACCGGGAACGTCGCTCCCAGCAGGCTGGACAGCAGCGACTCCCCCTCCGCGACGACCGTGTGGCTCGGGCAGTGTCGCTTCCTGTTCTGCGAGTGCTGCACGAACACGCCCTGGAGGTCGCCGATGTGCTGGTGCAGGGTGCCTCCGCAGGCGACGTTCAGAAGCTGCATCCCCTTGCATATCGCCAGCACGGGCATCCTGAGCTTCAGCGCCGTCTTGACCGCACGGAGCTGGAATATGTCGGTGTCCCTGTACACGTACTCGAGCGAGCGCGTGGGTTCCTCTCCGTACAGCAGGGGGTCTATGTCGTAGCCGCCGGGCACGACCAGGCCGCGGACGCATGACACCTGCGCCTCGGCTATGTCCTGCCCCCTCACGACCGGCAGGACGACCGGTATCCCCCCCGCCCTCTCGACCGCGGAGACGTAGTCGTTGTTAACGTAGTTGCGCTCAAGCCCGGGGGAGAAGCCCCCCTCCGCCACCAGCAGGTTTCCAACCACTCCTATCAAAGGTCGCTCCATCCGCCGCTCCCCCTTTCCCCGCACTTTCGCGGCATCTTTTCAGCCCACGGCAGGCATGTCGCTGAATTTCCGCGACTGCGTGTATAATTATATGATACAAATCCGATCGGCAGGTGTTGATCCACGATGAAGGGAATCGGCGTTTCTCCTGGCATTGCGATAGGCAGAGCGGTCATTCACTGGAAGGAGAAAGTTGATATTATCAAGGAATATGTCGACGATCCCGAGCGGGAGCTTCGCCGCTTTCGCACGGCGCTCGAGTTCGCCGGGGAGCAGATCCGGGAGTCGTACTCCCGCGTGTTGCAGAACGTAGGCCCCAACGAGGCCGCCATCTTCGAGGCGCACGGGCTCATGTTGCAGGACCCGGACTTCACCGGCCGGGTGGAGGGGCTGATCATGGACGAGAGCGCGAACGCCGAGTGGGCCGTGAAGCAGGTGGCCGACAGCCTGATACAGGTGTTCGAGGATATGGACGACGAGTACATGAAGGCGCGCTCGGACGACGTCAGGGACATCTCCGAGCGGGTGATAAAGCTGCTGCTGCAGGTCGGCGGCGCGGGCATGACCCGGCTGAGCGAGAGGGGGATCCTCGTCTCCCGCGACTTCACCGCCTCCGACATGTCGCAGATAGACCGCGACATGACCCTTGGCGTGGCCTCGGAGTCGGGCGGCAGGACCTCCCACGCATCGATAATCGCCCGCACAATGCGCATTCCGTCGGTCATGGGGGTTCACGGGCTGCTGGACCGAGTGGACAGCGGGGACATGATGATCCTCGACGGGGAATCGGGCGAGATCGTAGTCAACCCCGACGAGGAGACGCTGTCGAGGTACCGCGAGAAACAGGAGCGATATCAGTGCTTCCTGGACAGACTCTCCGAGGTGCGGGGGATGGATTCGGTCACGCTGGACGGGGCCAGGGTCGAGCTGGGTGCCAACGTGGGGTCGTCGCGCGACCTCGACGAGGTGCTGAAGAACGACGCCGAGGCCATCGGCCTGTACCGGACGGAGTTCCTCTACCTCGAGAGCTCCATGCTGCCGACGGAGGACGAGCAGTTCGAGGCGTACCGGAGCGTGGTCGCGGGCATGGGCGGTCGGCCGGTGGTCATTCGGACGCTCGACATAGGAGGGGACAAGAAGCTGGACTATCTGTCCATCCCGGAGGAGGAGAACCCCTTCCTCGGCTACCGGGCCATCAGGCTGTGCCTGGACCGCCAGGACATATTCAAGGTGCAGCTCAGGGCGATCCTCCGATCCAGCGCCTTTGGAAAGGTTCGCATACTGTTCCCGATGATCTCCTCGCTGGAGGAGCTCCGGGCCGCCAAGGGGCTGCTGGAGGAGGCCAAGGAGGAGCTTCGCGCGGAGTCGGTCGAGTTCGATGAGGGTGTGACCTCCGGCATCATGGTGGAGGTGCC
>JAKJGK010000174.1 GCA_022704435.1 Synergistota bacterium | reverse complement strand
CGCGGTGTACCCGGTCTGAGTGTCCGACACGTTCCAGTAGCCGGATGCGATCTTCGTCAGCAGCGAAAGAACGGAGTTCCCGAAAAACCTCACCCTTGGTATGATCACCGACGACGAAGGATGGACAAGGCGATTCCCCTTCACGTAGTCCACCCCGTCCACGATCACCGGCGCTATTATATCCTCAAGCTCCGCAGGGTCCATCTGCCCGTCGCCCGCCATCACGGCCGCGCAATCGATCCCCCGGTCCCTGCACCACTTGTACCCGGTCGCGATAGCCGCCCCGACGCCGCTGTTCTGCTGGTTGACAAGGACGATCCTGTCAGTAGCGTTGTCGTTGTAGATCTCGCTTCGCGGATACAGCGCCTCCTCGCGCTCGCGCATCTCCCGCAGCACCTTCAGCGCGTAGTTGTACGGACTGTCGTCGAAATCCCAGGCTCTGCGCCCGATCGCAACCCCGCCGGCGCAGCCCCTTTCTATGTACTCCGCCACGACCTCCGCCGTGGCGTCCTCGAGCCGTCGTTCACCACCACGATCCGGTCCACGAAGTCCGGCATCATGTCGAGCACCAGCCTGATCTGCGACTCCTCGTTGTAAGCCGGAACAACAACGGCGACAGTCTTTTCACCGTACACCCGCAACACTCCCCGCCAGAAGAGAATCGCCGAACGACCGCCAAATACTATTTTCAATCGAGCTAATACTGGAAGTCATCTTAACGGTTCGCACAGCAGCATGGTCCAGGGAGTCGGGGTTCGTACCGCAAGTACCTTCGCATGCCTGGACACGAGTTTTATAAAACCGCTTTTCGTCCAATGCTGGATGTGCCCTGGAGTGTTGCCCAAACATGCGGCGCATTTCCCCAACTCCTGTTGAAAATTTGAAAGTGCAGAACCCCCTACCTCCCCCACACAACCCTGTTCACGACCTTGACGTAGCTCTGGATGATCCTGATCACCTTCACGGAGACGTTGGTCTCCGCGTAGTCGGTCACGGGGGAGGCGGGCTCGCCGTTCTCCCACATGGCGCGGCTCAGCTCGACTGCCTGCAGGATGTCGTCGCGCTTCACGCCGCCGAGCACGAAGGCGCCCTTCTCCAGCGCCTCGGGGCGCTCGGTGGAGGTGCGCACGGAGACTGCGGGAAAGCCGAGGATCGAGGCCTCCTCCGGCACGCTGCCGCTGTCGGACAGCACGCAGTAGGCGTTTAGCTGGAGCTTGTTGTAGTCGAAGAATCCGAACGGCTTGAGGCTGCGCACCAGCGGGTGGAATACGAAGCCGCGCTTGTCGATGAAGGCCCTGCTGCGCGGGTGGGTGGAGTAGATCACGGGCATGGCGTAGCTCTCGGCGATGGCGTTGACCGCGCTCATCAGGGAGAGGAAGTTCGCCTCGTCGTCGATGTTCTCCTCCCTGTGCGCGGACAGCAGGAAGTACCGCCCCGGCTCGAGGCCGAGGGTCTCCAGCGCGCGGGAGGCGTGGATGCTCTCCCTGTGGCGCGTCAGCACCTCGGTCATGGGCGACCCGGTGACGTAGATGTGCTCCTTGCGGAAGCCCTCGGAGAGCAGGTAGCGCCGAGCATGCTCGGTGTAGGGGAGGTTGATGTCGGATATTGCGTCGACTATGCGGCGGTTGGTCTCCTCCGGCAGGTTCTGGTCGAAGCAGCGGTTGCCGGCCTCCATGTGGAAGATGGGGACCTTGAGCCTCTTGGCGGAGATGGCCGACAGGGCGGAGTTGGTGTCGCCCAGCACCAGCAGGGCGTCGGGCTTCTCGCTCTGCATCAGCTCGAAGGAGCGGGATATTATGTTGCCGATGGTCTGGCCGAGGTCCTTGCCGGCGGAGTCGAGGTAGTGGTCGGGCTCGCGCAGGCCGAGGTCCTCGAAGAAGACCTGGTTGAGGGTGTAGTCCCAGTTCTGCCCGGTGTGGACGAGCACGTGGTCGAAGTAGAGGTCCATCTTCTTGATGATCTCGCTGAGGCGTATGATTTCCGGCCTCGTGCCGAGAATGGTGAACACTTTCAGCCTGCTCATCGCGTCACTCCCGTCGAATAGTGCGGATAGAGGTCTGCGTGGGCGGAGGTCCACTTTTTCATCCCCTCCACCATCGCCCCGTAGGAAGGCACAGTGAAGGAAAAATCCGTCCTGGTGTTGACCAGCGACTTGTCCACCGCTACCGACGGCTCCGGCGTGATATTCAGCTCCCCGCCCCTGAAATGTTCGTTGAACAGGCCCAACAGGTCGAACTTGCTTATCGGCTCGTCGTTCACCAGGTGATACAGTCCGGTCAGGCCGCAATCGACCGCCCGCTCGACCGCCTGCGCCAGCACGTCCGTCGTCACGCCAGTCCAGATGGCGCGCGTATACCCCTTCACACTGCCTCGCTGTCTCATGAACCAGTTGAACAGCCCGATGCCGTCGGGGTTCACATCCGGTCCGACGAGGGACGTGCGGAATGTCAGGTCCTTGTCGTTCTCCAGCTCGCCGAGCGCCTTCGTGCGATCGTAGAAGGCCGTGCCGTCGCGGCGGGCGTCTTCGCGATACCCCCCGGCGGCGCCGGAGAAGACGCAGTCCGTGCTTATCTGGACGACTTTCGTCCCGGTGCCTCGCGTCAGCTCCGCAAGTGCGTGCGGCAGAAGCGAGTTCAGGCGCACGGCAAGTCCTCTTTCACGCTCCGCATCCTGGTTGAGCACTCCCACGCAGTTGACGGCCGCGTCGAAACAGCCCGCCGCCAGCACCCCGCCGAGGAACGACATGTCCTTGACGTCCCCCTGCAGACACCGGCACGCGCCCCACGGGAACGGATTCCTGCTCAGGGCCGTGACAGAATGTCCTCGCTCCGCAAGATAGACGGCCATCACGTGCCCGGCCATCCCTCCCGCACCCAGCACCAGAAACTTCACCTTGTCCCGCCCCCTGTATTCTTCAGCTCGCGCTGGATATACTCCGTCGACAGCAGCTTTTTAACGATCTGCGGCACGTCCAGCCGCCGAGTGTTGTGCGAGTTGTACTCCCCCTGCGCCGCGCGGACCTCGCTCCCCTTGGTGAAGAACTTGTCGTAGTTGAGATCCCTCTGGTCCGCGGGGATTCGGTAGTACTCGCCCAGGTCCTCCGCGCGAGCGCCCTCCTCGCAGGTGAGCAGGGTCTCGTACAGCTTCTCGCCGTGCCGAGTGCCGATATAGCGAATTCCGTTCTTCGCGCCGAACAGCTCTTTCAGCGCGGTCGCAAGGTCGCCGATGGTGCAGGCGGGCGACTTCTGAACCAGTATATCCCCCGGTCGGCCTTGTTCAAAAGCGTACAGCACCAGCTCCACGGCCTCCTCAAGGGTCATCATGAAGCGCGTC
>JAKJGK010000173.1 GCA_022704435.1 Synergistota bacterium | reverse complement strand
TTACGCTCTTCTTCTTCCGGCGGGAGATGAGAGACAGCCTGACCGCGGAGGCGGCCCCCGCCTGAGCCGATCGCTACCCCTCGCGGTACAGCCTGGCGGCCTTCTCCGCGGAGACGGTTATGCCGCGTATCATGGCCGAGCTGAATCCCTCGTGCTCCATGCTGTTGAGCCCGGAGATGGTGCAGCCGTTCGGCGTGGTGACCTTGTCTATCTCGCTCTCCGGGTGAGCGCCGCCGACGGAGAGCAGGCATGCCGCGCCCTTCGCGGTCTGCACCGCCATCGCCAGGGCATTCTTGGCCGACAGGCCGACCTCTATGCCTCCCTGGGAGGCGGCCCTGACGGCGCGAAGGAAGTAGGCGATCCCGCAGGCGCCGAGCGCAGTGGCGGCCAGCATATCTTCCTCGCGTATCCTGAGGGTCTTTCCCACGTCGTTGAACAACTCCCTGGCGACGTCCAGCGCCCTGTCGTCCGGCCCGTTGCTCGCTATGCAGGTCATCGATTCCCTGACCGCGATGGCGGTGTTTGGCATCGCCCGCGCTATGCGCATCGGTTTTCCAACCCTCTCCTCGATCTGCCTGATGGAAATCCCGGTCACCACGGAGATCAGTATGTGCCTGTCGAAGTCGAGAGCCGGGGCTATCTTTCCGAGGACGCCGTCGACTATCTGGGGCTCGACCGAGACCAGGACTACGTCGGACTCTTTTACCGCGGCGATGTTGTCGTCTGTGACCCTGAAACCCTGCGCCCTGTAGTCCTCCAACAGGTGGACGCGGCGCCTCGCCAGGGTTATCCTGCCCGGGTCGAAGTGCCCGGACTGGACAAGCCCCTTGGCGATGCTGAGGCCGATGTTTCCCGCTCCGATTATCGCGACTCGCATGCTCTCGCTCATGATACGCAGAACCTCCCGTGATCGCGGTCCTCATCGGGAGATCCGGTGAGTGCCGTTTTTTTGTATGAGGGAGAGTATATCAAACGCGCCGGAGAAAACAAGGCCGGCAAATAAAATCGTAGGGGCAATATGATTGCGAGGCGGGCTAGAGCTCGCCGCACGCCTCGGACGCAGGTGCCACGGTGCCGTCCGGTGCCACGTAGCGCACCTCGCAGGCTAGCCACGCCCCGATCCTGGCGTGGACCCGCCTTCTCACCTCACCTATCAGCGACAGGACGTCGCGGGCAGTAGCGCCGCCCCTGTTGACTATAAAATTAGCGTGATGATGCGACACCTGGGCGCCGCCGACGGTCAAACCCTTGAGCCCCGTGTCCTCGACGACCTTGCCGGGAGGCCCCGCGAGCTCGTACACGGCCGGGTCGTTGGTGAAGACCGAGCCGCAGTTCGGCAGCCGCAGCGGGAACTTCTTCCTGCGCTCCTCCATTATCCCGACCGCCTCGGCTCGGACCTCGCTCCTCCGCCCCCGCTCCAGGACGAGGCGCGCCTCCAGGATCACCCAGCGGTCCCCGCAGAAACCGGCCGAGTCCTGGAAGACCGAGCGCCTGTACGAGAATCCGCACTCCTCCCGCGAGAAGACCCGCATCTCCCCTGAATAGCCGACTGCGAGGACGTCGACGATCCTGTCCCCCACGCAGCGTCGCAGGCTGCCGCCGTTCATCGTGACCAGCCCGCCCACCGACCCGGGTATTCCCGCCGCGTGCTCGAGGCCGGACAGGCCCGCTGCGGCGAGGTTCCTCACAAGGCGGGGAACCCACAGGCCGGCTCGGGCACGCACCGTCAAACCGTCGATCTCGAAGTCCGAGAAGCGCCTGCCGAGCTTCATTATCACGCCTCTGAAGCCCTCGTCGGCGAACAGGAGGTTGGTCCCCCTGCCGATCACCACCAGCGGAAGCCCCTCCTCCCTCGCGAACCGCAGGACCCTGGCGGCCTGATCGCAGGAGGAGGGCTGCACCAGAATGTCGGCCGGTCCGCCGATCCGCCACGAGCAGTGACGGGCCAGCGGCTCCTCCTGCAAGACCTCCCCGGCGTCCAGGCGGGCGAGCCGGCGCGCAGCATCGTGCAGGCTAGACAATTGGCTCGAACCCTCCGTTGCCGATTTGGATGAAGGACGGCGGCATGTCGCCCCAGTCCTCCTCGGACGCGACCTCCCTCAGTATTTCAAGCGTCCTCCCCTGGCAGGTGAACATCAACGCCTGGTTCTCGCGGGCGGAGTTGCAGATCGCCCTCGCCGCGCCCTCCTGGCGTCCGTCGTCGAAGCGGACCAGGAGGTCGTCGAGCATCAGGGGCAGGGGCTCGGAGTTCCTCCCCCACAACGACGCAAGCGCAAGCCGCATGGAGAGGTAGACTTGGTCGGCAAGGCCGGAGCTCCACTTGAACTCCTCCTTTCTGGCACGCGCAAGGTCCTTCTCCTCGAGCACTACGGAGAGGCCGCGCTCGCTCCCCTCCGAGAGCATGAGATACCGGTCCCCCGTCATGAGGGACAGGTATCCGGCCGCGGTCTTTATCACCTCGGGCTGGCGCTCCCTCTCGTGCTTGGCCCTCGACACCTCCAGGAAGTGACGCGCGAGCAGGTTGGCCAGCCACTCCTCCAGCAGGTCGTCCAGCCTGCGCTCCATGCTCTTCCTCTCGAGCAGCAGGGCGCCAAGACGCTCGTCCGCGCCCATCCTCTCGATCTCGGAGGCGATCCGCCCCCTCGCGTCCGCCAGCTCGTCCACCTGCGAGCGCAGGCTTTCGATCCGCTCCCTGGCCTCCTCCGCCTCGGACCTGATCTCCTGCGGAGGGCGGAAGGAGTACTCCTCCTCTGCGGACAACAGGGCCTCCTCCGAGCCGAACAGGCCGAGGAGCACCTTTCTCTCCTGCAGTTTCCCCGCCAGCAGGGCCTCCCTCTTTCGCCACTCCTCGGCAAGGGAGAGGAAGGCGTCCTCGTCGACAGTCCTGGCGGCAGCGAACAGAGCGGACCTCTTGCGGTCGGCCTCGGCCAGCTCACCCCTCGTCTCGTCCAGGGTCTGACGGAGCATCCCGGCCTCCCGCACGAGCGCCTCCGCACCGCCCCGTCTCTCGCGGGCGCGCCCCAACAGCGAGGAGAACGCTCGGATAGACTCCGGCGCGGCCGCGGCCGGAGCAGCCTCCCCGACGGCCTCGAAGGCCGGGGCGAGCCTTTCGGCGAGGGAGTTTATCTTCTCCTTCATGCCCGAAATGTAGTAGTCCAGCTCGTTGCCCTCCGCCTCGCGGGCCGACAGTGCCGACATCTCAGAGCGCAGCTGGAGGACCCGAGGGACTATCCCTTCGAGGTCGCGAGGAGCGAGGTTCGGGTCGAAACGGCGCTCCGTCAGCCAATTCCTCCAGCTCTCGTTGAGTTCTTCGAGCTCCTTCGCAGTCCCCGCCAGCCCCGCCTCCATGGCCTCGCCCTCGGCGTCCATCCTGG
>JAKJGK010000172.1 GCA_022704435.1 Synergistota bacterium | reverse complement strand
CCCCCCGCCTGATCCTGGTGCACAACGACTCGGAACTCTACGCCTCCGGCGGCTACACGCCGGTGGTGCCCGAAATGCAGCCGGTCGCCGTGACTCCTCCAAAACAGAGGCAGGAGGTAGTGGTACCCGAGCAGACCGTCGTCTACAAGGACCCCAACCCAGCTGTCACCGTCGAGGACAGGTACCAGCAGCTTCTGAAGCAGTACGGGCTTACAAACTGACGCTGGCGACAGGCTTCCGCGATGAAGAAGGAAGAGCCCGGGAGGGGCAGTTTCCCCTCCGGGCTCTTTTGTACCACGCGAGCGGGTACCGGGTTGCTATTCTATTTTGCCAAGAGCAGCGTGGGCGGCCGAGATCCTCGCCACCGGCACCCTGAACGGCGAACAGCTTACATAGTCGAGGCCGACCGCATGGCAGAAAGCGATGCTGTCGGGGTTGCCTCCGTGCTCGCCGCATATTCCTATGGACAGATTGGGGTTCTGCCCGCGCCCCTTGCCGACTGCTATCCTCATTAGTTCGCCGACTCCCTCCCGGTCGAGCACGTGGAAGGGATTGACCGGGAGTATGCCCTTGTCCTCGTAGTGACCGAGGAACTTGCCCTCGGCGTCGTCGCGCGAGAAGCCGAAGGTGGTCTGGGTGAGGTCGTTCGTGCCGAAGCTGAAGAACTCGGCGTGCTCGGCTATCTTGTCGGCGACAAAGGCGGCGCGCGGCACCTCGATCATCGTCCCCACCTTGTAGGGGAATTTAACGCCTGTTATCTTCATGTACTCGGCGGCGATATCGTCTATCTGCCTGCGGAAGAAGTCCATCTCGCTCTTCAGGCCGACGAGCGGTACCATGATCTCCGGGTGGACGTCGACTCCCTCTTTCACCAGGTCTATGACCGCCTCGAAGATCGCGGACGCCTGCATTGCGCTGATCTCGGGGTAGACGATCCCGAGCCTGCATCCGCGGAAGCCGAGCATCGGGTTGGACTCCTTCAGGCTCTCGACCTTGACCATGGCGCTCTTTACCCTCTGCGCCTCGGGGGAGTCCTGCTTCCCGGCCGCCGCGAGTACGTCAAGCTCCTCCTGCAGGTCGCGCTCCTTGGGCATGAACTCGTGGAGGGGAGGGTCCAGCAGGCGGAAGATTACGGGCAGTCCGTGCATCTCCTTAAGGATGCCGTAGAAGTCCTCCTTCTGCATGACCTTGAGCTCCTCAAGGGCGACTCTCCTCTCCTCGGAGCTGTCGGCGATTATGAGGCGCTGCATCACCGGGATGCGGTCGGCGGCCATGAACATGTGCTCCGTACGGCACAGGCCGATTCCCTTGGCGCCGAACTCGCGCGCTCTCCTGGCGTCGGCCGGGGTGTCGCCGTTCGCCCACACCTGCAGCCTGGAGACTTCGTCGGACCAGTCGAGCAGCCTGGCGAAGTCCTTTGTGAAGGAGGCCTCTATGAGGGGGGCCTTGCCTTTCAAAACGCGCCCGCTGCTGCCGTCGACAGTTACGAAATCTCCTTTGCGCAACACGGTGTCCCCTGCGGTTATGGTCTCGCTCTTGAGGTCGATCACAAGTTCCTCGCAGCCGCTGACGCACGGCTTGCCAAGCCCCCTGGCGACGACGGCGGCGTGGCTTGTCATGCCTCCCCGGCTGGTCACCACGGCCTCGGCCGCGAATAGCCCGTGGATGTCGTCCGGGCACGTCTCGGGGCGGGCGAGGACGACCTTGTTACCGGCTTTTACGAGCTCAACGGCATCGTCGGGGTCGAACACCACTATCCCCACTCCCGCTCCGGGGGAGGCCGGGAGTCCCTTGGCGAGCTGCTCCACCTCGGCCTTGGGGTCGACCTGGCGGTGCAGTAGCATCTCGACCTGGCCGGGGGTGACCCTGGACACGGCGGTCTTCTTGTCTATCAGGCCCTCATCGAGCATGTCTATCGCAATTTTGACGGCCGCACCGGCAGAGCGCTTGCCGCTCCTGGTCTGGAGCATGTACAGCTTGCCCCTCTCGATCGTGAACTCGATGTCCTGCATGTCCTTGTAGGATGTCTCGAGGTCGGTGGTTATCTTGAAGAGCTGCTTGTATATGTCGGGCATCTTGTCCTTAAGCTCGGCGATGGGCAGCGGAGTTCTGATGCCAGCGACGACGTCCTCCCCCTGGGCATTGATCAGGAACTCTCCGTAGAGCTCCTTGGTGCCGTCGGAGGGGTTCCTGGTGAAGCACACGCCGGTGCCGCAGTCGTCTCCAAGGTTGCCGTAGACCATCGAGACGATGTTGACCGCAGTCCCAAGAGTGTCGGGGATGTCGTGCAGCTTGCGGTAGGTCACCGCGCGCGGGTTGCCCCAGCTCTTGAAAACGGCCAGGATGGCGTTCTTGAGCTGATCCTGGGGGTTGGACGGGAATGGGAAGCCCGCCTTGGCGGCGAATATCTTCTTGAACTCGCCGACGACCGACTCAAGCTCTGCAGCGGGTATCTCGTTGTCGAAGGTCACGCCCAATCTCTGCTTTACGTGGGTGAGCACCTCCTCGAAGAGTTCGCCTGAGACCCCGTGAACCACGTTGCCGTACATCTGGATGAAGCGGCGGTAGCTGTCGAACGCGAAGCGCCTGTCGTTCGAGGCTTTGGCGAGGCTCTCCACGGACTCGTCGTTGAGGCCGAGGTTGAGGATTGTGTCCATCATTCCCGGCATCGACACCGGGGCGCCTGAACGGACGGACACCAGCAACGGGTTCTCCCCCGCGCCGAACTGCTTGCCAGTCTCCTTCTCGAGGTTCTTCATGGCGGCGAGCACGTCGCCCCATATCTCGTCGAGGAACGAGGGGTTCTTGCCGTACTCCAGGCACGAGTGGGTGGTCAGGATGAAACCCTGCGGCACCGGAAGCCCGTAGGCCACCATCTGGGCCAGGTTGGCGCCCTTGCCCCCGAGGAGGGCCTTCATGCTGGCGTCGCCCTCCGTGAAATTGTAGATATACTTCTCCTTCTTGATCTCCATACTGCACCTCCGTGGTTTTGGATAGGGGATTTCAAATCTCTCTCAGGTCTTCTCTGGTAGTTCGCACACTGCGTCTTGGGAGCTCTGCGAGTAAGATCCGACTCCTCAAATGACAAATTATACACTATTTTACGCGGATTATTCTCCTTAACGCGAGCGCAGGCGGTCCAGTATCTCCTGCGCGATCTCCTCGAGCGACTTTTGCGTGACGTCAAGGACCGTCGCTTCCAGCGAGCGCATGTATTGTCCAGCGGCCTCCAGCTCCCTCTCCACGCGGTCGAAATCCGCGTAGGCTGATGCGCCTTCGTCGAGTCCCAGGAGGCGAAGTCTCTCCCTTCGAATCGTGGACAGTCTCTCGCAAGACATGTGCAGTCCGGTTATTTTTGACGGCGGGATGGTTCTTAATACCTCCGGCGGGGTTACTTCGGGCAC
>JAKJGK010000050.1 GCA_022704435.1 Synergistota bacterium | reverse complement strand
CCCGCGGTGCCGAAACGCGTCATCGACTGGAGCTTCTCCATGTATATCCTGGCCATCTCTGAGGACTTGGCGCGTACCGCTTGCTCGTCGCGCATGGCAGCCCTGGCGCTCCCACGGGACACCACAGCCTTCAGGTTCTTCGAGCCCATGACGGCGCCCATCCCGCCTCTGCCGGCTGCCCTGGCATTCCTGCCGTCGTGCATGATGTTGGAGAACAGCGCCATCCTCTCTCCCGCGGGGCCCACGCATGCGACCCCGGCCGGGCGACCCTCCATCTCCAAAAGAAGCTCCTCCGTCTCGAAAGTATCGCGACCCCAGAGTGCCGATGCGTCCTTGACCGTCACCTCTCCCTCGATCAGCGTCACGTAGACGGGCGACTTCGCCCTGCCCAGGAAGACCACGCCTCCAAAGCCGGACCTGCCCATGTGAAACCCGAAGGTGCCGCCGCAGTCCGACTCCCCGAACAAATCAGTGAGAGGCGACTTGGACGTCACGTGGTGCCTACCCGAGGTCGGTATCCCCGTCCCCTGGAAGGGACCGTTCGTGAAGATCAGCGGATTTTCCGGGGAGAGCGCGGCGAGCTTCGGAGAACCATACCTGAACAGCAGCCAAGTCCCGAGGCCCGAGCCTCCCAGGTATTTTCGAAGAAGCCCCTCCTCGGCCGTTATGCAGTCTACAGAGGACGTCGTCAGGTCGACAATCGCCACTCTCATGCCTGGCGAGCGGGACGCTAAAACACCCGACATCCGGAGGAGGGAGCCTGCGCGATCCTGTTCTCCCTTCAAAGCCAGTCACTCCTTTCTTCAGCGATGTGCAGCAGGCCGCCGAAACAGCTAAAAAAGCAGCGCACCCACCCCTCCCGCGCACAACAGGAGCAGCTGGGGGTAGCGCGAGAACAATCTAGTCCTGCTCAACAGGAGCAGAAGGGCCGACAGCACCAGCAACCTCCAGTCACGGACAAGCGGCCGGGCCACGACCCAGAAAGCCGCGAGCAACATCCCCGACACCGCCGGTCTGAGAGCCCTCCGAACCCTCTCCACGCCCCTTCTCAAATCTCCCGGAGCCCTCGACAGCAGGAACAGGAAGGAGACCAGCAGGGCAAGCGGCGCCAGGACGACGGACAGGGTGGCCAGGCAAGCTCCTGGCGTCCCCGCTATCCGGTAGCCGACGAAGGTGGCCGCGTTGATCGCCAGGGGTCCCGGTGTCATCTGGGCGAGGGAGACGACCTCGGAGAAGGCTCTCTCGCTCAACCACCCCCTCGAGACCACGAGCTCGTAGTGAATGAACGGTATGGTCGCAAGCCCCCCGCCGAACGCGCCCAACCCGATCCTGGCGAACACGGATGCCAGCGAGAGCAATGTACTCGTCATCGGCCGCCACCGCCAAGAATCAGCCGAAAAAGGACCCCTGAGGCCAGAGCTATGAAGGGGTGGACCCCGGCCGCCAGGATAAGAGCGGCCGTGAGCGCGATGACGCACGCATCTCTCCACCCGCCGCCAGATGACCGCGCCATGTTGAACACGACCTGCCCGATTATAACCGCCACGGCGCAGGACGCCCCGAGAAAGAAAGATGAGACGCGCGGCTCGCCCATGTAGCGCACCAGCAGGCCGGCGAGCAACAGGATGACAAGGAAGGGCGGAAGGACCGTCCCCGTCACTGCCCACGCCGCGCCAGCCACACCAGCGACGCGCTTCCCCGCGAGGAAGGACATGTTGACCGCTACGGGTCCGGGAAAGGCCGTGGCTAGAACCATCATGTCCGAGATCTCCTCGTCCGACAGATGTCCGGTCGCCCTGAGCTCCTTCTCTATAAACCCGAGCATTACAATACCTCCGCCAAAGGTGAAGGCACCGATCCTAAGGAACAGAAAAAATACCGAAAGCGCCGACATGCCTCGTCAGCTCTTTAAAGGGACGGACGTCTCGGACAAGCGCGGCATCCCGGCCAGGGGGCCGTTAGACCACATACGGCGAAAGGAGCTCCGAGAGCTCGGCCTCGATCATCTCGTTGTACCTGCCACGTCTGTAGTCTATCACCAAGGCCGATCTCTCCTCCGCGTCGAGATCCCGCATCTCCTCCCTCAAAACCCTTGGCAACTCCACGTAGCTTCCCGAGGGGATCCCTTCCTTGCCGCAGAACAGCAGCGTAGGCACTCTCGCGACACCCGTCAGCTCCTCCAGCAGTTTTTCGTTGGACGTCCGCGGGAACACAGTGAGGCCTATCGCCTTGCTCAGCTCCGTCATACGGCGGGCAAATGGCATGAATACCACCGAATCCGGACAGTACACCTCGGCAAACGCGGCCAGACGGAGCGTGCGCTTAACACTCCGTACAAGTCCCTCGAACGACTGCGAGAAGCGCGTGCGCGAGCACGCCCTGACCTGACGGTCACGCTCCTCGGCGTAACCTTTTTCCAGATACTCCTCGAACGAGTAGCCCTTTGAGAAATCAAGCATCCGCAACACCTCCACATCCACTTCAGCCTTCACAGGCGCTCTCTCTTAAGATAACGATATACGGTGGCCTCAGAGACGCCCAGGCGGTCTGCGACCTTTGCCACGGCCCCCTTCATTGAGAACAGGTGGCGCGTCTTGAGCATGCTCACCAGTCGCGCCCTCTCGTCCGGGTTCATCTCCGCCGGAGGAGACGACATCTCGCTCGATGCCTGTTCTATCAGCACGTCCATGATGTCCTCGATATTGGAGTCAGAGTCGGCCTCAAGTACCGCATCCAATGGCATTGAGGGAGCCGGGGCGTCGTCCGAGGCCCCGATCAGATCGCGAACCTTCGCGTGGAGGAAGTCGTGCAGCCTCACCAGGTCCGATACGTCGTGATTCGCGCATATCATGCCGCACAGTTCGCCTGTCTCGTCCTTTATGAAGAAGGCGTGCGATTTAAGGATGCGGCCGTCCCTGGTCTTGTCAACGTGCACCACCATGTCGTCCGTATAGGCCCCGCTGCGGACCAGTTTAACGAAGGCCGGCGCGTAACCCGACATCGTGCCGCCTACCGCTCGGCCGCTGATGTGCCCGTTCCGGATGGCCACTATCGACGCCTCGGGACGAGACAGATCGTGCAACACCAGCTCGCAGTCGGGACCGCAAACCTCCGCGAAAAAATCCAGTATGGGGATGAACTTCTTTATAAACCCGGCCCGGCCGGGATCCGCATGCGTTGAACTATCCAATATTATACCTTCCCTTCGATAGGAGAAGCGGGGGAATGCAAGGATACATACCACGTCGAGGATGATCTGTAAAGACCGGGATTCTGAGGGCATTGACAAAGCGTTCCATTGAGTTTAGCATAATCCTGTCGGATACTATATCTGATGGTTTGTGCCTTAATGACAAGTGGAGGTGAGTGTTGAATGAAAACGCGTGTTGTGACGTTGGCGTTCTTGGTCGTCTTCCTGTTTGTCGGCTGTTCTTCTGCCGGGGAGGTGATCAAGGTGGGCTACCTGGCCGGGATCACCGGAGATTTCGCCGCCTATGGTCAGCCGGAGGTCAACGCGGTGTTGCTGGCGGCGGATGAGATCAACAGTAATGGCGGCGTTCTGGGAAGGCAGATCGAGGTTGTGGTCTACGACTACAAATCGCGCGCGGAGGATGCGGTGAATGCGGCGAGAAGGCTGATCGACCACGACAAGGTCGTCGCCATACTGGGATCCGCGGCTAGCGGGCCGAACATCGCCACCGCCCCGATCGTCACCCGCGCCGGCATTCCGCAGATCGGCACTCTGTCCACCAACCCCCTGGTCACGGTGGACGAGAGCGGCAAGGTCAAGCCCTACATGTTCCGCATCTGCTTCATCGACCCGTACCAGGGGCGCCTCATAGGCTACTTTGCCGCTAAGGAGCTGGGCAAGACCAAGGCCGCCATTCTTTACGACGTGGGAAGCGACTACTCCCACGGATTGAGGGAGCACTTCATCAGCAGCTTCGAGGAGTTCGGAGGGACGGTGGTCGCGGATTACGCCTTCCGCGGCGGGCAGGACGTGGACTTTCGGGCCCAGCTAACCAGGATCAAGGAGACCGACGCGGAGGTCCTGGTGCTGCCGAACATAGGGAAGGACCTGGCGCTGCCGATCAAGCAGGCCAGGGAACTAGGCATGGACGACATCATTTTCATCGGCGGGGACGGCTACGGGGAGTTCATGGTCGAGATAGCCGGAGAGGCTCTTGAGGGATCGTACTGGATGTACCACCTTGCGCGCCAGGATCCGCTGATGAAGCCCTTCTTCGACTCCTACAGGGAGAAGTACGACGACGAGTGCAAGGAGTTCGCCATAGCCGTGCTGGCGTACGACAGCCTGTACTGGCTGGCCGACGCGATCGAGCGCGCTGGCAGCGACGACCCGAAGGCCATCAGGGACGCGCTTGAGGCCACCAAGGACGTCAAGCTCCACCACGCAACTCTCACGATCGACCCCGCGACCCACAACCCGATCGACAAGGACGCCGTCGTGCTCACCGTCAAAAACGGCGAGAGCATCTTCTACAAGAGGATAAAGCCCGAGTAGACGGCCTGTCGGCCGACCGGAGCTCGGTACGGAGAAAAACGGGAGTTCAGCCGCCAGGCCACGGGCTGCTGAACTCCTTTTTTTTCGTCGTCCGCTCGCGGTCGTCTACTCCCCCGCCAGCTCGACTATTGCCCTCGCCATAATATGGGCGTTCTTCATGATGTCGTCGACCGCCCAACGCTCGTCCTCCTCGTGAACCCTGTACGACTGGCCGGGGAAGACGGGGCCGAAGGCCACCACGTTCGGCATCGACTTCGCGTAGGTGCCTCCCCCGATGGCGAGGAGCCCCGCCTCCTCGCCGGTGACGTCCGAGTAGGCCTTCTGCAGGGCCTTCACGAGCCTGGACTCGGGCGGGACGAACAGCGGAGCGGCCGACTCGGCGCCGTCGACGGACACTCCCCCCTCGGCAAGGGCCCTGAGCAGAGGCCCGGTCACGGCATCCTCCGACACTGTCACGGGGTACCTGATGTTGAGCGTAAAGCGCACCCTCCCGGCATTGAGTCCCACCACTCCGACGCAAGCAGTCAGGGGGCCGGAGACCTCGTCGCCCATGGCTATGCCGAGCGATCTCCCGTCGGTCTCGAAGCCGACCAGCCGCGAGAAAGCCCTGAAGAAGTCGCCCTGCTCATCGCGCAGCCTCAACCCACTCATGAAGTCCGAGAGGCAGGCGAGTGCGTTTACTCCCTTCTCGGGCGTGCTGCCGTGCGCTGGGCGACCCTTGGCGACTACGGTCACCCTGTCGCCGGACCCGTCCCAATCGACCTTTACGGAACCGCCCTCCGGCCCCTTCCATGCTGTGGCGGCATCGGCGATCCTCCTGCCGCATTCGGGGTCAGGAATAGCCACCTCGGCTCTAACCTCGGCCATCACCACGTTCGACGCGACGCCGCCTGAGAGCGACAGCACCCTCATCCCTCCCGACGGGGTGAACGGCATCGACAGAGTATAGGTGAGTATCCCCTTCTCCGCGTTGATGATCGGGTATTCCGCATCGGGGGTGAAACCGGCCACGGGCAGCTCCTCTCCCGCCTCCACGTAGCGTTTCATGCACTTGCTGCCCCTCTCCTCGTTCGTGCCGAAGATCACGCGGACCCTGCGCTTGAGCTTCATGCCGGAGTCGAACACCGCCTTCGCGGCGAACAGGGCTATCATGACGGGGCCCTTGTTGTCGATGACCCCCCTGCCGTACAGCATACCGTCCTTGAGCTCCCCGCCCCACGGGTCGACGCTCCAGCCGTCCCCCTCGGGGACGACGTCGAGGTGTCCGAGGACCGCCACCATCTCGGGTCCCTCCCCCATCTCCGCCCAGCCGGCCACGTTGTCCACGTTTTTGGTTCTGAACCCCATCTTCTCGGCGAAGGCCAAGGTCCAGTCCAGCGACCTCCTCGGGCCGGCACCGTAGGGCGCGCCTTCGACGGGATCGCCGCCGACGCTGGGGATGCGCAGGCACCCCTGGATCGCAACTACAATGTCGTTCTTCATGGAATCGATCTTGCTAGAGAGCATTGACAATCCTCCTACGTTGGTTTCAGCTTCAGGCTCCGGGATATCGCTCCCTCGGGGCCGGAATGCGCTTAATTGTGCTAAACCTTCTTCAGCAACTCCCGTCCGGCCACCTGCACCGGGTCCCACGCCATGGAGAACGGCGGAGCGTAGCCGAGGTCGAGATCGACGAGCTCCTCGACCGTCATGCCCGCTGCGAGGGCCGTGGCTATTATGTCGACCCTCTTGGCTGCGCCCTGGCCTCCCACGATCTGCCCCCCGATAAGCCTGCGCGAGCCCTCCTCCGCCAGCAGCTTGACGTACATGTTCTCGGCGCCGGGAAAGTATCCTGCCCTGGTCTTCGTCTTGATCACTACTGACTGAAAGCGCCTGCCCTCCTCCTCCGCCTCCCTGGTCGAGAGGCCGGTGCGAGCCACCTCGAACGAGCAGTGCTTGCTCATGGCGGTCCCTAGCACGCCCTTCAACGCGGCCCTCCCTCCCCCAATCGAGATCCCGGCGACCCGGCCCGACTTGTTGGCCACGGTTCCGAGGGCTACCCAGAACGGCTTGCCGGTGACCAGGTGAGTGGTGGAGGCGCAGTCACCCGCCGCCCAGACCGCGGGGTGGGAGGTGCGCATGCTCTCGTCGACGGCTATGGAGTTCCTGACGGACAGCTTCAGCCCCGCCCTCTCGGCCAACTCCGAGTTCGGGCGCACACCAAGGCCCATGACAACTATGTCGGCCGGGATGCTGCCGCCCTCGGTGATGACGCTGCGGACGCCTCCCCCCTCCGTGCCGAATCCCAGCAGGGTCTCCCCCAGGCGTAGGTCCGTGCCGATGCCCCTGATAGCCCCGGCGATATGCTCCGCCATGTCGGGGTCGAAGGTGCTCATCACCTGCGGGGCCCTGTCGATCAACGCGGTCTTTATATTCCTGACGCAGGCGAAGGCCTCCGCCATCTCCAGTCCGATGTAGCCCCCGCCGATCACCACCGCCCTGCCCGGCCTCCGCTGGTCGATGAATTTTCGCACCGCTATGCCGGTCTCCAGCACGCCGAGGCTGAACACTCCGTCGGCCTCGATGCCGTTGAGCCTGGGCAGCACGGGGCTAGCACCCGTCGCCAGCAGCAGTTTGTCGAATCCGTCCTTGAACTCGGCGCCTGTAGCCAGGTTTCGCACGGTCACCCTACCGGCGTCGAGATCCAGATCCGTCACCTCGTGCCTGACATTGACGACGATATTCTGTCGCTCGAGGAACTCCGCCGGCGTTCGCACGAGGAGGCTGTCCTTCGACTCCACCAGGCCGGCGACGTAATAGGGAATGCCGCATGCCGAGTAGGATGGGTAACCGCTCCTCTCATAGACTACGATATCCGCATCCGGCAGAAGATTCCTCGCCTGCCCCGCCGCGGACATCCCGGCCGCGTCCCCTCCCACTATGATAATGCGCTCCTTAGCCATTTTTGTCACCTCCAGCTTTTTGTTCTCCACTCTACAGAGTATAAACCAACCGCTACTAGAGGAGGTTCTTTCTCCTGTACACCGGCAGGGAGAGCTCGTGCATGCGGGGCCACGATCGCAGCAGCCAAATCCCGATTAGAAGCGCGGACGTGCCCCCGGCAAGCAGAACGTTCGGGGCGCCGATCAGAGAGGCGGCCCAGCCGTAGTTGAGGCTGCCAAGGGGTGTGATGTCGGTGGCGCAGACTATGAACAGGCTCATTACTCGGTTTCGCTTGTCGTCGTCCACCAGCGTCTGTACCAATGTATTGCATGAGACCAGCGACGAGACCATGAAAAACCCGAGGCACACCATCAGCGGGATCGAAACAACGAGGCGACCGGATCGCGAGAAGATGATCATGCTGACCCCCATGAGTGCGCACGACACAGCCATCGTCCTGCCAAGTCCCACGGGGGACTTGCGCAGGGCCAGTCGGATGGAGCCTGCCAACGCGCCAAGGCCGGCTGCGCCGGTCAGAAAGCCGAGGGTGCGGGGGCCCCCTCCTAGAATCTCGCGGGCGAACACCGGAAGAAGCACCATGTAAGGAAAGGCGAAAAAACTCACCAGCGCTATGGCCGAGAGATAGTTGCGCAGCGGGACAAAGCCTGTCACGTAGCGGATCCCCTCCATCATGCCGTCCATGACGCCCTTCCTGGCCGTCTCCGACACCAGGGGCCGTCTGAAACGCATCAGGTAGAGGGCCGCGAGGGTGGCGGTGTAGGCCGATGCGTTAAGCAGGAAGCAGACGCCCTCGCCGACCAGTGCTATCACCATGCCCGCTATCGAGGGGCCGATGAGCCTGGTCACGTTGAACAGAGAGGAGGTGAGGGCTATTCCGTTGCCCAGGTCTCGCTCGTCCTCCACCAGCCTGATCGTGAAGCCCTGGCGGGCCGGGATCTCGAACGAGTCCGAGACACCTATGATCGCGGCCAGCGCAAGGATGTGCCAGTACTGCACTAACCCGGTCAGGGTCAGTACCGCCAGCGACAGGGCGTGCAGCATGCTGACCGTCTGGCATACCATGATGATCCTTCTGAGGTCGCGCCCCTCGAGGAAGGCCCCGGTGAAGGAACCGAACAGCAGCACGGGGATCTGCGTCATGAAGTCCACCGTGCCGAGCAGCAGGGGAGAGCCTGTGATCCTGTAGACCAGCCAGCTCATGGCCAACCTCTGCATCCACAGCCCGGACAGGGAGACAATCTGGCCCATGTAGAACAGCCTGAAGTTCCTGTGCCTGAACGCGCCGAAGAGGGCTCCCGTCCGTGCTGCCGACATCTCAGCGCCCCTTCCACTCGGCTAGGTACTTCTTCAGGAAGCGGGAGGGATTGTAGGACTCCTTGGCCTGGCGCAAGCCCTCCTCGCCCATGTCCTGCTCCCTGTTTATCCAGGCGTAGCCGGCGCACGACCGCTCGACAAAGGCCTGGTTGATGGCCTGATAGACGCCCTTGTAGTCGGCCAGCCCCTTCTCGAAGTGCACCACCACCATGTCGTCCGTCATGGGCTCGCCCACGGAGTAGGCGACCATGAAGTCCTTCACGTACAGGGCGCCGCAGACGAGGCCCGGCAGGCTGTCCCAGTTGCGCAGCACCCGGGCGATCGCGTGGTTCTCCGCCCGGAGGCCGGGGATATCGTCGCAGTTCTTCCACTCGCACCAGAGCTGCTGCATCTCGAGCACCTCGTCCACGTCCCCTTCCGCGAGTCGCCGGTATTCCGATTCGTACTCGCGCCGGAACTGTCTCACGAGGTTCTTCTTCTTGTGAAAGCGATTGCCGCGCAGGTCGGCCAGATCGGTCGCCGAGTAGACATACTCCCACTCCGAGCGCTGGTCCTCCAGTCGGACGCCGTCCCCCAGTCGCTCGCGCCAGATGGAGGCCAAAGCCTCCGGGACGCGGTGGAACGTCATTCCGCCTGGGAAGAGATCCCGCATGATCCGCTCCCAGTCGGCGTTCTCCCAGTCCCCCACCGGCGCCCAGCATGTCGTTCCGTGGCGGGTCACGCGCGGCCAGAACAGGTCTTCGGCCCCGGCAAGCTCATAGCCGCGCTCGTCGGACCAGGCCCAGATATTTACGAAGGTGTAGTCCGAGGTCCTGTTGGAACAGGCCTCGAAAAGGCGGTTGTAATCATCCCTGACTTCAAGGGATAGCGGACGGTACTCCAACGGCATGAGATTGCCTCCCGATAATGTGATTTCCTATGTCAGTCGCCCAAAGCAAAGCCTGCGGGACGATTATACCGCAGGCTTTGCTTTGGAGCTCCATATTCGGGGCCGACGGCCCCTGTTAGACGCCTCAGCCCCTGCTGTCGGAGCTGTCCACGAACTCCGCGTCCACCACGTCGCCGCTCTCCCCCGACTGCGCCTCGCCTCCGTGCGTCCCGGCGGCAGGAGAGGCCAGGATCTGCAGCATCTGCTTGATATCCGACGAGGCCACCCTGATGGCGTCGAGGGAGGCGTCCTCCCTGGAGAGGATGGACTTGCCCTCGTCCGCCAGGCTACGCGCGCGAGCCTTCTCGCTCTCGCGACGCGATTCGCCCTGCTGTTCTATCGCCCTCTCCAGCTGGTAGACCAGGCTCTCCAGTTCGTTCCTCGCCTCGGCCGTCTCCTTCCTCTGCTTGTCCTCGGCGGCGTGCTCCTGCGCCTCCCGGATCATGCGATCAACCTCGGACTTGTCCAGGTTGGTCGAGCCGTTTATCGTGATTCGCTGCTCCTTGCCGGTATCCTTGTCCTTGGCCGTCACGTTCAGAATCCCGTTGGCGTCCACGTCGAAGGTCACCTCGATCTGCGGCAGCCCCCTCGGCGCCTGGCGTATCCCCTCCAGCTTGAAGTTGCCGAGTATTCGGTTGTCGCGCGCCATCTCGCGCTCACCCTGCAGCACTACTATGTCCACCGCCGGCTGGTTGTCCGCCGCGGTCGAGAAGACCTCGGTCTTCCTGCACGGGATGGTGGTGTTCTTGTCTATGAGCTTCGTCATCACAGCGCCCATGGTCTCCACTCCGAGAGAGAGCGGGATCACGTCGAGCAGCAGAACATCCTTCATCTCGCCGCTGATGATGCCGGCCTGGACAGCCGCCCCCACCGCGACTACCTCGTCGGGATTGACAGACATGTTCGGCTGCTTGCCGCCGGTCAGCTTTCGCACCAAGTCCTGGACCGCCGGAATACGCGTCGAGCCGCCCACCAGGACGACCTCGTCGATATCACCCTCGGAGAGCCTCGCCGCGGCAAGAGCGTCCTTGACGGGGCCGGTGCACCGCTCCACGAGGTGGGCTGTGAGCTGGTCGAACTTCGCCCTCGTGATGCTCATATTGAGGTGCTTGGGGCCGTTCGCGTCCGCCGTTATGAAGGGCAGACTTATCTCCGTCCCGGCCCTGGACGACAGCTCGCACTTGGCCTTCTCCGCCGCTTCGTAAAGCCTCTGGAGGGCCTGCTTGTCCTTGCGCAGGTCTATGCCGTTCTCCTTGCGGAACTCGTCGGCGATCCAGTCGACTACCACCTTGTCGAAGTCGTCCCCGCCGAGATGGGTGTCGCCCGACGTGGAGAGCACCTCCACCACGCCATCGCCTATGTCGAGTATCGACACGTCGAA
This sequence comes from Synergistota bacterium, assembly GCA_022704435.1. Taxonomy (GTDB): domain Bacteria; phylum Synergistota; class Synergistia; order Synergistales; family Aminobacteriaceae; genus JAAYLU01. Next base: position 4,300 of record JAKJGK010000050.1, on the reverse strand, counting down.
GGTCCCCCCGCCGAGGTCGAACACCATGATCTTCTGTTCCTTCTTCTTGTCCAGCCCGTACGCTAGGGCCGCTGCGGTGGGCTCGTTGACCACGCGGAGCACATTGAGGCCGGCTATCGTCCCGGCGTCCTTGGTGGCCTGGCGCTGCGCGTCATTGAAATAGGCGGGGACCGTGACCACCACGTCCGTTATCTTCTCGCCGAGGTAGGCAGACGCGTCGCTGACCAGCTTGCGCAACACCGATGCGCTGATCTCCTCCGGCGCGTACTCCTTGCCGCCAACGGAGAACCTCACCGCCCCGTTAGGGCCCTCGGTAACCCTGTAGGGCACTATCTTGAGCTCCGATTCCACCTCGTTGTACTTTCTTCCGACGAAGCGCTTGACGGAGAACAACGTGCCGTCGGGATTCAAAGTTGCCTGCCTCTTGGCCAGCGAACCGACCAGGCGCTCGCCATCCTTGGAGAAGGCCACGACCGAAGGGGTCGTCCTGCCCCCCTCGGCGTTGGCGATTACCTCCGGAGAACCTCCCTCTATGACGGCGATTACGGAATTCGTGGTACCGAGATCTATGCCGACTGCCTTCTTCATATTGCATCCCCCCGATTTCTTTGACTATTACTGACTAAGGATATTATACACGGATTTTCCCCTCTGTCAATAATGGTCAGAGAACTGGAGATAGAAGATTCCGGGCGCGATCGGTTACTCTGACGGCGTGACCCGAAGTCCTCCCCTTGCGTCCTTCGTGGGGAAGGATCTCCTCTCGACCATGAAAAAGACGCGCTCGGCTATATTGATGACGTGATCCCCGGCACGCTCCAGATGCCTTGCCACCCAGAGCTCCGCGGCCCCGGTCTCCACTGCCTGCACACCGCCGCCGGGGTGCACGACGGCGTCCTTTAAAAAGTCGGTGTAGCACTGGGCATACAGGGCGTCCACTTCGTCGTCGCGCTCCCAGAGGGCGGCCGCCATGTTTTTATCCTCGTTCTTGAAGGCGCCCACCGCCTGTTTGAACATCTCCTTCACCAATCCGAGCATCTCCAGCAAGGACTCCCTGCGCGGGTAGGGCACTTTCTCCCCCACCCTGAGGGCTTTCTCGGCGATATTCACAGCCTGGTCGCCTATTCTCTCGAGGTCGGTTATGATTTTGAGCACCGCCAGAATAAAGTAGAGCTCCTCCTTGGCCGGCGAGCGCATCGCTATCGATCCGAGGCACTCCTGGTCCACTTGGCTCTCCATGGCGTCGATCAGGTCGTCGTCCTCCACCACCTTGCGGGCAAGCGCAGCGTCATGGTTCAGGAAGGCGAAGACTGCGTTTTCGAGAAGGCTGGAGGCGCTCTTCCCCATTTCCACGACAAGGGAGACTATGCGCTCCCTGTCGGATTCGTAAAGGATGGACTGTATCTCAGCGTTTTTCGTCACCCGGGCTTCCTCCCTCTTATCCAAGACTTTAGCCAGCCTCACGGTAGCGGTTGGCCTCTCCTCTCGCCACCTCGAGAGAGGTCCTGACCAGCAAAAAGACCTGGGACATGAAGTCGAGCAGGGGCGCCAGCTCTCTTCTGTTTATTGCGTCCACTCCCAGCCTGAGTCTCACGCGCCTGTCCAGCTCCTCGTACTCCCTTGCGTAGCGTCCCGCGTCCGCCGCGAAATCCGCATCGGCAAGGGCGAAGGCCCTAAGCGCCATGCGGATATTCGTGAGTGCGAGAAAAGCAAGCTTCTTCCAGGTATCCTCGCCCATCTCCCTGGCGAACTGCTCTGCCACCCCTGCCTCGCTCAGCAGCCTAAGCTCCCCCGTCAGTATCTTGGACATCTGGCGGAAGGATACCACCGAGTACGACACGCTGGAATAGGTGGCCATCAATTCGTCGTCGTCCGAGGGCACGCGGATCCTGAACATGTACTCCTGGCAGGACTCGGACAGGCTGTCGATCGCGGACGGCAGCTCCTCCAGCCCCTCGGGGCTCTTCTTCGAGAGAAACAGCGCCTGGCAGTACATCTCAATATAATTGGCGAGCCGGATGATCTCCTTCGACAACAGCAGTATGGCGAGAGCCGGAACGTCCGCGAGCTCTTCGTCCAGGTAGACCGGCTCTCCAAGTCTCTCCTCCTCCCCGCGCTCCATCAGGTGGTCCGTCAGGCGGGCGAGCCAATCGGACAGGGGGTAGAATACCAGCGAGTTGAACAGTGCCACGCCGAACTGCACCTGGAAGACCAGCAGGGCGTGATCCGCTGTGCTGGAGGCTATGAGGTCCTGCGCGAACGAGTAGAAGGGGATGACGATCGCGACCCCCAGGATCTTGTAGATCAGGGTGCAGATTCCGAGTTTCTTGGCGTTGTGCCGGCCTACGAAAGCCGCCAGGACCACGGTGATGCGAGCCGCGCAGACTATCGGCAGAAAAGTGGATACGGGTAGAGCCCCCGCGTCGGCCAGCGTTATCACCAGGGCGAGGACTGCGGAATTGCTCTGGAGTATGGTGGTGGCCACGAAGGCTACCGATCCGATGAGCCATGGGTTGCTGCTGGTCACTGTCAGGATGTCGCTGAACCAGGGGGCGTGGAGCAGGGGCGGCACGCCTATTTTCAGGATATACATGCCAATTAGTACTATCGAGACCCCCTGGAGGACGTAGCCGGTCCGGAAGACGTTCCTCTTGCCGAACCTCACCATGAGGTAGCTGATGCAGAACAGCAGCGGCGAGTAGACCGCTATGTTCATGCTCAGCAGGAAGGTGACGAACGTACCTCCTACGCTCGTCCCCATCATCACTACTACCGAGCCTGCGAAGGAGAGCATCCCGGCGTCGACGAAGCCCACGGCGAAGGCGGTGCCCAGCGTGCTGCCCTGCGCTATGGCCGCCAGCCCGACACCGAACAGGAAGGCCATGGGCTTCTTCTGAGTGAACCGAAGCAGCAGTTCCTTGGCCTTGTCACCGAAGCTCGTGCCGAACGCTATGGTAGTCTGCTCAACCCCGTAAAGAAACAGGGCCAGGCCGCCAAGGATGTTGACGACGGCGAAGAACTGGGCGGTCATGCCTTGGCCTCGCGAGCCTTCTTAAAATCCCTGACGAAAGGCACTATCATGGACAGCAGCGCCAGCGACAGCAGCACGAGCGACAGCGGGCGTTTGAGGAACAGGGAGAAGCCGCCCATCATGAGGGTCGTCCTGAGGTTCTTCTCTATCATAGTCCCCAGTATCATACCGAGTACAATCGGCGACACGGGGATCTTGCTCCTCGACAGCAACCAGCCCAGTATGCCGAACGCAAGGCAGACGCCCACGTCGAACAGCGACGATCGGACCGCGTAGCTGCCAATGAAGGAGAAGGCGAATATCATGGGGTAGAGCAGCTTCTTTGGTATGAGCGCCGCCCTTATCCAAAGCCGCGCTCCCAAAAGGCCGAGGAACAGGAGGATGATATTGGCCACGAACAGGCTGGAGAACAGTGTGTAGACTACCTCCGGGTGTCGAGTGAACAGCTCTGGCCCCGGCTGAAGGTTGTGGATCATCAGAGCCCCGATGAGTACCGCTGCGGACGAGCTGCCGGGAATGCCGAGGGTCAGCAAGGGAACCAGCGCCCCGCCCACAGAGGAGCTGTTCGACGCCTCGGCCGCCGCGACACCCTCGGGGGCCCCCTTGCCGAAGCTCTCCGGATCCTTGCTGAGGCGCTTTTCAACGTCGTAGGCTATGAAGGAGGCGATAGTCCCGCCGGCGCCGGGGAACACACCTATGACAGTGCCCAGCACCCCGGCCCGGATCATGGAGTACTTCAACTTCAGGTAGTCGCGGACCGACGGCCAGGGGGACTTCTGTTTGTCCGGCTTCGCCGGGGGCAACGCGACCTCGCCCGTCTCGATGCCGGTGAAGACCTCGCTCAGGGCGAACAGGCCTATGAGCACCGGTATGAAGGAAAAACCGTCGTACAGCCTGATCACGTCGAACGTGAAGCGGCTTACTCCGCTGAGCGGGTCTATTCCGATGGTGTTCAGCAGCAGGCCTAGCATGACGGCGACGAAGGACTCAAGCCAGCGCCCCCCGCCAAGAGAGGCAATCGTAGACAGACCCAGGATCGCAAGGGCGAAATACTCCGCAGGCCAGAACTTTAGCGCCATCCGTGCCAGGGGCCCGGCGAACAGCACCAGTATGATTATTCCGACGAACCCGCCGACCACCGAGGCTACAAGCGAGATCCCAAGGGCGGTCCCGGCCTGCCCCTTCCTGGTCAGGGGGTAGCCGTCGAACGCAGTCACCACGGCGGACGGAGTCCCTGGGGTATTGATCATCACGGCGGTTATCGACCCG
>JAKJGK010000171.1 GCA_022704435.1 Synergistota bacterium | reverse complement strand
GAGCCTCTTCTCGACGTGATACGCTCCGGCCAGAGGGTGACCTACGGACACGTGAAGCCCGAGGACGTGCCCCTGATAGTCGCAGAGCACGTGGTGAACGGCCGCGTGGTCGAGAAGATGGCCATTGGCCGGGCCGACTGAGGGAGGGGAGAGGACGGATGGCTATTTTTCGATCCCATGTTCTTGTCTGCAGCGGCACCGGGTGCACGTCGAGCGGCGCGACCGAGGTTATAGACTCCTTCAAGAAGGAGCTGGAGAGGCGAAAGCTCGACCAGGAGGTGCTGGTGGTCCCGACCGGCTGCCACGGGATGTGCGAGATGGGGCCGATCGTGGTGGTCTACCCCGAGGGAACCTTCTACTGCAAGGTGAAGAAGAACGACGTCCACGAGATCGTCGAGGAGCACATATTCAAGGGACGCCCGGTGCAGAGGCTGATGTACGAGGGCGGCGTCGACATGCCGAAGGTCCCCCACTACAACGACATCCCCTTCTACGGCAAGCAGAGGCGCATAGCGCTGGCCAACTGCGGCTACATAAACCCCGACAACATCGACGAGTACATCGTGCGAGGCGGCTACGAGGCCCTGGGGAAGGCCTTGACCTCCATGACCCCGGCCGCCGTGATAGAGGAGCTGAAGGTCTCCGGCCTGCGCGGCAGAGGGGGCGGCGGGTTCCCGACGGGACTCAAGTGGAGCTTCTGCGCCGCGGCGAAGGGCGATAAGAAGTACGTTATATGCAACGCCGACGAGGGCGACCCCGGTGCGTTCATGGACCGCTCCATACTCGAGGGCGACCCGCACAGCGTGATAGAGGGAATGCTGCTCGGGGCCTACGCGATGGGGGCCGACGAGGGGTACATCTACTGCCGGGCGGAGTACCCGCTGGCGATAGCGCGGCTGAAGAACGCCATAGCCCAGGCAGAGGGGTACGGCCTGCTCGGCAGGAACATAATGAACACCCCCTTCTCCTTCGAGCTGCACATCAAGGAGGGGGCGGGGGCGTTCGTCTGCGGCGAGGAGACCGCGCTCATGGCCTCCATAGAGGGCAGCCGCGGAATGCCTCGCCCGCGTCCCCCGTTCCCGGCCAACTACGGCCTGTGGGGCAAGCCCACCAACATAAACAACGTCGAGACCTGGGCCAACGTCCCCCAGATCGTCAACAGGGGCGGCCAATGGTACGCCTCCATGGGCACGGACAAGTCGAAGGGCACCAAGGTGTTCGCGCTGACGGGCAAGGTGAAGCACACCGGCCTGGTCGAGGTCCCGATGGGGATCACGCTGAGGGAGATAATCTTCGACATAGGCGGCGGCATCCTCGACGACAGAAAGTTCAAGGCCGTCCAGATCGGCGGGCCCAGCGGCGGTTGCCTTACCGAGGAGCACCTTGACACCCCGGTGAGCTACGAGTCGCTGACAGCGCTCGGGGCCATCATGGGCTCGGGCGGACTGGTGGTCATGGACGACAGCAACTGCATGGTCGACGTCGCGAAGTTCTTCCTGGAGTTCACCCAGAAGGAGTCCTGCGGCAAGTGCGTGCCCTGCAGGGAGGGGACCAAGCACATGCTGCTCATCCTCGAGAAGATCACCGCCGGGGAGGGGACGATGGAGGACCTCGAGAAGCTGGAGGAGCTGGCCCTCATGGTCAGGGACATGTCGCTGTGCGGCCTCGGCCAGACAGCGCCCAACCCGGTGCTCACCACCCTGCGCTACTTCCGGGACGAGTACGTGGCCCACATCAAGGAGAAGAGGTGCCCCGCCGGCGCATGCTCTGCACTCCTGAGGTACACCATAATGCAGGACCTGTGCAGGAAGTGCGGGATCTGCTCCAGGAACTGCCCCGTCCAGTGCATCCCTGGCGACCGCACCTCCGGCTACGTCATCGACCAGGAGAGGTGCATCCGTTGCGGCACGTGCTTCGAGAAGTGCCCCTTCGGCGCCATAGAGAAAAAGTAGTCGTGGAGGAGGAAGACCAATGAGTGAAATCACCCTCGTCATCGACGGAGTCGAGTGCAGGGCGGAGAAGGGGGACACCATCCTCCAGGCCGCCCGAAAGAACGAAATATATATACCCACGCTGTGCTGGATGGAGGGGCTGACCCCGATAGGGTCGTGCAGGATGTGCATGGTCGAGGCGGCCGGCAGCGCCAAGCTGCTGACGGCCTGCACGACCCCCGCCGAGAACAACATGAGCATATCCACCAACACCGAACGATTGAAGAACTACCGCAGGCAGAACCTGGAGCTGCTCTTCGCCGGCAGGAACCACTTCTGCATGTTCTGCTCCCAGACCGGGGACTGCGAGCTCCAGCGCCTCGCCATAGAGCACGGCATGGACAACGTGCGCTACCCGTTCCTGTACGAGACCTTCCACAACGACGCGACCGACCCCAACATGCAGATAGACCACAACAGGTGCATACTCTGCCTTAGATGCATAAGGGTCTGCGCGGAGAAGGTCGGCGCCCACACCCTGGGGCTGGAGAAGCGCGGATGGGGAACCAACATAACGTCAGACCTCGGAGCGATGTTCGGCGACAGCGACACCTGCGTGAGGTGCGGGGCGTGCGCCCAGGTATGCCCGACCGGAACCATCACCCTTCGCGACTTCGTCTATCGCGGGCGCAGGCACGACTGCGACGACCAGGTGGAGAGCGTTTGCCCCCTGTGCTCGATGGGGTGCAGGATAAAGGCCTACGTCCGCACGGGCAGCATAGTCAGGGTGGAGGGGATCCCTCCCGACGCCCCGGACGGCGGCCAGCTCTGCCACATGGGCAGGTGGTGGCTGCCCAAGTCCACCGAGGGGGAGCGACTCGAGGCACCGATGATCCGCGAGGGCTCAACTTTCAGGGAGGCCACCTGGGAGGAGGCGCTCGACGAGATAGCAGCCAGGATGGGACCAGCTCTCAAGGCCGGGAGGGCCGGCGCCCTGGTCAGCGAGCTGTCCACCGACGAGGAGCTCACGGTGATCTCGTCGTTCTTCGACGACACCCTCAAGATGGACAAGGTCGACGGCTTCTTCGGCAACACCCTGCGCGCTCTCGTGAAGGGGCTGAAGCCGTTCGCCGCCCAGGGGGTAAGGCCGTTCACCGCCGCCTCGAACATACTCGGCAGCGACGCCGTGCTCCTGCTGGAGGCCGACCCGCAGAAGGACGCCCCCGTGATGGCCAGCTACGTCCGCGTAGCCACGATAGTCAACGGCGCAAAACTGATCAACGTATCCTCCGGAAAGAGCCCCTTCGAGGGGATAACGGACGTGCACGTACCGGCCGGTAAAAAGGAGCTCGTCGGGCTGCTGGGCTCCCTGAGAGCCGCCGTCAGGGGAGAGGCGGGCGACGTCCCGCCCGCCCTGAAAGAGGCGGCGGAGATCCTGCGCAACGCGAAGAAGCCGGTGATAGTCATAGGCTGCGGCGCGATGGAGAACAACCCCGCCGCTGTCGTCGAGGCGG
>JAKJGK010000049.1 GCA_022704435.1 Synergistota bacterium | reverse complement strand
GGACTCAATCGCTCTCGACCTCTACCGCAACAAGGACATGGTCGAGAAGGCCTTCGGGAACCTCAAGGAGAGACTGAACATGAGGCGGGTTCTCGTCTCCTCCGAGTGGAGCCTGGAAGGGAAGTTGTTCGTCGAATTCGTGGCTCTCATCTACCTCTCCTGCATCAAGAAGCGCATGCGGGACTCGAGTCTGTTCAAGGACTACACCCTTCAGGGGGCTCTGGACAAGCTGGACGTGATCGAGTGTTTCGAGAGCCCTGGGAAGGAGCCGAGAGTTGGCGAAGTTCTGGAGAAGCAGAGGCAGATTTACGCCGCGCTGGGCGTGCCGCCCCCGACCTCGTTATGAGTGGGTGGGAATGTAGGGTCCATACGAAACGGCACGACTCCCATGAATCATCATCCTCCTGTGGGTTGAAATTGGCGATTTTCGGGTATTCACTCGTGAACGGCTGACTATTTGTCTGGAAGGGGCGTATTCTTACATTTCATGGTTGTTGGAAACCTTTCCTGAAGCGTTGGCAATGCTCTTCGAAGAGTGTATAATGCCGTATGCGGGCGGAGGGCTGTCCGAGTGGTCGATGGTGGCTGACTTGAAATCAGCTGGGCGCAAGCCCCAGGGGTTCGAATCCTCTGCCCTCCGCCAGTTTTTGTGTCTTTCCTGAATTCCAGCCTATGAAACCCCGCCCTGCAAAGCGAACCGAACTCGGAGGAGCCCATCGCATTGACCTCTAAGCGGTTTGATAGCCGGTTTCCCTCCTCACCTTGCGGCCATGCGCAGGTGGCGCGCCAGTATGCCGGAGGGCCTGCCGCTCCCCTCGACGAAGAGGTCGGGGTTCCCCACTACTATGAACGAGTCCCGGGCGCGCGACACCGCCACGTTCATCATGTTCGGGCCGGCGTTGAAGAAGATGTTGCCCGTGTGGCCGCGGCCGTAGACGGGCGAGAAGAGGACGACGTCCCTCTCCGCCTCTTTGTCGCAGTCTGTCAATCGTGCTATCATCCTCTCAGACAAAAAGTTCCCCGCGAAACTGGTTTGGAAAGGTGTGATCTCATGGCCGAATACTACGCAGTGATAGACAGGGACGAAGACGGGCAGCTCTTCGCCAGCGTACCGGAGTTGCCTGGTTGCCATTCCTGCGGGGAGACGATGGAAGAACTGCTGTCGAACCTGGAAGAGGCCATCGAGTTGTACATCGAAGCGGTTGGTCGACCGCGCGAGTTTCCCAGCGTCCGTAAAGTGGCCGTGAAATGAGCCCGAAACTCCCGCGAATGACAGGAGCAGAAATGATCTTGTTCTTGATGTCTCGCGGGTTCAGGCGCCTGCGGCAGAAAGGAAGCCACGTCGTAATGGAGAGCGAAGAGGGAAGAGTGACGGTCGTCCCCCTTCACCGTGGAAAGATGCTCGGAACAGGCATTATGAAGGCAATACTCAAAAGCGCAGGAATCGAGGAGGACGATCTGCGGGGATAGGATTGGCGCCGCAACGCTGTTCTGACCACTTGCATCGGGGACGGGGAGCAACAGTGCTTCTGTCGTTTCTGCGAGCATTGCCCTCCTGTCATCCCGACTCGATTCAAGAAGACGGAACGGCATCTCTCCCTCCCGAAATTAGGGCGGCTCGCTTCACCTCGGCGAGCCGCCAGTCACATCCCGGCTGATCCGCGTCAAAATACTCCCCGTAGATCATTCTGGTCACTCTTCCGTTTTTGTAGATATGCCAAGCCACGTGACCGGACAGGCGCTCTCGTCGTCCTCGGCAAGATGGAAGTCCATCCTCCCGGCATCTGCGTCAAACGCCTCCCCGAACCCTTCGAGCGATGCTATCGCTTCAGCACCACGGAGCACGCGGCTTTTGCCACGGAGCGCATGGTGTCGGGCGCGACCTTGATGACTATCTCCGTCTCTGCATACGGAAAAAGCTTGTAGTCTTGGTTTCCGGGCTGTCTCTTTCCGAATCCGGGGATCAGGAAGAGCGCCTGATCCTTTCCCGGCGCTCCTTTTGTCATCAGAGGAGAGCGCGGATCGGGGAAGAGTATCACGCTGTCTATGCTCAAGGGGTGTTCATGAACCAGCAGCTCGGTCCCCCCCTCGCTTTTCAGCGCAATCCTGAAATTGCCCTCTCGGAAAAGCGTGCCGTCCGGCCTTGATTTAACTCCCTTCCAGAGCCTGACCCACAGAGCGTTGAACACCTCCTCCGGCAGTCTGTAGGCGGAGAAGTAGAAGGGCGACGATGCGAGGTAGACGTTCGCCCGACCAGCCCCGCCTTCGGCCTCCGTGACGCTTGCGTGAGGCATTCTCTCCCTGGCGGAGTTCAGACCCATCAGATCGACCTGCTCTCCGACGCTTACCCTCTCGTAAGGAAGCCGAACCAAGCCGGAGCGGGCGTCGAACGGCAGAAACATCGGCAGGTCGGCCTCCTTCGCCAGCGCAACATAGTCCAGGAGACGCCCCACCTCCGTGCAGAACTCGCTGTAGAAGCGCCTTGAGTCAAACGACAGCGACAGCTTGACTACAACCTCCCCCGCGCCGTGACGAAAGGCCGGGTCGGACACGGAGGCGATCAGGTAGTTCTCGTACTTGAAGGCCGTGAACCATTCATCCAGAATGTCGATCGCCTCGCGGATCTGCTGCTCCCTGGTCAGCGCACGCGCGTAGAGGCTCCTTCCCTCCATCACGTACTCGGATGGCTTCTCCGCGAGCAGCCCCTGGAGGATTATGTCCCTGCGTATCCACGCCTTCACCTTGGTGTGGAACAGGCCGTCCTTCTCGCTCTCGTCCAGAAGCTCGTACTTTTCTATGTACCCTCTGCTCAGCAGCGTGATGGAGTCGACCACGTCGGCACCCTTTCGGACGGTGGTCGCGTCCATGACCAGCCCTGTGGCCTTGCGCACAGAATCCTGCCAGGCCATGCGCAGCGCCTCTTCCCTGTCTGTTCCGGTCCCTTCACCCTCGGCGACGACCAGCTGCTGTTCCTGAGTCTCCGCGTGCGAGCAGAGCGTCGTCAAGCACAAAACAAGGGCCACGAGCGACAATTGTACCAGCCGTTTCATCTTGATCACCACTTTTCAAGGCGAAGAGTCGCCGCGATGCTCTTCGTACGGGAGAACAGCTCCTCCGGCAGCTCCAGCTTCATCTGCTGGACCGAGTCGGTCATGAACTCCGCGCCGCCGCTGGGGAGGGCCCTGCCGAACGCCTGGACGAGAAAGACCTCGTCCAGAGTCCGCGCGACCGCGACACGCTTCGAGGCGGATGCAAGCTGCCCCGCCACCCTTTCCACAGCCGCCTCCGCGCTCTTTCTGAGAAAAAAGGCACCGACGTTGGTCAGCGGAAGAGCGACGGGAATGCGCTCAAGAGACGCCCCTTCCCCGTCCAGAAGGTCCAGATGAAGCCACGCCCTGCGGAAAGCGGCGCCCCTCGGATCGCTCTTGACGGAGAATCCGAGCGCGTCCGCGAGACGGTTAGCGATCTCCACCGGCAGAGTGTAGCTTCTGGACACCTGGTTCTCGTCCAACACGTGGAACGTGGCGGCGGGCACCCCCTTGCCCCCCTCCTCGGGGAATAAAAGCGCGCTGAACTCCGGCTCCGACACGATGCGCTCAAGGAGGAAGGAGACCCCCCAAGCGAAGCCGTCGCGGTAGGCATCCGCGTCGAACGCTATTCTGAGCGAGAAGGAGATGGTCCTGGTCTTCTCGTCCCGCTTGGCGGCCACTATCTCCGGGGCCAGAAAGTCCTCGAATCTGCAGGAGCGGATCTGCTCGACTAGGCTATCGACGGTTTTGATCAGACCGCCCTGCGAGCCCTCGGAGGAGGGAAGGTCGGCGCGGAAGCTCTGCATGAACTCCGTCGCCCTCTCCCGCAGAGCGGCGATGTCCACGACCGCCTGGACGGTCACGGAAAAGCCTTTCTCCAGCTCCAGCTCCTTCTCCTCGAGAACCGTGTAGGTCTCCACCGTGCCCCTGCTGTAGCGCAAAAAACGCTCCTTCAGGTCCTCCCCTGACAGGGTGCTTCGCTCTGCGAAGATCCCGCCCGCGACAGCCGCCACAGCCTCGCTCAGGGCCTTTTCAAGCGCCTGCTCGACCGTTTCGCCGAACCCGGACGTCACCACGGACCGGTCGGCGGCACTCGACACGGGAAGGAAGAGCGTCGAAAAAACGAGGACGCAGAGCAGAACTCTCTTAATCATAGCTCTCCCTCCCTCCCCGAGCGGAAGAGCCTCAGGGCCTCCTCGAAGAGCCTCTGCATCGAGGCCTCGTCCCCGGCCTCGCCGAACAGCTCCCCGGCCCGCTCCAACTGCTCCACCGAGAACTTGTCCCCCATAGCCTCCAGTGTCCTCTCCAGCATCACCCGCCCGTCCTCGGGACGGTCCAGCCGGATGAAGCACTCCGCCGTGTCCAGATAGGCGTCGGGGTTCATCCACTGGAAGCGGTGCATCTCCTTGAGAATGCCAAGCGCCCGCGCGTACTGCCCCGTCGTGAAGAACGAGCGCGAGATGCCGTATAGCTGCGCGCAGTAGGCGTCGTCGAACGCCTTGCCGCTCGGGAGGCTCCGCCCCGCGATCTCTATCTTCTCCAAGGGAGCCCAGTCCAGCGAGGCGACGCCCCCGTCAAGTATCTTACGGCTGCTCTGGCTTCCGGGCAGAACGATACCGCTCGCGGAGCGCTCATCCTTAAGGCTTATCAGAGCCCCCGCTATCGCCTCCGGGTAGGCGTACACATCGCTCGGGTAGAGCGACGCCGCTCCGTAGAGCAGCAGGTTCATCTTGCCCTTCATCTCCGCCGCCGCGAGCAAGGAGCTCTCCATCTTCCTCCGGGCCTGCGGATCGTCCTCGTCCGGGGCCGGCAGGAAGACCAGGCTGTAGACGACGCCGTCCTCCTCGATGATCCAGGCCGTCGCCTCCGGCCCCGCCGCCACGCGGGCGGTCAGGCGTTCTCGGGCGCCGTCCGGGAGAGGCGACTCCCCGACGAAGCCGGCGAGCGACGTAAGAGCGGCGTCAGAAAAGGCGGGACCGCAAAGCCCCGCCAGGATCGCCGCCAGTAACAGACTAAAGACTCTCTTCGTCATGGACCACGCCGCTCGGGCCACGCTCGACGTCGCCTTCCGTCGGTCCCTTCTTGCGCTGCTCGGCGGGTTTGGGGGCGGGCGACAGCAGGTCGGCCATGTCCATCTCAGCGCTGTCCTTCTTAGCCTCCGAAGTCGCCGAGGGGAGGAAGACCGCCACCGCGTAGGAGAAGCCGCTCTTGTCGTCCGTCCAGACCCTGCGGATCACGCCCGGAGGAAGGATGCCCTGCCTCACGCTCTCGTACTGCTGCGACTCCTTCAGAGTGTTGATGAAGGTGGCCTTTCTCTCCTCGAGCTCGGTGTAGGCGCGACCGTCCCGAGTGAAGCTGATCGGGTCGTCCCTCTGCGCCACCTCAAAATCCGCCAGCATCGACGATGTGCGCTCGTCCAGCTTGCCGCGCCAGCTCGTCGAGTCGCCGATTATAACCCCGCAGAGAGCGTCCGCCGCGCGCATGTCTGCGGCCCTCTCCGCCTGCAGGACGAGCTTGGCGTTCAGCGCCGGGTTCTGGTCCACCCTCACCACCGAGCTGCCGAAGCCGACGAACGCCACCTCTCCCGTGGCCGGCACGCTGACCAGCTTGCCGCCGACAGGGGGGATCAGACCGCTGCCGAGCTCGGCGAAGATCTGCGCAAGCCCCTCGCGCACGGACGCCGCGTCGAGGCTGTCCGGGTCGATGCGGTTGAAGCGTCCGCGCGTCCTCGGAGTGGAGACGACGGACACGTACACGGACGACGTATCCTCGTCGTCAAACACGGAGTAGAGCACGAACCCCTTAAGCAGCTTCTGCACCACCTGCTCCAGAGTCTCGGTCGAGTCGCTCTCGAGGGCCTTCAGCGAGTCGTCCGCCTTGCTGACCAGCAGCATCTGGTCGCGCACCTCGGTCTTCCCCCGGACAGAGAGATCGCCGAGGGCCCGGGCCAGCTCCTTCTTCGCCATCATGTAGGCCGTAACGTAGGCGTTGCGCTTCGAGATCCTCGACGCGACGACGTCCTCCATGCGCTCGTATGTCCCCATCCCCGTGGCCACCCAGCCGAATCCGCTGCCGAACTCGGCTCTGACGCAGCCAACCTTTTTCTGGTCGACCACAACGTTGAAAGCGTCCTGCGCGGACTCCGCCCTGACGACCTCCCCGTCCTCGGACTCCTGCACTATCTCGACCTTGTCGGGCGCCTTAACCTGGAGAAGCTCGGCGGCCTCCTCGGAGGATTTAGCCTGCACGGGGGGAAGGAAGTCGTCGACCGAGAGGGCCACCTCCGCGCCGGCCGCGCCCGCGAGGCACAGGGAGATGATTGCCGCCAGAAGGACATAATATCTGTTTTTCATGATGCGTCACCCTTTCCTGTTTTGGATTGTATGTGAAACGACTACTTCGTGCTTGGCACGTTGCGCAGTGTGACGACCTTGTCCAGTATGTTGACATCGATGCGGGAGTAGACGTCGGCGAGGGTGTGGCTTCCTTTTCTAAACCAAAAACCAAACTGTGTGGGAACCCCGCCTATGATGAGCCTCTCCGATATGTCCTTGTTCCCAATCCATAGATCATCGTAGTTGTACTCGTTCCCCCTATTGTCGTACGCGATGCAGTTAGCCTTGGATATCTTGAATAGCATGTCCTCCGGTGATGTGACGGTAAAGATGACGTTAAAATAGTAGTTGCTAGATCCTCCCTCTTTAAGCTCTTGGAACACCACCTTGACCCCTCCGTCGAAATCGAACTCGAAGGGGCCATCGCCGGTACCGGAACCTCCTGAGCCGAACACACCCGTATCCTGTGCCCACGCTGTGCCCAGCCATGCCAAAGCCACGATCATGATGGTCAAAACGACGGCAGCCCTTTTAACAGTAAAAGACCTCATCAGCACCACACCCTCCTTAATTCGATTGTTTCTCGGCCTCAAGCAACAATGCGCTTATACTAGACAGCCTGCGCCAGTCATCATACACATCCGTCCACTTACTATTGCTCGAATATCGTCTCTAACTTTATGCTTTTTATTCGATCCACCTTGTCGTTAATGTACTTATCCACAGTCCATCGACGGCTCATCTTTGTCGTGTCTAAATAGAGAAAATTCAAGTATTTAGAGTTGTATGGCTCTCGGTAGTCCATCACAAAGGGGCTGGCAAAACCGGGAGCAAACACAAACGGCTGGCGTAGAAGATAATTGGATACCTTATCTTTCAAGGAGCGATAAATTGTGATCCCGCGAGGGCCAGTCTCATAGGGCTGGACATGAATGACATCCCCGTTATCGTCGAGGAAAGAGACCATGTAGGTTACATGCGAGTCCATTTTCTTCCACCAGTCAAGCAGCAAAACGACAATATCCCCAACAGGCTTTTCGTCATGTTCTCTTGACAGACGACTATTGTAAACAACAAGATTAGCGTCGTAATCCACACGAAAGAGATAGGAGGTATATGTTGAATGGTCATTTGGAATTACAACAGGGAACTCTTTGAAAGAATAAAAATTAAATTCCCCGTCGGTGCAGTAGGG
Source organism: Synergistota bacterium (assembly GCA_022704435.1). Classification (GTDB taxonomy): domain Bacteria; phylum Synergistota; class Synergistia; order Synergistales; family Aminobacteriaceae; genus JAAYLU01. The sequence goes on along the minus strand of JAKJGK010000049.1, from coordinate 8,004 downwards.
CAGGTCTTGAGGGCTAAAACTATCATAATTGCATATCGCCGACTCCCTGTCTATTATGAACTTTTCCGAAGTGAGCCTTTGATTGTTGGCTCGAACCTCCGGTGTGTATGTCTTTTTCTTTTTCGACACTGCGACCCCTTCCAGAGCTTCGCGGAGCCTTGGAAGGAACTCGTCCCAGAACAGCTTCTCGTTAAAAACTTCTATCACTTCGACCGTATGCTGTCCGCTGTTTTTGTCGTAGAATAGCTCGGGGTTGATATGCGCCGTGAGGAACATCTCGGGACCGTAGCTGTCCAGCACTTCCTTCAGCAGCTCCATTCCCGTCTTCTTCATCTGGGCTTCCGTCTTAGCCTTGGCCGCAGCGTCTTTTGCGGCCGATGTGGAGGCGTCCACCACAAATGCCTCGCCGTAGGTCTTGGTGGCGTCGACGAGCGTCTGGCGGTGGACTCGCGCCTCGATCGTAACGTCGATTCGCTCGCCGTCTTTCCTCTCGTCGATCACTCTGTAGGACTCGACGATACCTCGGCTATGGGCGATGATCCTCTCGCTGATCTCCTCGTTGGTAACCTCGGTCTTCGATGTAATGACGACACCGACAGCCAGGCGCACCGCCTCCATCCACGCCATTTCGACAGCCTCGGCCCTGGACGTCCCCGACCCTTTCGCCGTGACTGCGATGTAGTCTCCGTTCGACGCAGGTTTTACCGCCGAGGGATCTGCCGCCTTCGCCGAAGAGGGGGATCGGGCAGGCGGCGCGAGAGTTTCACCCGCCTCTTCGACCAGGGGACGGACGAATTTCGCCATCATCCATCCTCCAACGTTTTCGGCCTTGACCTGGTACCATCTGATCCCGTCCGGCGCCGTCCAGTCACCCACGATATCGACCCCCGCGCCCTCGGAGCAGGCAGCCAGAGTCTTGCTCTTATGGTCGTGGTCGGCTCGTATAAAGGACTTTTCCAACACCTCCGCAGGTATCGGCGGGTCTATCCGTCCAACCACGGAATCCCGAGCCGGAGCCTCGATTTTCACAGCCGGAGTCGGTTCTTTCGCGGCAAGCTTGCGGACCGACGTCTGTTGAATCCACCCTTGAGCGCCATCTTTCTTTACCAAATACCAGGCAATTTCATTGCCGCCGAGCCACTCCTCGAGGATTTCCACTTTCGTTCCGGATTTAACGAAAGCGACCATTTTACTTTTTTCGTCGCGTGCGATGCGCAGAAAGGCGTTTTCGACGACCTCGCCCGGCATTGAAGGATTGAAGACGCGCTGCGAGGCCTCCGGCGCACCGGAGCTTCCCTCGGCGACGTTCAACCCCGTCGTCAGGACAAGACAAATTAGGAGCAACAATAAGGCGGAACAGCATCTTTTTAATTGCATCCCGGATTCCTCCTCTTTAGATGAAAGGTCTGATCAACCCCGTTTCACCTGGCGCCAGGCAGGCCGACAGCGGGTGTCTAACGGCGCTGTTCAGGGGTTCCTAATAGCTGCATGTCCTCTCGCAACGATTTTATTACACCGGCCGGTCAGCCGTTACCAGGCGCGGACCGTGAACTTGGAGTCCAGCTCCATCCTGACCGGGGAGCGGTCCGGGGTGAGTATAACTAGCGCGATATGGGTTATGTTCCAAGGAATTCGGTTATCGAAGACGGAGAAGCAGTAGGTCGCGATCTCCTCGTCATTGGCATACACCGTGTACTGTTGCTCTAATCCGTCATAGACAAATCTTAATTCCGCGGGAAGAGAAATCTTTCGGACGGATTGTTCGATATCATAATGGTTTATAATACGATTATCACGAATACTATACAATTGCTTATAGCTTTTCGGTCTAAGATGCCTAACCTTACATCTTCCGCCATTAATAGGAATAAGAAGGCATGCATCAGTTTCTATCGGTTTGTAGTGATACGTTTCTGAACTGAATTTGTAAAGACCGCCAACCGCGACGCCTATAAACTGAAAATCGAACTTTTCCAGTTGGATTATTATCTCCCAGTTAGATTTTGCCGATATTTTTTCCGGCAAACTGAATCCCCAGGTTCTCTCCACGTTTTTATCCCGTACAAAGACTTTGAATTTTCCATCGACTACCTGTCCATACCCCCAGTTTGCCTTCTCTACGCCGACCGAGGCGAAGTCAAAAGTGACCGTCTCCTCTCCCTCGTGCCCCACGACTTCGGGAGCGTCGAACACGCCGCCCCCGGAGGCCTTTGAAGCAGTCGAGCAGAACGCCGAGCTCGTCGTAAGAGATACGAGAATCAGAACTAATGCGCACGTCAGTAGGTTCCATTTTGAGGTTGATTGATCCATAGTTTTCATCCTCCCCGAAGTAGTACCGTTGCGTGACGATACTCTCCAGACAACTTTGTATCATCTGGTTCGAATTAGAAAAGCGATTTTTGTTCCCTTCTGCTTTGTACTTGAACACGAGGGATCACGGCATGAACCAACGAGCCCGTGAAGCTAAACAAGGGCACAGCCAAAGGGGCTACCTAGTGGAAGAGGTCCCTCCTCGCTGTGCTCGTTCGGGACGACATAAGCAGGCGACCGAACGGGCGTCTTTCTCGCTCGCGTCGGTCGCTCAGGCTGCGCGCCCCTGGTCGCCCTTCTCTCTACCGCACCAGCGTCACGACCAGATCCACTATCTGGCGGAGCTGTTCGGTCTTGATCCGGCCTGTGACGGTGTAGCACTCTCCGTCCCACTCGCCCTTGAGCATCTCCACGTTGCGGATCAGGCCGTGGACCTCGGAGCGGACCATGTCCTCGGCCATGAAGTCGTCCATCGTGGTGCGGGAGTCTATCTGCACGCCGCAGACGAACTCGAGCATGTTGCGCTGAAGGTCGACTAGCGCGCCCCGTCGGGCAAGGGCCTTGGCCTGGGCGCCTGTCGTCCCCTCGGGGGCTACGGCCATGCCAGTGCCCTCGATGTAGGCCTGCCCCCAGTCGATGAGAGGCTTCTCCTTCTCGACCCCCGTATCGGAGGCCGAAGCGATCCCCGCGCCCAGGAGGGCGCAGGCCAGGGCCAGCGCGATCAGGACGCGCGCCGTTCGCGACATGGTCCGCGAGCAGTTGGCATTGAGCAATTTCATTGAAATTTCCTCCTCCATGGTCGTATGTTCTTTCAACGTCCTGTCTGGAATACGGCACCGCCCCCGCCGCTCGCGCGGCGAGGGCGGTTCGGTTTCTACTTCTTCAGCTTCTTCGACTTGTAATCGGATGCAGGCTCGTACTGCGGGTTGACGGCAAGGGCTCTGTTCATCCACTGGAGGGCCTCGTCGTTCTTTTTAAGCCTGTGGGCGGCCACCCCCGCCCAGTACATCGCAAGGTAGTGCCCCTCGTACTTGCCCGCCTCCTCGACGAGCTTCTCGTAGGCAGCCTTCACCTTGCCGCTTTTGAGGAGGTTCATCGCCTTGACGTGCTCGATGCGGAGCAGGTTCGTCCTGCCCATGTCGAGGTTGTATGTCTGGATCACCTTGGCGTCGGTGGACTTGTTCTGATCGAAGCCGGGGATCTGCCTGGGTCCCGTGGGAGAGGCGGCCGGCGCCGGCTTCAGCAGTTCTGACGCGACCGAGGTATCCACCTCGGGCGCGGGCTCCTCGGCCTTTTTCTCCACGGGTGCTGGTTTATCCTCCGCCACCTCCGCTACCTCCACTACCGGCTCGGGCGTCTCGCGGACAGTTGAGGCCGGGGTCCCGCCTCCTGACCCGAACAGCTGGTCGAACGTCTCGCTTGAGGCGGCGGGCCTGCTGGACACGAACTTCATCCCCTTGGCCTTGGCCGCCGTTACCGGCTCGATCTTGTCGCCCCGCCGCACCAGCTTCAGGCTGCAGTTGGACGCCACCACGCAAGTACTGTGCGAAGCGGCAACGTCTCGCACTTTAATGACGGCCAGCGGCATCTTGTCCCTGCCAAGGGATTCTCCGCTCATGCCGACGATGGTCTTGCCCTCGGCGTAGATCAGGTAGAGCTGCCCCTCCTTCACGCCTATGTTGGAGCCGATGTCTATGACGACCTCGTTCCCGGCTATGCTAAGCACGTGGGAGCTCTCGCCCCCGAGCTCGGAGCGGATAGCGTGGGCCAGGCGATTGACCGCGTCCGCTATCGCGCGCGCCTGGAGGCCTCCGAACTCGGCCTCGGCGAATGCGAGCCCCATCACCATCACAGCCGTCGCCTCGTTCGAGGATGTGCCGGTCTCCGACAGGGCCAGCCTGGTCTCGCTGGTCGTAGTGTCGATCAGGCGCACGTCAAGGGTGGCCCTCGCCTCGTGCCCTCCTCCGCCAACCGCGACGGGGACGAAGAACAGGGGGACTGCGCCTCCCGATACCCTTTCGCTGAGCTCGGTGACGGAGCCCATCAGTATGTACTGGACTCCGGCGATCCTGCCGACCTCCACGGCGGTGTTCATGTCGACGAGGCCGGACATGCTCAGCTTGATCTCCTCGCCGACCTTCGCCAGGCGCTCCCGTTCGTAGACTGCTATGCTCCTGGAGCTGGCGAGGGTGCGGGTGAACAGGTCCGTCACTATATTGGCCTGCTCCTGCGAGACCCCCTCGGCCTTGCTGTCGAAGCCTATCACTCCAATGCGGATCTTCTGCTCCGCGGCCTCGACGATTGTACCGGAGCATGCGCACAGCGCGCACAAGAGCAGCAACGCAAGGTATTTCTTCACGATAAAAACCTCCCAAGTCTGCAAAATCTACCGATCCCAGTTCACCGTCTTCATCGTCTCCACGTGCTTGATGACCGAGTTGCGGGTCGCGGTGGCGAGCAGGCCGCCGCTCTTGCCCGCGCCGAAGGCCGCTATCGGGAGGATTATTCCCCCCGCGGTCTGATTCGCCGCCCCCTGTTCGGCGGCCGCGTAGACGACCTCGCTTGTCGCCGTGTCGATTATCCGGATGTCGAGGGTCACGTAGGCGGTGTGCGACAGCAGGCCGCCGACGACCCCGGGGAGGTAGACCACTCCCCCGGAGTCGTTGTAGAAGAAGAGCGTCACGGCCCCTGTCATGGTGTACTGGGCGCCCTTTATCTTTCCGAGCTCGGGCGCGGTGGACTCGTCCACCAGCCCGGACTGCCCCAGCTTTATCTCCTCCGCCACGTAGTTCAGCTTCTCGCGCTCAAGCAGGTTGAACAGGCCGGACTTGAACAGCTCCGTAGTCATCATCTCCGTGATCGCGGCGGCGGGGATGCCGCAGCCCGCCTTGTTGTCGAACTGCCGCACGGAGAGCCTCGGCCTGTCCGCGGGGGGCGCGGCGAGCGCGGCTCCCGCGAGTAGAGCTATGCATAACGCCGCCGCGAACACTGCAAATCCTTTCTTCATGCGGTACTCCCCCTTTCGCCCCTTTCTATTGCAGCATCTTCTGCACCGCGAGCTTCGCGGCGGCCTCTATGGACTTCTGGGCGGCCTCGTCCGGCGTGTAGCCCACCTGCTTGCCCATCACCGTGTCCGCGTAGACCACCTGTCCGGCGGAGGTCGTGGCCATGACCGCTATCGACGAGGTGCCGGTGTAGAGCTGGAACTCGTTAAGCACCGGCTTCCCCGCCTGGAGCTGCGCGGTTATCATCGTGCTGAAGCCGTACTGCTTGCTCAGCTTTATTATCGCGTCCACGTTGCCCTCGAGCGCGAGGGCCGCGGCCTTGCTGCGGCGTATCGCGTCCAGCCGCTTGGGGTCGACCACCTTGTGCCCCTTGGCTATGAGCTCGCGCGTGATGATGGAGGCCACGGACGCGGCGTGCTGGGCGGAGGGCCCCTTCGTCAGCACGGCTATCGAGCCGTCGGGCAGAGCCGCCCTGGCGCTGGAGGCCGCGAGGCACAGCAGTACGGCGAGGCACGCCGGCGCGCAGAATCTCGCAATCTTATTCAATCGGAACATCCCCCTTCATAAGCCTGTCCAATGGGACATCGACCTTCAAGAAGTACAGGTCCCCCTCCACCCTCTCCGAGTGAATACTTACCTCGGCGATCCTGCCCGACACGGACCGGGGGTCGAACTTCCCGTCAACCAGCTTCTGTCTCAGCAGGAGCAGGTTTCGCCGCGCGTCGGTCAGCGCGGCCCTGCGGGCCAGCAGCCTCCCCTGGGCGGTGTCCTCGGGGATGCGCCCCACCCCGTCCGCCGTCGCCAACCCCTGCTCGCGGAGCAGAAGCCCCGAGCGCAGGGTCTCGGGCAGGTCCGGGTCCCGCGGAACGTCAAGGCTGACCTCCGCGTACTGGGCCTCCGGGGGCGGCTTCGCCTCCCCGGAGGACAGGGCGGTCCTGGCGGCGGAGACCATCCCCGCCGCCGCGGTCAGGACGCACAGGACCATGAAGAATCTGAAGGGGCGCGACTCTCTCCTACTCCGATTTTTCGGCCGGCTTCTCATTAAGCGTTCCCTCCACAGTCGCGGACGACAGGTCCTCTATGTCGTACCCGAGGTCCGACAGCATCGACGCTATCTCCTCCGAGGTGAACTCGGACACCACGTCGATCTCAAGCCGCTTGTCCCTGAACAGCCTCTGGTACACCGCCGTCACTCCGTCCACGTCCTCGAGGACGCTCTTCAGCCCCTTGGCGTCCTTGAACGTCATGTTCGAGATCTTCACATTGACCGTCCTGCCTGGTATCCCCCCGGCGGAGCCGGACACCAGCGCGTAGGCTATCTTGTGGACTATGGATTTGCTCGCCTTCGACGCGGCGGGCTGCAGCCCCTTGATCGCGCCGTCCTCCACCGAGACCCCCTTGGTCTTCTCCTCGACCGCGTCCGACCCGAGCTGGTAGGCCGTGTTGGCAAGCACCGCCTTGAGCTGCACCGTGCTACGCACGCCGTAGATCCTGACCCCGCTGATCACCTGGTCGGCGAAGGAGCTGGCGTAGGCCTTCCCGTATATCAGCACGTCCGCATGAAAGTCGCGGGCGAGCTGGCGGAAGAACTCCGGGTCGTTGTTCGCCCATGCCTCGTAGAGGTCTATTCCCTTGATCATGCCGGCCTGGGTCAAGTCCACCAGCAGATAGCCGGCCTTCTCGAACACGCGCATGACCTCGCTCTCTGCGGTCGACAGGAAGGAGGGCGTGTCCCCTATCCTCTCGTCGAGCAGCACCATCACCCTGGGGTTGCCCAGGGCGTCGAGCACGGCGGGGCCGAGCACGCCGTCCAGCGCCACCCGCGCCACCTGGCAGATCGCGGTCAGATACAGTATCCCGTCGTCCCCGACCTTCTCCCTTACGATGTCGAACTGCTTCACCAGCCCAGTAGTCTGTGAGAAGACCTTGTCCTTGACCACCTCGTAGTTCTTCATCTCGGTGATCCCGGTGACATGGGCGCCCAGGGCCTTCTCGAGCGCGTCTCTGTAGGCGGAGCGCTTGGCCGCCTCCCTAGCCCCGCTCATGTCGCCGCCCTTTATGGGGGCGAACCCCTCTGCCTCGACCTTGATGAGCTCGCCCTCCGCCTGCGCCCCCGCAGGGATCGCAGGGAGCGCGGACAGGACGAGCATCGCCGTTGCGAGAAGAATCTTGAACGATCTCATATCCTATTTAACGACCAGCAGCACCTTGCACTCTTTGCGGAAGTCGTAGGAGCTGCCCCTGATCATTGCCGCGGCCGAGTTCGGGATGACTATGTCGACGTTGCCGGTCGAGAGGCGGACGGCCTTCGTCTTGATGGGGTTGGGGGCGACCCGCAGCTCCCCCTGCGCGTAGTTGATGTTGTTGTAGTAGGAGCAGATCCCCGACTGGAGCAGCCACTTTTGCTCGGCGAACTCCACCCCGTACACGGCCCGGCCGGCCTCGTCGAACACCCGGAATGTCATCGAAGGTATCAGCGGCAGGTGCCTCACGTCGATGACCAGCCCCGTGTACCTGCCGGAGGTCTTGGGCGGCGGGGCCTTCTTCTCCGTCTCGATTATCACCTTGTCCACGGGGACCCTGGGGCAGACTATGGAGCGCACCTCGGCCAGCTTTATCCTGCCGGTCACCGTGTACGCCTCGCCGTCCCACTCTCCCTTGAGCAGCTCCACGTTCCTGATGACGCCGT